>JBGTHW010000059.1:0-10041 GCA_041746035.1 Parasphingopyxis sp.
CGCGGCAAATTCGTCCAGCGCTTCATCGCCGATAATCGCGCGGGCAATCCGGAGATGAAAGCCGCGCGCAAATTGCAGGCCGAGCATCCGATCGAGAAAACCGGTGCGGAACTGCGCGCGATGATGCCGTGGATCGGCGCCAACAAGCTGGTCGACAAGGCGAAGAACTAACTCTGAAACAACACCCTGAATTCAGGATTTGTGCTATGGTCTCACTCGCAAAAACTACATGTTGGCCCGTGGTGGTGCTGCTATTCAGTTTAGCTTGCACGAGCCCCGAAGAAGCAATGCAAACTTCGGATGCCTCGTCGGAAGACATTTCGTCTGCAGAACCCTCTGCGATACGAGCTGATAACGACCTGCCACCTTGTCCCGGCATAAACCCCGATATAAGACGACCTGTCGGCTCTAACTGTCTCGGGATCTTGCCAAGCGAATGCGGGGCGGATCAATTGTCGGAATATATTGGCCGGGAAGCCGATACCGCAACGCGACGCGAGATCGAGGCGGTTGTCAACCATAATCGAATTCGCTGGATCGAAGCGAATCAAGCCGTCAATGACGATTTGCGTTACGATCGCCTGAATATAAATCTGGACTCCGACGACCATATCGAAAAAGTCGATTGTTACTAGAAGCTTTTTTCGTAACTGATGCGGCGTCTGGACTCCTCAATCATTCCCCGCCATTATCCTCCGTATGACAGCGCATAACGCCCTGCTGCTTCTTCGACTTACACGCCCTTAGGCGTGCAATCTGTGCCGCGTGCGGCACACACGGCCTAAGGGCTCCCCGAAACTCCCAAGCCACCTCGAAGAAAACAGGCTATTGTCATGCCCATGCTCAAAGACCCGTCCGCCAAATACCGACCTTTCCCTCAGGTCGATCTGCCCGACCGCCAGTGGCCGACCCGCACGATCACCGCCCCACCACGCTGGCTCTCGACCGATCTGCGCGACGGCAACCAGGCGCTGATCGACCCGATGGATGCGGAGAAGAAGACACGGTTTTTCAAGCTGCTCACCAAGATTGGTATCAAGGAAATCGAGGTCGGTTTCCCAGCATCGGGCGCGACCGATTTCGATTTTATTCGCGGGTTGGTCGAGAACGATGCTATCCCCGATGACGTCATCATCCAGGGACTGACGCAATCGCGCCGCGATCTGATCGAAACCACCTTTGCAAGTATGGCGGGGGCGAAACGCGCCATTGTCCATCTCTATAACGCGATCTCCCCCGCCTGGCGCAAGCATGTGTTCCAGACGGATGAGGAAGGCGTGATCGGCATCGCCTGTGACGGCGCGACCATTCTTGTCGAGCAGGCCGCGAAATACCCCGAGACCGACTGGCATTTCGAATATTCTCCGGAGACGTTCTCTACCGCCGAGATCGATTTCAGCGTCGAGATTTGCGAGGCGGTGATCGCGATTATCGCGCCGACGCCCGAAAAACCGCTGATCCTCAATCTCCCGGCGACGGTCGAGGCAGCGACGCCGAATATTTACGCCGACCAGATCGAGTATTTCTGCCGCGCGGTCAGTTGCCGTGATAGCGTCGTTATCTCGTTGCACACCCATAACGATCGCGGCACAGGCATTGCGGCGACCGAACTCGGCCTGCTGGCGGGCGCGGACCGCGTCGAGGGTTGCCTGTTCGGCAATGGCGAACGCACCGGCAATTGCGATCTCGTGACGGTGGGACTCAATCTCTATTCGCAGGGCATCGATCCGGGCATCGATTTTTCCGATATCGAGGAAATCAAGAACACCGTCGAATATTGCAACCGGATCCCCGTCCATCCGCGCCATCCCTATGGTGGCGAGCTGGTCTTCACGGCCTTTTCCGGCTCGCATCAGGACGCGATCAAGAAAGGCTTTGCCGCGCAGGAAGCCCGCAATGATAAACTGTGGGAAGTGCCTTACCTCCCGCTCGATCCCGCCGATATCGGGACGAGCTATGAGGCCGTGATCCGCGTGAACAGCCAATCCGGCAAGGGCGGCGTCGCCTGGGTGCTCGAACAAGATCAGGGTCTGAAACTGCCCAAGCGGTTGCAGGCGAATTTCAGCCTGACCGTGCAGGAGCTGGCGGACCAAACGAGCCACGAACTCAATGCCGACGATATCTGGCAAGCTTTTCAGAAAACCTATGGCCTGACCGGCGAAAAAAGCTACGAACTGTTGGATTACAGCGAAAGCCGGGCAGGCAATGATCGTATCTTCACCGGCACGATCTCGCACAATAGCGAGGAACGCTCGGTCAGCGGGCGGGGCAATGGTTTGATTTCCAGCGTTATTGCAGCGCTGCACGACGAATGGGGCATCGATTTCGATGTCGAAAGCTATAACGAACACGCTATCGGCCACGGCGCGGACGCGCAGGCGGCAGCGTATCTGGAGTGCAAGGCGGCGAATGGCGGCACCGTGTTCGGCGTCGGCATCAGCCATGACGTCGCGACGGCGAGCGTAAGGGCAGTGCTGAGCGTGGCGAACAGGGTGGCGGGTCAGGAAAAACTCCGTTCGGGCTGAGCTTGTCGAAGCCCTGTTCTTGCTTTTCAATGGTGAAAATGAAGGACAGCCCTTCGACAGGCTCAGGGCGAACGGATATCAAACCGCCACCAACGCCCTCCTCTCTCCCTCCGGCAATGTCACCCCAATTGCATCCCCCGCGCGCACCTTGCCGCCAGCGACAACCACCGCCATAACCCCGGCCTTGCGCACCAGCCCGCCATCGACATCGCGATCCAGCACCGCCTCCATCAAGCCCGGCGCATGTTCGTTCAGCTGCGCACACGGATTGCGCAGCCCGGTAATCCGCACCCGCGCCTCCCCGCCCAAAGCCAGCTCTGCCCCCTCGGGTAACGCCAGCAGGTCGATCCCCCGCACTGTAATATTCTCCCCCATATCGCCGGGCGCGACAGCAAGTCCCTTTCCCGCCAGCTCGTCGAACAGCTCGGCATGGATCAGATGCACCTGCCGCAGATTGGGCTGATCCGGATTTTGCGCTATCCGCGAGCGATGCTGCACCGTTTCGCCGAAATGCGCGTCTCCTTCGACGCCTTGGCCTTCGATCAGGCGGATGGACGCAACATTGGGTTTGGCGATGCCGTGGACGGATTTGCGGGAGACGGCGACGATTTTAGGCAAGGTCGGCTGCCACTCCAAGGGTTTCTGCGGCGGCTAGCTGCCGTTTGTCGCGCGTCCATAATTGGCACTGCTTCGTCACGCTGGCGGACGCGAGAAGATGGGCATCGACATAGCCAATTCCGCTGCCGAACAGATAGTGGTTCTCGATGAGGCGTAAAACTTCGGAATGCCTGACGGGCATAAGCTGGGGAAGCAGCTCCAGTTGCTCCGCGACGACCAATCTGTCTTTTATGCTGCCGAGTAAAATTTCATCGATCACATATGGATGCACAAATGCGAGTTGACCTTCGATCAATTCGGCCAGTTGCGCATCCGGTTTTGCGAGATGATCGATCCATATCGACGTATCGACCAGGATCATTCCGGGTTGGTCCAGTCAGGCGGACGCCTCCGGGGAGCCGCCTTCGCATCGGGATCGCTGCCGCCAAGCGCAATAAGACGCCGCCCCGCTTCGCGCGCGACGAGTTCGCGCAAGGCCCGCCGTATAAGCTCGGATTTCTCTTTAACGCCGGTAAATTCTGTTGCTTTTCCCAAAGCTCATCGTCGATCGTTATGGTTGTGCGCATCGCTCGCTCCTTACGCATCAAATGTAGCATCGATTGATGCGTAATTCTACATCATTCACTTCCGCCTGAACAGATTCCCGATATCGCCGTGACTCAGCTTTACAAAAATCTACCCATGAATCGGCGCTAAATTTCAACCTAACCCTCGTTCCTGATCGCCTCATCAAGATCGAAAAGCTCGTCGTCGGCTTCAGAAGCTTTGAAATCGCCGTTGGCGATCATATGGCTCATCAATTCTTCGGCAATCGATCTATAACTTTGTCCGCGACCGCTGAGAACACCACGGTAGATGTGAAGCTCGCCCGATAACAATTTATCTGTGACGAATCGCCATAGGGTGGGGGTAAGATAACGATGGGGATGCCGAGGTTTCTCGAACTGCACTGCCTCGGGCAAAGGTTTCCGAAGCTCTTGTTCGATGACGGCACGGATTTCCCCCCAAGCAATCTCGTCCCCAAAAAAAATATCATTTTCTTTCAGTGCTTCAAGTAATTGAGATTTTCGCGGGTCGCCCTGTTTCTTAAAAAGAGACCAAATTCTCATACAATCTTCCTATCTCAAAAATGGCCCCATAGCGCTTCACAGTGGCATCAGATGCATGGACCAAACTATTCATTTCCTGCCAAAAAGTTTCTCGATATCGCCATGCCCCAGCTTCACCCAGGTCGGGCGCCCGTGATTGCACTGGCCGCTGTGGGGCGTCACTTCCATTTCGCGCAATAACGCATTCATCTCCGCCACATTCAACACCCGGCCGGCGCGCACCGAACCGTGGCAGGCCATGGTGGCGGCAACGTGGTCAAGGCGTTCTTTCAGGCTGAGATGCTGGTCATAGGCGGCGATTTCGTCGGCGAGATCGGTGACCAGCCCGCGCACATCGCCTGCGCCGAGCATCGCGGGGGTGGCGCGGACGAGGAGCGCTTTAAGGCCGAAGCGTTCGAGTTCGAGGCCCATTTCGGCCAGTTCCGCGATGCGCTCTTCGAGGGCATCGCACGCGCTTTCATCCAGTTCGACGACTTCGGGCACCAGCAACCCTTGGCTCGCCACCCCGCCCTCGGCCATCGCCGCGTTCATGCGTTCGAGGACGAGGCGTTCATGCGCGGCGTGCTGATCGACGATGACGAGGCCGTCCTCGGCTTCGGCGACGATATAGGTTTCGGCGACCTGCCCGCGGGCGATGCCGAGCGGATGGTCGCTGGCCTGCGGTACGGGGGCTTCGGCGATTTCGGCGCGGCCTTCGGGCGCGGGGCGGTATTCGGCGCTCGCTTCCCAGACGGAGTGTTGGGATAGCCCGTCCCCCATGGGGGACGGGTTGGGGGTGGGGAAGTGCGGTGTGCTAAAGGCGAAGGCTCGTTTAGTGTCGCGGCCCCACCCCAACCCCTCCCCTGAAGGGGAGGGGCTTCCTTCTCGCTGCCAGTTGCCGAGCGCACCCGCCGAGGGTCGCTGCACGCTGCGGAAACCGGCGCTATCGAGTGCATGGCGCAGACCGCCGACAATCAGCCCGCGAATATTCCCCGGTTCGCGGAAGCGCACTTCGGTCTTGGCCGGATGGACATTCACATCGACCTCGTCATTGGGCAGCGTCAGGAACAGCGCGAGGACAGGGTGGCGGTCGCGCGCGAGCAAATCCTGATACGCGCCACGCACCGCGCCTATAAGAAGCCTGTCCTTCACCGGTCGGCCATTGACGAAGAGATATTGGTGATCTGCGACACCGCGATTGAAGGTCGGCAGGCTGGCGACGCCTTCGAGCTTCGCGCTGCCACGCTCATAATCGACGGCAACGCTATTGTCCGAAAGCTGCCGGTCGGTGAGCGCCGCCACACGCTCGGGCTGCCCTTCCCCCGGCTGCACCGCGATATTTTTACGCCCGTCATGCTCGAGCACAAATCCGATATCGGGTCGTGCCATCGCCAGACGGCGGATCACATCGGCGGCTGCGCCATATTCCGACCTTGGCGTGCGGAGAAATTTGCGGCGGGCGGGAACCTTGGCGAAAAGATTTTCAACGACCACGCGCGTTCCGGGTGGGAGTGCCGCTGGCCCCTCCTCCACCGTCTCACCATTATCGACCGTCCGCGACCAGCCCTCGGCCCCGCGAACGCGCGACTCAAGCGTCATCCGCGCGACACTCGCTATCGAGGGCAAAGCCTCCCCGCGAAACCCCAGCGTCGAAACCTCCTCGATCGCCTCATCGGGCAGCTTGCTTGTCGCATGGCGTTCGAGCGCCAGCGCCATTTCGTCGCGATCCATGCCGCAGCCATCGTCCACCACCTCGATCCGGTCGATCCCGCCCGATGCCAGCTTCACGACAATGCGCGTCGCGCCGGCATCGATGGCGTTCTCGACCAGTTCCTTGATCGCGCTGGCCGGGCGTTCGACGACTTCGCCAGCCGCGATGCGGTTGACGAGATGTTCGGGGAGGCGACGGATGAGCATGAACGAACTCTAAACGATCTCGCCATATGGCGCGAGCGGCTGATCCACACGGCGCGACACCCCCAAGGCCGTTCGCGATGTGCGGGCAAGCGAGCATTTCATCCACACCGCATTGCACAAATATTACGTGCAAAAGCGCTGTTAATCGCTATGTGGGGGCCAAGGCGATTTTGCTGCCGATTCCCGACCTTTAACCTACAGACCTGCGAGACAATCCCGACAATGTGGTTTCAACGCTTTTTCAAGATGATGTCGCACGACATGGCGATCGATCTGGGCACCGCCAACACCGTCGTCTATGTGCGGGGGCGCGGCGTCGTCCTGAATGAACCATCGGTGGTGGCCATAGAGACGATCAACGGGATTCAAAAAGTCCGCGCCGTCGGCGACGACGCCAAGATGATGATGGGCAAGACTCCCGACTCCATCGAAGCCATCCGTCCGCTGCGCGACGGCGTAATCGCCGATATCGATGTCGCGGAGCAGATGATAAAGCACTTTATCACCAAAGTGCACGGCCAACGGCGCTTCCCGCGCTGGCCGGAAATCGTGATTTGCGTCCCCTCAGGTTCGACCAAGGTCGAGCGCCGCGCTATTCGCGACGCCGCTTCCAATGCCGGCGCGAGCCAGGTGTGGCTGATCGAGGAGCCGATGGCAGCGGCGATCGGCGCCGGTATGCCGGTAACCGAGCCGATCGGCTCGATGGTCGTAGATATTGGCGGCGGTACGACCGAGGTGGCTGTCCTCTCGTTGCGTGGCCTTGCCTACACCACCTCTGTGCGAACCGGCGGCGACAAGATGGATGAGGCGATTTCGTCTTATGTCCGGCGCAACCATAATTTGCTGATCGGGGAGGCCACGGCGGAGCGGATCAAGAAAGAGGTTGGCGTGGCGCTGATGCCGGCGGATGGCAAAGGCCAGACGATCCACATCAAGGGACGCGATCTCGTTAATGGCGTGCCCAAGGAAATATCGATCAATCAGGGGCAATTGGCCGAGGCGCTCAGCGAGCCCGTCGGCACGATTGTCGAGGGCGTTCGCATCGCACTGGAAAACACCGCGCCGGAGCTCGCCGCCGATATTGTCGATCAGGGTATCGTGCTCACCGGCGGCGGCGCACTGCTCGAAGGTATCGACGAGGTGTTGCGCCGCGAGACAGGGCTACCGGTTACGGTCGCGGAAGACCCGCTTACCTGCGTCGCGCTTGGTACAGGTCGTGCGCTGGAAGAAGAAATCTTCCGCGGCGTCCTTTCCACGGGCTGATTTTCCGGGAGCAACCGAAATGGCCAGCAGCGGATCGAAGCGCCCCGGATTTTCCCGTCGCGCGCGCTTCGGGGTGTTTGCCGGATATGTGATCGCGGTTACCGGCGCGATGATTGGCTTCGGTCTGATCCTGATCGCGATGTTCGACCCGCAAGGCTTTGCCTCCATTCGCGGCACCGTCAGCGATATTACCGCCCCGGTTTCGTCGACAGGCCGCGGTGCGGTCCAGCAAGGCGGACGGATCGACGACCGGATTGCGGACTGGTGGAATGCGGGCCGTCAGAATGCGGAACTGCGCGCCGAACTGGACATCGCCCGGCGCAGACTCATCGAGGCCCAGGTTACCGATCTCGAAAACCGGCGGCTAAGGCAGCTTGCCGGACTTATCGAACGACAAAGCCCGACGATCGCAACGGCACGCCTCGTCAATTCCAGCCTGACAAGTTCGCGGCGTCTGGCAACTCTTTTCGCCGGCCGCAGCGACGGTGTGCTGCCGGGCCTGCCGGTGCGCGCGGCGGACGGTCTCGTTGGCAGAATTGTCGATAGCGGGCGAAACGCATCGCGGGTTCTCCTGCTTACCGACCGCAGCAATATCGTACCTGTAAAAATCGTGCGCAATGGCACGCCCGCCTTCACGACGGGCCGTGGCGATGGAAAAATCGAGGTCCGCTCGCTCGAGGCCGGAAACAACCCGTTCGAGCGAGGCGATATCCTCATTACCAGCGGCACGGGCGGCATATATCCTCCCAACATCCCGGTCGCCGTTATTGTCGAAGTATTCGGCGATACGGCCCTTGGCACACCGCTTGCAAACCCCGCCTCGCTCGATTTTGCCATAGTCCAGCCTGCCTACGAACCTCCCCCCGAAGCCAGCGGGATAATCGACACCGGCAATGAACCCGGTTTTTCGGAAGAACGATGAGCCGTCTGCACAGCGCCGATGCTAATATCTCCGCGATCCGCGCCCGGCTGAGCCTGATTCCGTCGGTCAGCGTGGTCGCCGCCTCGCTTGTCAGCCTTTTGCCGCTTGTAGCACAATCGCCGATGATGCCGCCGCTTGCGCTGATGATCTTTCTCGGCTGGCGCCTGCTGCGTCCCGAAATATGGCCGCTATGGGCCGGTCTTCCGTTCGGCCTGTTCGACGATTTACTTTCGGGCAATCCGATCGGCAGCGGCATGCTGCTCTGGACGGGCATCCTTATTATACTCGATCTCGCCGAAAACCGGACGATCTGGCGCGATTACTGGATCGACTGGCTGCTGGCGACAGCAGCGCTGACATCCTATATCTTTATTACCATGGCGTTGTCAGCTTTTACCGGCGGTGGCTGGGTATTGAACCCTATCCTTCCGCAGATCGGCATATCGATTTTGCTCGTGCCTCTGGTCTTCCGGTTGTGCGCGCGCCTGGATGCCTGGAGGCTGGCACTATGAAGCGCCGTCTCCGCAACCGCTTTTCGCTGAACGATAATATGCGCAAGATGATGTTCTCGCGACGCTCCATGCTGGTAAATGGCGCGCAGCTTAGTATTGCGGGGGTGCTGGCCGCACGCATGGCCTGGATCGCCGTGGCGGAGAATGAGGAATGGGAGTTGCTCGCCGAGAGTAACCGGGTGCAGCTGAGTCTGATTCCTCCCCGACGGGGCTGGATTGTCGATCGGGAGGGTCGACCCATCGCCATGAACCGATCGGATTTCCGCGTAGACCTTATTCCCGATCGCGTTCGCGAACCGAACCGGATTATCGCGACGCTTGCGGAGTTGCTCGATCTGCCGACCGACGAGATCGCCCGGATCCGGGAGGAACTTGCAACCGCTCCGGGCGCACAGCCGGTTCAGGTTGCATCGGGACTCGAATGGGAACAGTTCGCCGCCGTCAATGTCCGCCTGCCCGAACTCCAGGGTGTCGCCCCGTTGCAGGGCTTCGCGCGCTACTATCCCGCCGGTGCGGCTGTCGGCCACCTTGTCGGCTATGTCGGCGCACCGACCCGCGAACAGTATCTCGAAGAGGAGAACCCCCTGCTTCTCTTCCCCGGCTTCAGGGTCGGCAAGGACGGTCTGGAAAAAACGTTCGAGCAGCGACTGCGCGGCGAACCGGGCGCGCGACGGGCGGAAGTCACGGCACGGGGCGAGTTGGTCCGCGAACTCGAAACACGACCGGACAAGCCGGGCGATCCGATACGATTGACCGTCGATGCGGGCCTCCAGGAATATGTCGGACGCAGGCTGGGCAATGAATCGGGCGCGGCGGTCGTTCTCAACTGCCGCACCGGCGATGTCCTCGCCATGGCCTCGATGCCGTGTTTCGATCCGAACAGTTTTTCGGACGGGATCAGCCATCCGGAATATAACATGCTTTCCGAAGACGAACGCGTACCGCTGCGCAACAAAGCGCTGCTCGGCATGTATCCACCCGGATCGACCTTCAAGCCAATGACCGGACTCGCAGCGCTTGCGGGTGGCGTCGATCCGGAGGAAATCGTCTATTGTCCGGGCGGCTATCAGCTCGGCAATCGCTTCTTTCGCTGTCTCGGCCGGCATGGCCCGATGAACTTCCACACCGCCATCGCGAGGAGCTGCAACACCTATTTCTACACGATGGGCCGCCGCGTCGGCCCTGAACGTATCGCC
>JBGTHW010000060.1:0-6719 GCA_041746035.1 Parasphingopyxis sp.
CTCCGACCAGCATCGCGGCTGGTTCCAGTCGAGTCTCCTGGAATCATGCGGCACGCGTGGCCATGCGCCCTACAAGGAGCTGCTGACCCACGGCATGACGCTGGACAAGGACGGGCGCAAAATGTCGAAATCGCTCGGCAATACGATGGAGCCGCAGAAGATTATCGACGTCAATGGCGCGGATATCCTGCGCCTCTGGGCCGCGACCGTCGATTTTACCGAAGACCACCGGATCAGCCCGGAGATCGTCAAGGGCGTTTCCGATATGTATCGGAAATTGCGTAACAGTTTCCGCTATATGCTCGGCGCACTGCATGATTTCGAAGAGAGCGAGCGCGTCGCCGTCGCCGATATGCCCGAACTCGAGCGATACGTCCTGCATATGCTGGCCGAACTCGATGCCACGCTGAAAGAAGCGGCGAACGATTACGCCTTCAATCGCTATGTCCGCGCGCTGACCGATTTTGCCAATGAAGACCTGTCCGCCTTCTTTTTCGATATCCGCAAGGATTGTCTCTATTGCGATGTCGGGAAATGTCTGCCAGCCGGGTCCGCGAAACGGCAGGCATGCCGCACCGTGCTCGATATCCTGTTCCACGCGCTGGTCCGCTATGCCGCGCCGGCGCTGTGTTTCACGGCGGAGGAAGTGTGGCGGACGCGGTTCGGGGAAGATGCCGAGTCGGTGCATTTGCTCGAATGGCCGGAGATTGAACCGGTTAACCTTCCAAGAGATACTTTGGGCCAATGGAAAACAGTGATTGGATTTCGTCAGCATGCGCTTAGGTTTATGGAGGAACTGCGGCGCGAAAAAGTCATTGGGTCTAGCTTAGAGGCTGAGATATTGGCTCGCCCTGCGAAAGAAACAAACTATGAAATCCTCAATTCGATGCCTGCAGAATTGTTAAGCGAATTGCTGATTTCGTCAGTCGTCAAAATTGAGCATCCTGGGGCGTTTACGATGTCCGCGACCGAACCAGATAGTTTCGACGGTACTTTTGGTTACGCTGGTGGGGAGATCGGAGTAGAGGCGACAACCAATAACAAATGCGGTCGATGCTGGCGGCATCTTCCCGAAGTTTCAGAAGACGGCGCGCTGTGCGACCGGTGTAAGGATGTCATTGGTGAATGAGTTGGCGCAAACAATCCTCCCCGGGACGGGGAGGTGGCATCCCGTAGGGCTGACGGAGGGGTGGCGAGCGAAGCGAGCCGGCGCTGTATCGGCTGGCGCCGATGCTCGTGGCTTCGCCACATCGCGACCCCTCCACCGCTTTGCGGTCCCCCTCCCCGTCCCGGGGAGGATTTTAATATGAATACCACCCTCACCCGCGGAACGACCTTCGGCTATCTGGTCGCGCTTGCCGTGCTGGCGATCGACCAGATTTCCAAATTCTGGATTATCACGCTGATCCAGCTGCCCCAGCGCGGGCAGATCGAGCTGCTTTCGGTGCTGAACTTCACCTGGGTCGAAAATCGCGGCGTTTCGCTCGGGATGCTGACGGCGTCGTCGGACACGCAGCGCTGGCTGCTCGTGGCGCTGACCGGGGCGATATCGCTCGGCGTAATCTACTGGATTTACCGCGAAAAGAAGATACAGGACGTGTTCGCGCTCGGGCTTGTCCTCGGCGGGGCGATCGGCAATCTGGCGGATCGCGTTCGCTATGGCTATGTTGCCGACTTTATCGACCTGCATTTCGGGGACTTTCAGCCCTTTTTGGTCTTTAATGTCGCGGATGCGGCGATTACTGTGGGTGTTGTGATTTTGGTGTTGCGGGCATTTCTGCTACGCGAGAAGCCAGAGAAATCGGAGATGAGCGATGCGTAAGATTATCCTCGCGGCGAGTATGGCCGCAACGACACTGGCGCTGGCCGCCTGCGGCACCGGGCGCGACCGGCCCGACGAGTTTCTCGTCTCCCGCTCCGCGCCGCTGGTGATCCCGCCCGATTTCTCGCTGACTCCGCCGCGCCCCGGCGAACCGACGGCACGCGGAGCCGATTCCTCCACCCAGGCGCTACAGACATTGTTCGGCGGCCCCGCCCCGCGCAGCGCCGCCGAAAGCGCGCTGGTCAATCAGGCCGATTCGGACAGCGCCCGACCGGGCATCCGCAGCACGGTCGGCGATCCCGATACCCAGGCGGTCGATTACGGCACGACGACGCAGGATATCCTCAACGCCCCGGAAGGCGACGCCCCCGACGTGCAGGTTTCGACGCCGCAATAGGCGGAGCGGTTCGGACGCAATTCGCAAGCCCTCCCTCTCGATGAGGGAGGTTTGTTGAGCCTAAAAAGCGATACTCAGCGTTCCGACCACCGTCGCGTCGATATTGTCGATATTCGGCCCGTCCGTGTCGATATAGGCAGCGCCGATGGTGACGGGGCCGATGATATAATCGACACCTAACAGCCAGTCGAAATAATCGCCATCCGCATCGATTGCCAGGCTGCCATTGGTATAGCCGAGATGGCCCCTTACGGTCAGCGGCGTATTCGGAATGCCGATCCCGGCGTCGCCATAGACATAGACATTGTCGTCGCTGCCGATCGCGCTCTGATCCGGCGCATAGGCGATGCCGGTGGTCAGCCGCGCCGGGCCGATACTGTAGGAAATAGAGGCATAGGGTTCGACATAATCGGTATCGAAATCGACCTCGCGTCCGCCGATTCGCGGGCTGTTATTGGCATTGGGGTAGATATAATAGAGCACGCCGACATCGACCGAAACGCCCGACGATACCTCGCCTGTCCAGCCGCCATAGACATCGATTTCGGTATGGCCGAAAGTGCCGATCTCGTCGCCGGTCAGCTGGTCGAAGGAATCGCCCTCATCGAGCGAAGACCCCCAGGTGCCGAGATAGAAGCCGCTGGTATGGGCAAGATCGAGTCCGCCCTGAATGGCGATATCCTCATCGGAAAAGGAGATGCCGCGAAAACGATAATCGGTGACCAGCGCTGCATTGCCGCTAACGCTGAAGCCGCCGCCAAGGTCTGCGGCGAGGGAGGGTGTGGCAATCGCGCTATTGGCGATCAGGGCGAGAGATAAAAGTGACGGGCGCATGGGATTCCTTTCCGTGGTTTAACCGGCTCTATTCGTCCCTGCACGCCCGCAATCTCTGGCCGAAAGGCTGAATTGCTGTTGCGCTGCGAAAGGAATGTGCAACATTTCGCACTTGCACACAAGAATATTACTGGGATGACCGCGAATAACCTTCAAACCGTTGCTGCACTGCAACAATCGACAGGCTGTTAGGCGAATTTTAGCGTCTCGATGCGATGAGTCGGTGCCGTATGACCGCGCAATCCTTCTTTTCGGCCAAAACCGGCGAAGCGCTCGTCGCGCAAGTCACCCAGCTATCGACCATTCTCCGGCTGGTCGAACAAATGGCGGGATGCGACGGTGCGGAACCGGCTATATCCGGGGAGCAGGCGCTGATTCATGCCTATGAGCGTGCACCCGGCGTCGCGCGCCGCCGATTCGAGCTGCTCGCCAGCCGTGCCGCCCGCTTCGCCACCGCAGGTGTCGAAGCCCTGCTCGGCCGGAAGCAAGTGCCGAAAGTCGCCGCCACGCAACTGGTCAGAGAATTGCGGCTGTCGCTCGCCGCCATGGGTTGCGCCGTCGGTATCTGACAAGAGCTATTCCGCCGCGATTTTGGCGTCAGTATCGTCGGTGTCTTCGCTCCCGCGCAGCGCGTCGGGCTTGCCTTCCGGCCATCCCTTGATGTGAAGATCGCGCTGCGGGAACGGAATCTCGATGTCGTGTTCGTCGAATTTCCACCAGATGCGGTTGAGGATGTCGGACCGGACATTGCCGACCCCGCCTTCGGGATCCTTGATCCAGACGAGCAGTTCGAAATTGACCGAACTGTCCCCGAATTCGGTCATCCACAAATTGGGCTTCGGGCTGTTGAGCACGCGAGTGCACTCGGTCGCCGCCTCGATCATCAGCTGCTGCGCAAGTTTCATGTCGCAATTGTAGGACACGCCGATCTCGATATGGACGCGCACTTCGAGGCTGGAATAGGACCAGTTTTCGACTTCCTCGATCATCAGATTTTCGTTCGGGATCAGATGTTCCTTGCCGTCCCGTGTGATGATCGAGACGGCACGAACGCCGATCTTGTTGACCCATCCGAAACTGTCGCCGACCGCGATAACATCGCCCGGCTTGATCGAGCGATCCATCAGCAGAATTACTCCTGCAATCAGATTGCCGACCGTTTTCTGCATACCGAAACCGACGGCAAGCCCCAGCGCACCGCCGAAAAATGCCAGCGCGGTAAGATCGATCCCCAGCACATCGATACCGATGAAGAAGGCGGCAACAACGATGACAATTGTCGCAAGCTTGTCCGCGAGCAGCTTCTGCGCGGCATCGAGTGCTTTGGATCGCTGGATCGAATGGCTGATGACGCGCTTCATGATGCGGACGACAGCAAAGAGCACAAGGCCGGTCAGGGCTATCGTCAGCACGGTCAGGATCGAAATACGGGTATCGCCAACGGTGACGCCGATCCGGTCCAGAATAAATGTTACGCGGTCGAGTCCGCCGACCGCGTTGATGACGATCACGCCGAAGGTGAAAAAGGCAAGCGCGAAGCCGATATATCGGGGGAAATTGACGGCGCGGCAAATATGCCAGACCAGCAAGCTCGCGCAAATGCCCCAGCCCATGCCGATAATCAGGTCGGTCAGTGTCCACCAGTCGAAGGCGAAAAACGCGACCGCGAGGACAATCGACACCGAGCTATGATAGACGATCTTGACCATGCGCGGGCCAAGGCCTTCCGCGCGCTTCCCGGCAACCTGCTCCCAGGCACCGGACAGATATTTCCCGGCGAGACGGCTGATTATCCAGCCGATACTCATGCCGACAAGAACGAGCGCGATACCGATTCCGGTCGCCAGCCAGTTCAGGTCTTGCGGCAACGGGAACCCGGCACGCGTGAGGAGTTGAATTATGTCCTGCATGTCGCTTTTTCGTATCTTTCCAGCCCGCGCGCAAGATCGGCGATCAGATCGTCGGGGTCTTCGAGGCCGATATTGAGCCGCACCAGCGGTCCGCGGCCTGTCCATTCGGTCGCGCTGCGACCGGGCGCAGGGTCGACCGGCAGCGCCAGGCTTTCATAACCGCCCCAGCTATAGCCGATGCCGAACAGCGCAAGATCGTCGATCAATGCGGCAACCGCCGTCTCATCGCCATCCACAAGTTCGAACGAGAACAGCCCCGCCGCGCCAGTGAAATCGCGTTTCCAGATATCATGACCGGGGCAATCCGGGAGAGCCGGATGAAGCACATGTACAACTTGCGGCTGTTCCGCCAGCCAGCGCGCCACTTTCAGGCCGTTTTCCTCGTGCCGCCGCATCCGGACATCCAGCGTCCGCAAACCGCGCGCCGCGAGATAGGCATCGTCGGGCGAGACCGTCTGGCCGAGCTGCTGCGCCGTTCGTCGTAACCCGAGCCAGTGGGTTTTTGTCACCGTCACCGAACCGAGCATCACATCGCTATGGCCCCCAATATATTTGGTTGCGGCGAGGATAGAGATATCGATCCCGTGTTCGAGGGCACGGAAGAAATGCGAGGCCGCCCAGGTGTTATCGAGCAATGTCACGATGCCGCGCGCCTTCGCGACCGCGCAGATTGCCGGGACATCCTGTATCTCGAAGGTCAGGCTGCCCGGGCTTTCCATCAGGATGGCGCGGGTTTTGTCGCAGATCAGCGCCTCGATACCCGCCCCGATCAGCGGATCGTAATAGTGCGTTTCGATGCCATAGCGTTTCAGAAACGCATCGGCATAGCTGCGGCTGGGGTCATAGGCGCTGTCGGTCATCAGCAGCACATCGCCGGGTTTCAAGACCGCCAGCAACGCACAGGCGATGGCGGCGACGCCCGACGGGAAAAGCATCGTCCCGTGCGCCCCCGGTTCCATCCCGGTCAGCGCCTCGGCCAGCCCCCATTGCGTCGGCGTTCCGCGACGGCCATAAAAAAACCGGCCATCTTCGTTGGTCGATTTGCCCGCGCGCAGTTCGGCGACGCTTTCATACAGGATCGTCGAGGCACGCCAGACGGGAGCATTGACGACCGCACCGGTCCATTCCCTGCGGCGACCGCCGGTTACAAGGCGCGTGGCTGGTTTTGTATCCCTCGCGTCTCCGGTCACGCGGTGTCCGTCGCCTTCTCGGTGTCGGGCTGACCGCCCCATTCGCTCCAGCTGCCATCATAAAGGGCGACATCGCTCTTGCCGAGCAGCTTGGCGCCGAACAACAGCACCGCGGCGGTCATGCCGGAATTGCAACTGGTCACCATCGGCTTGCCAAGATCGACCCCGGCTTCGCTAAAGGCCGTGCGCAGGGCTTCGTCGCGCTTCCAGGTGCCGTCCGTGTTGAAAAGCAGTGTGTAAGGCAGATTCTTCGCGCCCGGAATATGGCCCGCTTCGATGCCGGACCGTGGATCGGGCGTCGTTCCCGCAAACCGGCCCTCGTCCCGCGCATCGACAATCTCGGCATCGCCTGAACCGGCAAGCTTCTTCATCGCCGGGAGATCGCGGACCGCGCCATCGTCCTGAAACACGGTGAAATGCTGGTGCCGGACCTGCGGTTTGCCCTGCTCGACATCGCGCCCCTCCACCTTCCATTTGGCCAGTCCGCCATCGAGCACGGCAACATTGTGCGCGCCGAAAACATCCTTGAACATCCACCAGGCGCGCGCCGAACTGTGCAGCGGGGA
>JBGTHW010000061.1:0-7695 GCA_041746035.1 Parasphingopyxis sp.
GCTGGTGCTGGCCGCAGATCTGCGTCCAGGCGCTGTTGGCTGCGGCCTGGCTGGAATAAGCACCCAATTGAATGAGCCGCCCGCTGGCCGGTGTTGCGCCCGAAGCATTGGCGCTGCTGTCGCCGGACGCGCGCCGGGGCGCGGATTCCGCCAGACGGCGGTTATTGGCCGGGATGCGCGCGGACGAACCGGCTGCCGCTGCGTCGGCATTTTCGGCAGACGCGCTGCGCTGTCCGCGAACCGGGGTTTCGGGTCCGGCGTTCGGGTCGATGCGACCCTCGGGACTGCCGCCCTCGCTGGCGGCGAAGGCGGCGTCCCCCTCGCCCTCGACTTCCATGCCACCGGCTTCGCTCGGGCGGACACGGTAATCGTCTTCGGGAGCGGCAATCAGTTCGGCTCCCGCGCCTTCGGTTGTATTGCGATCCCGCAGCCAGAAAATACCGCCGATCACCAGCGCGATGGCGAGCAGGGCAACGAGAATGCCGCCGACCAGCTTGCCAATGCCGATGCCGTCTTCCTCGTCCTCTTCCACGGCTTCGAGCCAGGGAAGACGGTCTTCCTCGCGTATTTCGAGTGTTTCTTCGGTCATTATTCCAGCTCCTCGACGGCTTCGACGCCCATGATCGACAGTCCGTTACGGATAATCTGCCCAATTCCAGACGCCAAAGCTAGCCTCGCCATGGTTAAGGGCGCGTTATTAACCACCAAAAGTCTTTTTTCCGGGTCGTCATTGCCGCGATTCCACAGGGCGTGGAAGGCCGCCGCGAGATCGCCGAGATAGAAGGCGATGCGATGCGGCTCGCGCGCCAGCGCCGCCGCCTCGACCATGCGCGGGAATTGCGCGCCGAGCTTCACCAGCGCCAGTTCCTCGGCATCGAGCAGCGACAGATCGGCCTCGCCGTGCGGTTCGATCCCTTCCGCCGCGGCCTTGCGATGCACCGAGCGGATGCGCGCATGGGCATATTGAACGTAAAACACGGGATTGTCGCGCGAGGCTTCGACGACCTTGGCGAAATCGAAATCCATCTGGGCATCGGCCTTGCGGGTCAGCATCGAGAAGCGCACGACATCCTTGCCGACCTCCCCGACGACATCGGCGAGCGTGACGAAATTGCCCGAGCGTTTGGACATTTTCACCGGCTCGCCATTGCGCAGCAGTTGAACCATCTGGACGAGCTTCACATCGAACGCGGTCTCGCCGCCGGTCAGCGCTTCGACCGCAGCCTTGATCCGTTTCACCGTGCCCGAATGATCCGCCCCCCAGATATCGATCAGCGCGTCGGCATTCCGGGCCTTCTGATAATGATAAGCGAGATCGTTGCCGAAATAGGTCCGCGAGCCGTCCGATTTGCGGATCGGGCGGTCCTGGTCGTCGCCGAACTCGGTGGAGCGGAACAGCGGCAGCTCGACCGGTTCCCAGTCCTCGTCCGCCTTGCCCTTGGGCTTTTCGAGAACGCCCTCATAGATCAGTCCGTCATGGCGCAGTTTCGCCTCCGCCGCCTCGGGGTGGCCCGCGGCGACGACCTCCGCTTCGGAGGCGAAGACATCGTGATGGATGCCGAGCAGCGCGAGATCGGCGCGGATCAGGTCCATCATCGCATCGACGGCACGCTGGCGGAACAGCCTCAGCCAGACCATTTCATGCTCATTGAGATGGCTGTCGCCGAATTCCTCGGCCAGCGCCTGCCCGACCGGTTTCAGATAGTCGCCGGGATAAAGGCCCTCGGGGATTTCTCCGATATCCTCGCCCAGCGCTTCGCGATAACGCAGATAGACGGAGCGGGCGAGAATATCGACCTGCGCGCCCGCGTCATTGACATAATATTCGCGGATCACTTCATGCCCGGCATATTCGAGCAGATTGGCCAGCGCATCGCCGACCACCGCGCCCCGGCAATGGCCGATATGCATCGGCCCGGTCGGATTGGCGGAGACATATTCGATATTCACGGTTTTGTCCGCGCCAATGTCCGAACGGCCATATCGGCAACCCTCTGCCGCAATCGTGCGCAGTTCCTCGCGCCAGGCATCCTGATCGAGGCGGACATTGATGAAGCCCGGTCCGGCGACTTCGGCATCGGTCACGCCATCAAGCCGCGCCAGCTTCGGCGCGATCAGCATCGCGAGTTCGCGCGGATTTTTGCCCGCAGGTTTGGCCAGCACCATCGCGGCATTCGTCGCCAGATCGCCATACGCGGGATCGCGCGGCGGCTCGACCGAAACATGGCTGCGGTCCAGCCCCGCAGGCAGGTCGCCCGCCTGTTCGAGCCGATCGAGAATCGCGCCGATATGGTCGGCGAACCGGGTATAGAGTGTCACTGGACTTCCCGTTGTTGCGAACGGGGCGAATAGGCGATGTGGCGACGCATTTGAAGCGCGAAGGTTCGGGCAACGGAAACCTTGCTTTAACCTCCATTTTGTATGCCGGACACGGCACGGGATAGAAATGAGGTGGATCGTGTTTGAGGATATTGCCCAATATACCGGTATCGAACTCTGGCTGATGCTCTTTCTTTTCAGCGCGATTCTTGCCGGAATTTATGGAGAACGGTGGAGAACCCGCACCAGCGGGCAGAAACGGCCTTACAAAAAACGGCCTTTTCGTAGAACTGCGTATAAATCGGCATCGGGCGAATCGAAAACTCCGTTCAAGCCCTTCGACTCCGCCGAACAGCTGCGGCTGGTAACCAAATCCTGCTTCTCGGCGCGCAAGCTTCTGAATAATCCGGAGACGCGGCTGTTGGAAACGGTGGAACGTGCGATAGCGGAGGAGAATCTCGACTGGCGGGCCATGGCGCAGGTCAGCATGGGGGAAATTCTCTCGTCGCCGGATTCGGAGGCCTATCGCGCGATCAACTCCAAACGGGTCGATCTGCTGATTATAGGAGCCGATCGCATGCCGGTCTGCGCCATAGAGTATCAGGGCGGCGGGCATTATCAGGGCAATGCGGCGGTTCGCGATGCCGTGAAGAAAGAAGCCCTGCGCCGTGCCGACATTCCCTATATCGAGGTCATTCAGGGCGATACGCCCGCCGAAGTCCGGCGCCATATCGCCAAACTCGCCGCCCGCCCTGTTCCGTATTCAAAACGCGCTGCTTGATGTCGGGCTCTCTCACAGCAGCTTTGATCGACGGGTAAGCATTCGGATTTTACACCCGCACCAGCCCCTCCATCGCCGCGCCGCGTTCCGCAACCGGGAAAGCCGTGCGCATCACGCGCCCCTGATCGATGCCGAAATGCGCCGCCAGTGCGCCGCCGATCACGCCGTAAATCGATTGTGTCGGTCGCAAATCGCGGCCTTCGAACAGGTCGGCATTGCGCAAACCCGGCCAGTCGGCAACCACCCTGCCGCCCGCAACCGCACCGCCCATCAGCATCGCGACAGAACCCGTCCCGTGATCGGTGCCGCCAGTGCCGTTCGGCGCAACGGTGCGCCCGAATTCGGTCGCCACGATAACCAGCGTATCCCGCCAGACGGTTCCAAGACCATCCCGCAACGCACCGATGGTGGCATCCAGCCTCCCCAGATTGCGCGCCAGTCCTCCGCGCTGGTTGCGGTGCGTATCCCAGCCACCGGTTTCCAGCACCGCGATACGCGCAGCCCCGGGGCCCGACAGCAGCCGCGCGGCAAGCGTGCCGAGCGTTTCGCCATTGCGCAGATTGCCGCTGAAATCGCCCGCCATTTCGCTGGTTTCCAGCGCATCCGACCAGAGCGGATGGAGAACGGGATCGCGTTCATACATGTCGGCTACCCGCAGGAGCAGGTCGCTATTGGCATCCGGCAGATTCGACGGGGCGTAGGAAGAAACTGCGGCGGAACCCCGTAGAACAGCCGGAACCGCCGAGGCCAGACCGATCGCTTCATTGTCTTGCGGAGGCAGAAGACCTAAAAAACGGTTCAGCCAGCCATCTGCCAGGCGATATGGCCCGGTTCCGGCAGTTTCCAGCACATTCTGGCCATCGAAATGGGATCGCTCGCGATAGCCGGAGGCGACTGCCTGGACAAAGAGTGCCTGACGATCCCGATAGAGGGAGGCGGTGTTGGCAAGGGCGGGATGCAGTGTAAAAAATTCTCCGAGCGCGGTTCCGCCCTCGGCATCTTCCGCCAGCGCTCCCCTGACCGAGGCGAAACCCGGATCGCCGCTGGGAATGACCGTGGAAAGACCATCGGCAGCGCCGCGCTGGATCACCAAGACAAAACGTTTTTCGGTCGCCGCGCGCGCCAGCGCCATGCGCGGCATAATGAGCGTGGCAAGGCCCAGCCCCGCAAAAGAGAGAAATGCGCGCCGATCGATCATTGTCATCTCCACAGAAATTCCGGCGAGACCAGCAGCAGCGCAAGGCCCTGGCCGGGGCTTTCGGCGCGGCTTATCGCCTGCAATGTCTGCGCACTCATGCGTTCGCCGAAAAGGGCTGCCGCAAGTTGCCGTGGGTCCGCGGGGTTTTGCGCACGGGCGACAAGCCGCTGCGCACCGTCCACCCGCCGCATCAGGGCATCGGAACCGAGCCAGTGGGCATCGCTATCAGGAAATCCGGCAGGCGAACGCGGCTGCCATACCGCCTGGCCGAGCTGGCGGGAGAATCCTGCGATGCCCTGCCTGAACCGGGTCTGATCGAGGGCCCGCATCGCGGAAACGCTCCATTCCCAGGGCGATTTGAATTTCAACGGTGTCTCGACCCAGAGTTCGCGGGAATCGATCAGCGCTTGGTAAATCTCAGGCAAACTGCCATCGCTTTCGCGATAGGCCCGGACCAGGCGCTGAACCAGCGCGGCGGGCGGATCGTCCCCGGCAAAGTGACGTGCAAGCTTGGTGGCGACATGGTTCGCCGTCGATGGATGCGCGGCAAGATCGGCCAGCATCGACCGCGCCTGACCCACACCCGCCTCCGGATAGGCCCTGCCGAGCAAACGCCGACTGCCGGGTTCGTGCAACTGGGGCAGAAAAACGAAATCCCCGGGACGACTTTCGCTATCGACAAAGCGCTGACCGGGTCCGCGACCCAGTCCGCCGACGGTCCAGCCCGTCAAGGCGCGGGACAATTCGGTGACGTCAGCCTGATCGTACCCGCCATCCACGCCAAGGCTGTGAAGTTCGAGTATTTCCCGCCCCAGATTCTCGTTCAGACCTCTCTCCCGGCCCCGTCCCGCTGCCCGCGCACCGAACATCGAATTAGGCCCGATCGACTGCATCTGATCGAGATAGAGCAGCATCGCGGGATGTTGCTCGACGGCCAGCAGCATATTTGCGAACCGGCCGAGCACATGCGGGCGGATAGCCTCGAACTCCAGCAATCCCGCAAACCGCAAAAGCGCCGAATTATCGCCGGAGACCGCAAAATGATTGGCCCAGAAATGAACCAGACGTTCCACAAAGGGTGCATCGTCGTTGAGCGCTGATTCGAGCCGCGCACCGACCATCTCGCGATACATACGCTTGCCCGATTCGCCGAAGGCGACGGCGCGCTCGTTGCGGCCCGAAGCGGGTGCCATAGCGCCCTCGCCCTGGCGTTCCTGGCGACGATAGGCGTACCAGTCGGCCAGTTCGGCAGCGATTGCCGTGCGGGTCGCCACACCGTCGAACTCGGATGGTCGCGGGTCGAACTCTTCGAACTGCCGCCTCAGCCAGCGTTCGGGGTCGGCTGGCATCCGCTCGTCGGGTCTGGCACCCAGGCCAAATCTGTTCAATGCTGTAACGGCGCGAGACATGGCGGCAATAATGGACCGCTGATCCTGAATTGAACATGGCCGTGCCATTCATTTCGGCTGACCCAGGGCTCCTAAAACCCTTCCGGCAGCTCGACCGGGCCGACGACGGTTCGATACTGGGCGATGGCGTATCGATCGGTCATGCCGGCGATGAAATCGGCGATATGGCGGGCACGCGCCGGATCGGCATCGGGCAGCGATTGCGCCCAGCCATCCGTCATCAGGGCAGGGTCGGCGCGATAGGCCGCATAGAGTTCCGCGACGACACGCTGACCGGTTCTGGCGACATGCTCGATGAGCGGATGCCGATACACAGTGCCATAGAGAAAGCGTTTCAGCGTCCGTTCGGCATCGGCCATTCGCGGGGAAAATGCCGCGAGAGACTGACTTGCATTTCTGATATCCGAAACATCTTGCGGGCCAGAGTCCCCGACGCGTTTCTCCGTTTCGACCAGCACATCGTTTACCATCAGCCCGATCTGCTCGCGCACCAGTTCGGCGATCATCGGTTTGCGGTCGATGCCGCGAAAGCGGCGCTGCACCTGCTCCCATGCGTCGGCCACGAAGGGCACGTCGAGCAGCGCCTCCAGCGGGAACAGTCCGGCGCGCAGGCCGTCATCGATATCGTGATTGTCATAGGCGATATCGTCGGCCAGCGCTGCTATCTGCGCTTCGAGGCTGGCAAACCCTTCTAACTGCAACGGATATTCGGCATCGACTGCCGCCAGCGCCCAGCATGGATCGGTGACCGGACCGTTATGTTTGGCAAGACCTTCCAGCGTCTCCCAGGACAGATTCAACCCGTGAAAGCGCGGATAGGGGTGCTCGAGACGCGTCAGCATCCGCAGCGTCTGCGCATTGTGATCGAAACCGCCATGATCCGCGAGCGCTGCCTGCAACGCGTCTTCCCCGGCATGGCCGAAGGGCGGATGGCCGATATCATGGGCGAGGCACAGGGCTTCGGTGAGATCCTCGTTCAGGCCGAGCGCGCGGGCCATCGTGCGCCCGATCTGCGCGACCTCCAAGCTGTGGGTCAGGCGAACCCGGAAATGATCGCCATCGGGGGCGACGAACACCTGCGTCTTGCCGCGCAACCGCCGGAAGGCGACCGAATGGATGATCCGGTCGCGATCCCGCTGAAACGCATCGCGCGGCCCGCGCGTCTCGCCGCGATGTTCGTCATGGAGACGACCCCGCGATAGCGCGGGATCGGAAGCGTAGGGGGCGAGGGTCATGGGCTGGGTGTTCGGCGAAACTATTGCCCGGAAAGCGGGCTGACTTGCTGCCCCGCCGAGCTCCGATAGGGAAAGCCGTCGATATCGCCTTCGGCGCGGGCGGCATTCAGGAACGCCTGCGCCGCCCGGTTGCTGTCGAACGGTCCGACCAGCAGCCGGTTGGTGGCGTTCCAGCTCGCATAAAAGCCGGACTTGCCCTCGAACGCCTGCGGCGCGGCGCGGGAAAACTGCCGGTAGGTGAAGCGCAGCGCAGCGCGCTCCTGCCCGATGCCGACCTGCGCCCAGTAACGCGCCGGATGATCGGCTTCGGACGATGGCACCGCTTCGGAGTCTGCCGGTTCGGCACCGGACGAAGCGGCACGGGCGTTTGCTGTCGGCTGCGGCGAACCGCCTTCGGAATACAGGCGCACGATTTCCTCCCCTTCCGGGCTGCGCCAGCGGAGTGTTTCGATCCCCGCCTCGCGCATCGCGCCGACAAAGGCGTTCGCTTCCGCGGTACTCTCGAACGGCCCGACCAGCAGGCGGTTGGTGCGGCCATAAGGTGCGTACCAGCCCTCGCGCCCCGCGAACACGGCATTGGCGCGAGCATATTGGCGATAGGTGAAGCGCAGACCGTCCTGGGTCGGGCCGGTGGCAAGCTGTACCCATGTCCGCGCCGGTTGCGCCGCCCTCTGTGTTTCGCCCGGTTCTGTCGATTCCGGTTCGGACGCGACCTCCGCTGCTGCCGTTGATGGCGGTGGAGGCGGCGGTGGC
>JBGTHW010000062.1:0-11093 GCA_041746035.1 Parasphingopyxis sp.
TCGTCCTCGTCATAGAGCATCGCATAGAGCGCGGGATAATAGGCTTCGGCCCCGGCCCTTTGCGCCTCGTCGATGTGCGGTGCCTGGAATGCGACGGCGACATGGCAGCCATCCTCGCCGCGCGCCGTCGCATCGGTCACCATCCGGCCGATCAGTTCGCCGTTGGCAAAGCTGTCCGTCGTCCAGCGCCCGCTGCCGTCCGGATGTTTCTCCAGCTCCAGATCGATAGCCAGCTGCCCGCCGCCGACCGTGCCGACATTGGCGCGCCAGCCGCTTTTGCGCTCTTCGATAATCGCTATGCTGCTGAACGCACCCGCATGGACATGGGGCAGATGCTCCCAGTCCAGCGCATTCTCGAACATCCGCGTCAGGCTCGCATCGAGATCGCGGTCGTAGGTGGCGACGGTTTCGAGTTGCGGCACGAACTGTTTCAGCGCGCGGGCGTCAATCGCAGCAGACGCCCGCCTTCCGCACCCGGTTGTTCCTGGTCTTCCAGTATCCAGATCGATCCGTCGGGTGCTTGCTCGACCTCGCGGATGCGCTGGCCCATGTCCCAGCGCTCGGCCTCGCGGCCATTATCGCCATCGAAAGCGACGCGGATCAGCGCCTGGCTCGACAGCCCGCCGATAAAGCCGCTGCCCCGCCATGCGGGGAAACTATTGCCCGCATAGATGATGAATCCGGCGGGCGAGATTACCGGCGTCCAGGTCGCTTCGGGGGCGTTGAATTCGGCGCGGGTTTCGTGATCGGGAATATCGCGTCCATCATAATGATCGCCGTTCGAGACGACCGGATAACCGTAATTTTCGCCGCGTTCGATCAGGTTGAGCTCGTCGCCGCCCGCCGGACCCATTTCATGCTCCCATAGTCGGCCATCGGATGCGAAGGCGAGACCGAGCGGATTGCGATGGCCATAGGTCCAGATCTGGGCCGTGGCACCGCCGCGATCGAAAAACGGATTGTCCTCGGGCACCGAGCCATCGTCATTGAGGCGAACGATGCTGCCCAGATTATTCTCCCTATTCTGCGCGGGATCGAATTTCTGGCGCTCGCCGGACGAGATAAACAGGTGGCCGTCGGGCGAAAAAGCGATGCGATGGCCGAAATGGCCGCGCCCTTCCACCTTTTCGCTCTGCCGCCAGATGACCTCCCAGTCTTCCAGCCGCGGTGTGTCGCCATCGAGCGCCAGCCGTGCCCGGCCCACCGACGCGCCGCGCGTGGCGCCGTCGCCCGCTTCGACATAGCTCAGATAGACCAGGCCGTTATCGGCGAAACCGGGATGCAGCACGACATCGCCCAGTCCTCCCTGCCCGCCATAATCGACCTGCGGTGTGCCGGCAACTTCGGTTGTTTCGCCGTTACCCCCCCGGATCAGCAACCGCCCCTGCTGTTCGGTGACGAGCAGCCGGCCATCGGGCAGGAAAGTCATCGCCCAGGGCTGGGTGAATTGACCGAGTTCCTCGGTCTGGAATGGCTCGCCATCCACCGGGGTCAGTCGCGCTTCGGACGGCTGCGCCGAATCGGCCCGGGTTTCGGAGGCTCCGTTACAGGCAATCAGCGCCGTCGACAGGACACCGGCGGCTAAGATACGTTTCATTTTCACAACTCCATCTGCTATCTTAAGATCGTCAGGGAGGAACGTTAAATGATTGCCCGCATATTGGCCAGTTTGTTGCTTGTGTCTTTTACATACGGCGCGGTTGCGCAGGACGCGGCGACCGAGCGCGCGGCGACAGCTTCTCTTACTGAACGATATGCAGCTGCCATCGCAGAAAGCATGGAACGGGGGCGGCGA
Source organism: Parasphingopyxis sp. (assembly GCA_041746035.1). GTDB lineage: Bacteria > Pseudomonadota > Alphaproteobacteria > Sphingomonadales > Sphingomonadaceae > Parasphingopyxis. The sequence continues at coordinate 1,796 of JBGTHW010000062.1, forward strand.
TTGTTCGCATATGATCAGACGGCGTGGCACACGACCGACGCCCTCCTGCGTTTTCTCCCTTCAGACCGAATGCCACAATCCGGAGGCTGGGTGGTCGAAGCCGACGGTGGCGCACTACAAGTCACATATTTCGAGATGGATGCCGATACGCCATATCTGCTTGCCAAGGTGAAGTTTGAGGATGGACGAGCGGCTGAGCCTGAAATCGCTGCGCAAGGAAACCGAGAAGCGTTGCCCGAAAGCACAAGACGCCTGATTTCGGCCCGCAATGCGGCAATCACGGCAGCTGAGGAGGAACCCATCGGGAGGTGCACCGGCGCTCCAATAAATACCGTTGTGCTGCCTCCCGATGAGCACGGTTTGATTTCAGTATATTTTCTGACTCCGCAAACTGAAAACGGGTCATTCCCCGCTGGCGGTCATCACAGATTCGATATCGCCAGCGACGGAGCCGTCGTATTCTCGAGGGCTTTTACGAACAGTTGCGTGAGCCTGGAATTACAGCCGGAAGGCCAGGATCAGCCTGTTGTCGGTTTCGGGTTAACTCACCTCCTCGATCCATATCCAGTCGAAACGCATGTTTTCCTCTCACTCGTGAGCAATGTGATGATCGGCGTGGCGACCATGGAAAACGGGACGATGTGGATCGTTGAAAACGGCGAAATAACAGAACGCGGACCAATACCAAACTCGGTCTCTCAATCTGACGAATAACTGATTTTAGCTCACCTCTTTCTACATACTATTCCGCGATTTTCAGTTTGATGCAGAGTCAGCGTTGGCACGGATGACAACTCCGAGAGCGCGGATAAAGTGGCGGCTGTCGCCGGTGCAGAAGGCTTCGTGGAGATAGTCGCGAATGACCTCGTCATTATCGAGATAATCGGCTTCGTCGAATGGTGCTATTTCCGTTTTCATGGTCTTCTCCGGCGCGTTGTCTATCGCAAAAGATCGATCATGTGCCAATCCCGCTTGCCCCCTTACCCACCCTCCCCTATATAGCCCTTGTCTTTCTCTACATCGGTAACGTTGCAGAGGCTGGCTCCGGGAGGGGCTGGTGGCGAAGACGCATTGTGTAAGGAATTTCATGGCAGATATTGCCGCATTGACGCGCCTGATCGAACCGGAAGCCGAAAAGCTCGGCTTTGCGCTCGTGCGCGTCAAGCAGATGTCCGGCGAGGACGGGCCGATCCTGCAGGTGATGGCCGAACGCCCGGATACGCGGCAGCTGACGATAGACGACTGCGCCGCGCTGTCCCGCGCGCTCTCCGATCCGCTGGAAGAGGCTGACCCTATAAAGGGCGGCTACCGTCTTGAAGTGTCGTCCCCCGGTATCGACCGGCCCCTGACCCGACTGACCGATTTCGACGACTGGGCCGGGCACGAGGCGCGGATCGCTCTCGCCGAAGCAGTATTCGGCAAGAAAAAACTAAAAGGCATCCTGCTGGGCCGCGAAGGCGAAGCCATCAATATAGACGTGCATGGCGAAGGCGAAATGACCTTCGATTACAAGAATATCCATGCCGCCAAACTGACGCTGACCGACAAACTTATCACCGAAACCGCGCCGCTCGACAGCAAGGGCGCGGAAACCATCGAAGAAGAAGGATAGGACCATGGCCACAGCCATTTCCGCCAACAAGGCAGAACTCCTCGCCATCGCCGACGCGGTCGCGAAGGAGAAGATTATCGACAAGGCCATTGTCATCGATGCGATGGAGGACGCGATCCAGCGCGCCGCCAAGCAGCGTTACGGCCAGGAAAACGATATCCGCGCCAAACTCGATCCCGAGAGCGGCGACCTTCGGCTGTGGCGGGTTGTGGAAGTTGTCGAAGAGGTCGAGGATCATTTCACCCAGGTCGATCTGAAACAGGCGCAAAAGCTCCAGGACGGCGCAAGCGTGGGCGATTTCATCGTCGATCCGCTGCCGGCCATCGAATTCGGCCGGATCGCCGCGCAGGCCTCCAAACAGGTCATCTTCCAGAAGGTCCGCGAAGCCGAGCGCGAACGACAATATGAGGAATTCAAGGACCGCGCGGGCGAGATCATCACCGGCGTCGTCAAGCGCGTCGAGTTCGGCCATGTCGTCGTCGATCTGGGGCGCGCCGAAGGCGTCATCCGCCGCGACGCGCAAATCCCGCGCGAAATCGTCCGTGTCGGCGACCGTATCCGCTCGCTGATCCTCAAGGTCATTCGCGAAAATCGCGGACCGCAGATTTTCCTCTCCCGCGCCCATCCCGATTTCATGCGCAAGCTGTTCGCGCAAGAAGTGCCGGAAATTTACGATGGCATTATCGAAATCAAGGCCGCTGCCCGCGATCCGGGCAGCCGCGCCAAGATCGGCGTGATCAGCCATGACGGCTCGATCGATCCGGTCGGCGCGTGCGTCGGCATGAAGGGCAGCCGCGTCCAGGCGGTCGTCCAGGAAATGCACGGCGAGAAAATCGACATCATTCCTTGGTCCGAGGATCTCGCGACCTTCGTCGTCAATGCGCTGCAACCGGCGCAGGTTGCGCGCGTCGTGATCGACGAGGAGGAAGAGCGCATCGAAGTCGTGGTCCCCGAAGACCAGCTGAGCCTCGCCATCGGGCGCCGCGGGCAGAATGTCCGGCTCGCCTCCCAGCTTTCCGGTTCGGCCATCGACATCATGACCGAGGATGAATCGAACGAAAAGCGCCAGGCCGAATTCATGGCGAAATCGGACATGTTCCAGGCCGAACTCGATGTCGACGAAACACTCTCGCAGCTGCTCGTCGCCGAAGGGTTCAGCGAAATGGAGGAGGTCGCCTATGTCGATCCGTCCGAAATCGCGGCCATCGAAGGGCTGGACGACGAGATCGCCGGCGAACTCCAGTCGCGCGCCGTCGAGGCGCTCGAAAAGCGCGAGGAAGCCGCCAAGGCCCGCCGCAAGGAGCTGGGCGTCGAGGATGCTCTGATCGACATGCCCTATCTCACCGAAGCGATGCTGGTGACGCTCGGCGAAGCGGACATCAAGACGCTCGACGATCTTGCCGATCTCGCCACCGACGAACTGATCGAGAAAAAGCCGCGCCAGCAGCGCCGCCGCGATCAGGACGCGCCCAAATCGAAGCGCACCGAAGACAAGGGCGGTGTTCTCGGCATGTATGGCTTTACCGAAGAGCAGGGTAACGAGATCATCATGGCCGCCCGCGCGCACTGGTTCGAAGACGATGACGCATCCGCGTCGGGGCCCGCAGAGGAAGCACCGGCTGCGGAAACCACCGCCGAGGCAACGCCCGGGGAGGGCGCTGTAGCGGATGGCGAGCAATGAGACCCTCGACGGCCTGAAGCCGAAACAGCGCGGCGCGCATCGACCGGAAAGGAAATGCATCCTTTCCGGCAAGGTGTTGCCGCGTGAAAACCTCATTCGCCTTGCGCGTGATCCGGATGGCCGGATCCTGCCCGATGTCCGGGCCAAAGCGCCCGGGCGTGGCGCATGGATCGCACCCGACCAGGCGGCGCTCGAAGCAGCGCAAGGCAACGGAAAATTGCGCGGCGCGCTATCGCGGGCTTTCAAGACCGGCGATATCGCCATTCCCGACGATCTGGCGGACCTTATCGAACAGGCACTGCGGCAGAATGCGCTCGACCGGCTCGGGCTGGAAGCGCGCAGCGGTGCGCTGATCACCGGATCGGAAAGGATCAGGGATGCCGCGCGCGCGGGCGAGGTCCAGCTTCTCCTTCACGCCGGCGACTCCGCTGCGGATGGTCGGCGCAAGCTGGACCAGGCCCAGCGTGTCGGGCAGGATGCCGAAGGCAGCGGCGAACAGGGGCTGGTTATCCCGGCGAACCGCACCATGTTGGCGGCGGCTCTGGGGCGCAAAAATACCGTTCATATCGCAATTGTGGACGAACGGGCGGCGAAACGTGTATCAGATGCAGTCTCGCGCTGGATGGAATTTTCGGGACCGGGTGACAATACCGACCCTTGCGGGAAAGACTCGCAGGGGCTGCTCGGCGATAGTGTTGTAGATAAAGGTTTGTAATGAGCGACGAAAAGAAGACTTTGGGCACCAGAACGCTCGGCGTGAAGCGCACGACCGAGGGACAGGTGCAGCAGCAGTTCAGCCATGGCCGCAAAAACACGGTCGTGGTCGAGCGCAAGAAGCGCCGCATCCTGACCAAGCCGGGCGAGACGCCCAAGCCTGCGCCTGTGGAGGAAACGAAGGAGACCGCACCGCCGCCTCCTGCCCCGGCTGTCGCCAAGGAAGCGCCCAAACCGAAAAAGACCAGCGAGGCAGACGAGACGCTGAGCCGAAAGGAAAGGCAGGAGAAACTTCTGCGCGAGGCGGAGGAATCGCGTCTCTCGCAGGGCGAGGACGCCCGCCGCCGCGAGGATGAGGCAAAAAAGCAGCAGACCGAGGAAGAAGCCCGCCGCGCCGAGGAAAACCGCAAGGCCGAGGCCGCCGGGGACGACGCGCCGACATCCGAAGAGATCGTGCCGGTTCCGGATGAAGAAATCGTCGACCCCGCCGCCCCGGAGGCCGCCGGCCCTGCACTCGACCCGGACAGGCCAGCACCGCGCGCCTTTACGCCCGTTGCCAAGGCCAAACGGCCCGACAAGAAAAAAGAGGAAAAGGGCAAGCCCAGGCGCGCCAGCGACAAGCGCGCCGAACGCTCGAAACTCACCGTCAACCGCGCGCTGCGCGATGGCGATGGCAGCCCGCGTTCGCGCTCGCTCGCCGCGCTCAAGCGCTCGCGCGAGAAGGACAAGGCCGCCCGGGCCGAAGGCGGTGCGGCAGGACCGAAAAAGATACGTGATGTTGCCGTTCCGGACGCGATCACCGTCGGCGAACTCGCCAAACGCATGGAAGAGCGTGGCGCGGACCTGGTAAAGTCGCTTTTCAAAATGGGTATGCCGGTTACCGTCAACCAGACCATCGATCAGGATACCGCCGAACTGCTGGTCACCGAATTCGGCCATAATATCAATCGTGTGTCCGAAGCCGATGTCGAACTCGGTATCGAGGGCGAGGAAGACAAGCCGGAAGACCTCAAGCCGCGCGCGCCGGTCGTCACCGTGATGGGCCATGTCGATCACGGCAAGACCAGCGTTCTCGACGCGCTGCGCGGTGCGGATGTCGTATCGGGCGAGGCCGGTGGTATCACCCAGCATATCGGTGCCTATCAGGTGAAGACGAAGGACGGGAAACCGATCACCTTTCTCGATACACCGGGCCATGCGGCTTTCACGGAAATGCGCGCGCGCGGCGCGAATGTCACCGATATCGTGATCCTTGTGGTCGCCGCCGATGACGGCATCATGCCGCAGACGATCGAGGCGATAAACCACACCAAAGCCGCCGGCGTGCCGATGATCGTTGCCATCAACAAGATGGATGTCGAAGGCGCAGACCCGCAAAAGGTGCGAGAACGCCTGCTCGAACATGAAGTGATGGTCGAGGATATGTCCGGCGATGTGCAGGATGTCGAGATTTCGGCGCTCAAGAAAACCGGCCTCGACGAGCTGGTCGAGAAAATTCAGCTCCAGGCCGAACTGCTCGAACTGAAGGCCAATCCCGACCGCCAGGCGGAAGCCACCGTGGTGGAGGCGAAACTGGACAAGGGTCGCGGTCCGGTCGCCACCGTGCTCGTCAATCGCGGCACGCTAAAAACCGGCGATATTTTCGTCGTCGGTGCCGAGAGCGGCAAGGTCCGCGCGATGGTCGACGACAAGGGCAGGCAGGTCAAGGAGGCCGGCCCCTCCATGCCGGTCGAGGTGCTCGGTCTGTCCGGCGTCCCGGCAGCGGGCGATCCGCTGACCGTGGTTCCCGACGAAGGCCGCGCCCGCGAAGTCGCGGCCTATCGTCAGGATGTCCTCAATCGTGCGCGCACGACACAGCAGCCGACCTCTGTCGAGAACATGTTCTCGGCGATGGGCGAGGCGCAGGCCATCGAATTTCCGCTGGTCGTCAAGGGCGATACGCAGGGCACGGTCGAGGCGATCATCGGCTCGCTCAACAAGATTTCGACCGACGATATCCGGGTGCGCGTGCTGCATTCCGGCGTTGGCGGGATCACCGAAAGCGATGTCCAGCTCGCCGGTGCGTCTGGCGCGCCGATCGTCGGCTTCAATGTCCGCCCCAACGCCAAGGCGCGCGATATCGCCAAACGCGATGGCGTCGAGCTGCGCTATTACGACATCATCTATAATCTGCTCGACGAGATCACCGCCGAAATGGCCGGCGAACTCGGCCCAGAACGGATCGAGAATGTTGTTGGCCGTGCCAATATCCAGGAAGTGTTCAGCGCCGGCAAGCATGGCAAAGCGGCGGGCCTGCTCGTCACCGAAGGCTATATCCGCAAGGCGCTGAACGCCCGCGTGTTGCGCGACGATGTCATCATTTACGACGACAAGATCGCCTCTCTCCGCCGTTTCAAAGACGATGTCGACGAAGTTCGCTCGGGGCTGGAATGCGGTGTCACGCTGGAAAACACGACCGACATCAAGGTCGGCGATACGCTGGAAACCTATGAAGTCGAGGAGCGAGAGCGGACGCTGTAGGTTTCGGCTTGTCTATTTAGGATTTGACGATTTCTTACGCCTGATGTAAGTTTTTCAAATGGAATTGCGCTTCACCAAAGCGGCGGCAAGGGAAATTGCGCGGTCCAATAAACAGGAGTTGATCCGGCAGAAAATCGCACAACTCACAGATGAACCGGCAACACTGAAGGCGAACATTATACGCCTGCAAAACCGGGAGGATTTCAGGCTTCGTGTGCAGGACTGGCGTATTATCTTCCGGATAGAGAACGATATAGTATTGATTAAAAATGTTCTGCCGCGTGGCGCGGCCTATGAGGAAAGATCATGACAGCACAGATTTTGGAAATTGCGGGGCAGAAACTGGCCGTGCTTCCGTTTGCTGATTATGAACGACTCGTCGAATTAGCCGAGGAACAGACGGATATTATGGCTGCCGATGAAATGCAGCGGAAGCTCGATACCGGAGAAGAAGAATATATTCCGGCTGAAATGGTGGACCGGTTGATAGCGGGTGAAAGTCCCCTGAAAGTCTGGCGACAATATCGCGGACTGAGCGGAGCCGAGCTGGCGGCACAGGTCGGAACCACCGATGCCTCGATCTCGCGGATTGAAAACGGGGCGCAAAATCCGCCGGCCGCGATATGGCGTAAACTCGCCACCGCGCTGAAGGTCGATATCGACGATATCATTCCGGATAGCTGACGGTAGGCCTGCCGAGAAATGAACGCCACCGAAGAAACCCAGTCCGTCCGCCTGCTCCGTGTCGGAGAGCGCACGCGGCATGTCCTGTCCGAAATCCTCTCACGCGGGGATGTGCATGACGATGTGCTGGCGAAGCATCTAGTTACCGTGACCGAAGTCCGCATGTCGCCCGATCTGAAACACGCCGTCGTTTTCGTCAAACCGTTGCTCGGCGGCAATGAAGAGCAGGTGCTCGCCGCGCTGAAACGCAACACCCGCTATCTGCGCGGCGAAGTCGCCAGGCGCGTCGACACCAAATACGCCGCGAACCTCAAATTCCTGCTCGACGAGAGTTTCGACGAAGGCGGCAAGATCGATGCCCTGTTACGCGACCCGAAAGTGGCGCAGGATTTGAAAGAAGAGGAGTGATACCGATGGAAGACAACCAGAAAATAGCGCTAATCAATCTTGCAGTGTTCGTGCTCGGGTTTTTCCTGCTGTTTTTTGTGACAGGCAGCGCGCTCTGGGGGCTGTTTCTCGCCCTGGCATTGAGCGCCGGGTCGGATTTTTTCCAGAGGCGCGATAGCAATCCTGTTCGCCAGGAGCTCTAGCGAGCACTCGTATCCGTTGACCGGCATTCTCGAAAAACTGGCCCGGCCGCTGCGTGACGAGACCGTCCGGCTGGAACTGCTGACGCCCGCACATTACGACGCCCTGCGCGCCGCCTGTGCCGAGGACACCGCTATCTGGGATATCTATCCGGTCAATATGGCAGGCGAGGATTTCGATGCCGTGATGCGGGCGCGGGAGCGGTTTCACGATGCCGGAAAATGGATCACCTATGCCGTGTTGCGAGGCGAGGAGGTCGTCGGCATCACCAGCTATATCGATCCCGTGGCGCGCGATGGCGTGGTGGAGATCGGCGGCACCTATATCGCGCCGCGCGTCCGTGGCGGGCCGTTCAACAGCGCGATGAAACGGCTTATGATCGACCACGCCACCGCCTGCGGCTTCACCCGCATCGAATTCCGCATCGACACCCGCAACACGCGCTCGATGGCCGCCGTTGCCAAGCTCGGCGCGACGCATGAGGGGACGCTGCGGAAGAACCGCGTAACATGGACGGGGTATGTTCGGGATACGGCGATTTTCGGGCTGCTGGCTGACGAATGGCAGAGCGGGCGTTGAGCGACGCCCTCCATGGTTGGCTCATCCTCGACAAGCCCGTCGGGATCGGATCGACGCCGTGCGTTTCGGCGGTGAAGCGGGCGTTGCGGGAGGGGGGGTATCCCAAGGTGAAGGTCGGGCATGGCGGGACGCTCGATCCGCTGGCATCCGGCGTGTTGCCGATTGCGCTGGGCGAGGCGACGAAACTGGCGGGTAGGATGCTGGATAGCGACAAGGTGTATGAGTTCACCATTGGGTTCGGGGCGGAGACGGATACGCTGGATGCCGAGGGGAAGGTCGTGGCTGATAGCGATGTGCGGCCATCGCTGGCGGAGGTGGAGGCGGTGTTGCCGGACTTTACCGGGGCGATCAATCAGATACCGCCGAAATATTCCGCGCTGAAGATCGATGGCAAGGCGGCCTACGCGCGGGCGCGGGCGGGGGAGGATATGGAGATGGCGGGGAAGACGCGGGCGGTGGTGGTGCATTGTCTTTCTCCCCTCCCCTTTAGGGGTGGGGACAGAGCGATGGGAAGCGAGCGTGAAATCGGTAATAGACTACCCCACCCCTCCGCCGCTGCGCGGCTCCTCCCCTCCCCTGAAGGGGAGGGGCTCACTGAAATCACCCTCACTGCCCATGTCTCGAAAGGCACCTATATCCGCTCGGTCGCCCGAGATATTTCCCGCGCGCTGAACACCGTCGGCCATGTCACCATGCTGCATCGCACAAAGTCCGGTCCCTTCACGCTCGAACCGGCGATTTCGCTGGACAAACTGGGCGAACTCGCTAAAGACCACGCACTTGAACAGGCACTCTTGCCATTGGCGGCAGGGCTGGACGACATCCCGGCTCTTTCCGTCGCTCCCGATCAGGCAAGGCGGCTCCGCATGGGGCAGCGGGCGATCGGGGTTTCCGCCACTGCCGGGCTTTATCTTGCGACC
>JBGTHW010000063.1:0-17487 GCA_041746035.1 Parasphingopyxis sp.
GGCCGAGCACGGCGGTATCGTATATATCCCACGCCTCTCCGATCAACGCGACCAGCAGCACAGCCAAAATCGGTTTCAGATCGCGCATTGGCAGCTTGAACAGGATGATGACGGCGAGGAAGACGAACAGTCCGACATAAATATGCAGCGCATCCTTCGCGAGGCCGAACGTCTGGATCAGGAAAATCTTCGATTGCTGGAACACGCTCATCGCCTAGACAACCGCGCGAAACGGCGTGAAGGCCGTGCCATCGTCATAGACATCCAGCCCCTCCTTGCGCTTGAGCCAGCCGACAACACCATAAGTCACCGGCGTCAGCAGCGCCTCCCAGGCCACCTTCAGCAGCCAGTTCGTCACCATCACCGTCAGCACCAGCTCGTTCGTCCAGACACCCCAGAAGGCGAGCGGATAAAACAGCAGACTATCGATCCCCTGCCCGACCACCGTCGATCCGATCGTGCGCGACCAGAGATGCCGCCCCGCCGTCCAGACCTTCATCCTGGCCATCACATAGCTGTTGACGAACTCGCCGGCCCAGAAGGCGACGATCGAGGCGAAGACGATACGTGGCACTTGCCCGAAGACTGCTTCGTAGGCGGCCTGGTTGGCCCAGTCGGCGGCAGGCGGCATGGCGACGACGACGAAGCTCATGAACGCCATGAACAGCATCGCGGCGAAACCGGCCCAGATCACCCGCCGCGCCCGCGCATAGCCATACACCTCGGTCAGCACATCGCCGATGACGTAGGACAGCGGAAAGAACAGGATGCCCGCGCCGAACGCATAGGTGCCGACCACCGGCAGATCGAGCGCCGCAACCTTGCCCGCGCCGATTACATTGGACAGCAGCAATATCACGACGAACGCCACCATCACAAAATCGAAATAGCGCAGCCGCCGCCCATCCAGAGCATTCGCGTCGACGCGTTCTATCCGTCCCTCGCCCATTTCCCGTCCCTGCCCCAGGCGGCGCTTGCAATCCAGCGGCTTTTGGCGTGAAATCGCCGCACAATGCCGTTTTCGATATTCACCTCGATGAAAGTGTTCAGCGACCGCTGGGTCGGCAGCCCGGCGCTCAACCGCCATGGCCTCCACCGCAAGCGGCTGAAAACCGCTCAGGCGATTACCCGCTTGCGGCGCGCGCAGACGGTCCACCCAAGCTCGGATGCCGAACGCGAACTGCTCGATCGGGGCTGCGTCGCAATCGCGAATTTCCTTCCCGAACAGGATTTCGCGGCTCTGTACGAAGAATCAGCCCGGGCCGTTGCCAGGGCTGCGTCCATCACCCCGCGCCCGGATAAGGCCAAAATGAGAGGGTTCGGCAATGCCGATCGCCATGAATGGGGTTTCGACCGCTTCGATGGCAGCACGCTCAACCGCTTCGTCGACCCCGGCCCGCTCGCGCGCGGCTTCGCACAAGGCAAGGCGCTCGAACGCCTGTCCCGCACCGTCACCGGTCGCAAACACCGGGCGAGCCGCGTCATGATTTATGAGACCCGCTATGGCGACGACAGGGAAATGCCCGATCACCAGCGGCAATTCCACCGCGATACGTTTTTCGATTGCCTCAAATACTGGTTCTTCCTCGATCCCGTGACCCAGGCGGACGGCCCGATAATCTATATCCCTGAAAGCCATAAGCTCACGCCGCAACGCCTTGCCTGGGAGGAGGCGCGCGCCGGGGCCGCGGTGCAGGCACGGATCGCGGGCCACCGTGCGGGCATGACCGGCTCCTTCCGCATCGACGGGACGGACCTCGCCGGTCTCGACTTGCCCGAACCGAGAAGCTTCACCGTCCCCGCCAACACGCTGGTCGTCGCCAATGTCTTCGGCTTTCACCGCCGCGGCGATGCGCAGCCGGGAACAAAGAGGCTGGCGCTCTATGGCAATCATCGCCCGCAACCTTTCCTTCCGCTCGGCTCCTAGCTAAAGCCACGCCACGCGCGCCCGTAGCTCAGCTGGATAGAGCACGAGACTTCTAATCTTGAGGCCGCAGGTTCGACTCCTGCCGGGCGCGCCATTTCCCCTTTGGCCGGGCGGATTTGGCCGGGCGGACCCCGGATTCCCGGTGTTCGGACTTACTGTCGTTCCACTCTCGTTACTCTGTTTCCAAAATATGGAACTATAAATTCTCACAGGGTTGACTTAGTGCTTAACAAGCGATTAACCCGGCATTGCGATTGGGGGGGCGATGCTTCCCGATACAACAATATGGGTTTCCTGGTGAATACAGATTCACCGGGTTTACCGTGTAATCAACCAACTCAAGGGGAGCATTATACCATGGCCAATCGTTTCGGAACCGACGGCAACGACACACTTACCGGCACGGCGGACGGCGACACGTTTTTCGCGCGCGGCGGCTCGGACAGCCTGTTCGGCGGCGGCGGCGACGATGTCTTCATTCTGGAGACCGACCCGGCGGGCAGCGACACGATCGATGGCGGCAGCGGCACCGACGGCATCTTTTTCGAAACGGCCTACACCGATTATATCTTGTCCTTCACGCCCGGCACCGATGGCGCGAACGGCTTCCTGGTGCTCACCCACAATGCCGACGGTTCGACCGAAACGGTCAGCAATGTCGAGCAGCTCGGCTTTACCGATCAGGTCGTGCTGATCGTCGGCGGCGGCAGCGAATACGAGAGGATCCAGGAAGCGGTGGACGCGGCCGGCGCCAACGGCGCGACGCGTATCCTGGTTGCCGACGGGACTTACACAGAGCAACTGGTGATCGACGGCATCGACAATCTGACGATCGAGGCGATCAATCCGGGGCAGGTGACGATCCAGGCACCGCCGGATGTCGTCGAAACGAGCCGCTCGGGTAGCGACCGCGAAATCCACGCCGTGGTTACGGTCGAGGACAGCGCCAATGTCGTGTTGCGCGGAATCACCGTCGACGGTGCGGGTGCGGGCAACACCGTCGATGAGGGCAGCGGCGCAGGCCAGGCGAACTTCTACGGCGTGTTCTATCGCAATGCCTCGGGCGGACTCGAGGATGTCGATGTGACCGGCGTTCGCGATGCCTATCCGGGCGGCACGACGGTGGGTGGCGAACCGATCCAGAGCGGAAACCAGCGCGGGGTCGGCGTGGTCGTCGATAACGATGCGCCCGGCATGGGCGAAGCGCTCCTGGCCTTCTCGATGACCGGCGGGTCGATCGCCGATTTCCAGAAAAACGCGACCGTGTTCAATTACGCCGATCTCGATATCTCGGGGGTGACGATCACCGGCGGCGGCGCGCAGCCGATCAATGCGCAGAACGGTATTCAGGTTCTGAATTCCACCGGTTCGGTCAGTGGCAACACCATAACCGAAATCGGCTATGCGGGACCCGCTTTCGCCTATTCCGGAGCTATCCTCGCTTATGGCAACACCAATCTGGATATCACCAACAATACGATCGAAGGGACCAATAACGATACCCTCGACGCGAAAGTCGGCGGCATTTTTCTTCTCGATTTCGGCTCGCCCGATTTCGCGAACAGCGGCGGCGAAATCAGCGGCAACACGATCAGCTTCGTCGATTTCGGCATCGATATTTCTGGGCTTGTCGATCCCGATGGCATCCTTATCGAAAACAACAGCATTACCGATATCGATGTAACCGACCAGTTCGCGGCGGGCGTCAGTTTCGCCCCGGACGAAACGTCCGCCACACCCTATGATGTCGATGGTTCGGGCGTGGCCGACTTCCTGTTCGGCGCGGCGGGCGACGATGTGCTGGCGGGGCTTGCGGGCGATGACGAACTCGGTGGCGGTGCCGGAGCGGACGATCTCGATGGCGGCGACGGCGACGATACGCTGGAAGGCGGCGAAGGCGACGACGATCTCGATGGCGGCGAGGGCGGCGACACGGCTGTGTTCGAGGGGAATTCCGGCGATTACACGATCGGTTCGACAACCGGACCGAACGGCCGGATTACCGGCTTTACCTCGGTTGCCGATAACAACGCCGCCGATGGCGACGAAGGCACCGATACGCTGACCAGCATCGAGACGCTCGTCTTCGACGATGCGACGATCGATGCTTCGGGCGCTGTGCAGGTGTTCGACGAGGGCGGCAATTTCGTCGGCAGCTTCGACACGATCCAGGAAGGCGTGGACGCGTCCTCGGACGGCTTTACGCTGAACTTGGCGGCGGGCGAATATGACGAAGTGCTGACCATCGATAAGGAGGTAACCATCCTCGGCGCGCAATCGGGCGTCGACGGGCGCGATGCGGGCCGGGGCACCGGCGAGTCGATTCTCTCGGGCTATATGACGGTGACTGCGGACAATGTGACGCTCGATGGCGTATCGGTCACCGGCTATGATGCGGCGGGTGGCGGAACCCTCGCCAACAATGCGATCTTCGTGAGCGGCGGCGACGATTTCACCGTCGTCAACACGGTCTTCGACGGCCCGAGCGCGGGCAGCGAGACGATTGCCTCGACCGCAATCCTGACCTCGACGACGGCCAATCTGTCGGTCACCAACTCGCTCTTCGGCGGCTATTCGGTCGGTGCCTATGTCAGCGGGCCGAACTCGACTGGCGTGTTCTCGGACAACCTGTTCCAAGGCGAATGGGACGCGTCCGATCCGGATGTCTTCACCGGTCTCGGCAACGCCATTAATAGCGAGAGTTCGGGCATCGTCATCAACGACAACGTCTTCGACGCGCTCTATTCGGGGGTGCTCCAGGTGCTCGCTTTCAGCCCCGAGTCGCTCGATCTCGATAGCTTCATCTTCGACAACACGTTCAGCAATAACCGTGCCGAGCGGCCGATCCAGATATTCCCGAATGGCGTGGTCGATACGGTCATCGGCACCGACGAGAATGAATCCTTCAATGGCGATCAAGGATCGAGCACCGATGCCTTCGATTTCTCTGGCAATGGCGGCAATGACCGCCTGTTCGGCGCGACGCAGAACGATACGCTGAACGGCGGCACCGGCGCGGACAGCCTGTTCGGTGGCGATGGCAACGATGTCGCGGTCTATAGCGAGACGCTGACAGTCTCCGACATCGCGGTTCTCGCCGATTCCAATCCGTTCGATCTGGGCGACCAGCCCGGCTGGCAGGTCACCACCGCTAGCGAGGGGACCGACGATCTCAACGATGTCGAAATCATCCAGCATGGCGGCGGGCAGATCCTGCTCGTCGGCAATGGCGGCTTCGACACCATCCAGGATGCGGTGGATGCCGCTAGCGATGGCGATGTGGTGCTGGTCTCTGCCGGAACCTACACCGAAAATGTGACAGTCGACAAGGAACTGACTATCAAGGGTGCCAATGCCGGTATCGGCGGCACCGAAACGCGTGGCACTGAATCGACCATCGAAGGCGTCGTCACGCTGGCATCGGACAATGTCACTATCGACGGTTTCGCAATCGACGGCGGCGGCACTCAGGGTTCCGCCATTCGTGGTTCGGGCAATGGAACGACTCATAGCAATATCGAGATTGCCAACAATGTGATGACTGGACAGACGAGCCAGCCGATCCTCATGGGTTTTGGCAGCGGAGGCGGCATCGGTTCGTCCAACTGGTCTGTAACGGATAACCTGATCACCGACATTGCGGGCAACAATGCCACCGGCATCGTGCTGTTCAACATCACCGGACTTACGATCACGGGTAACACTGTGGATCATGACGATTTGGGGCTCACCGGACGCCGTGGGATCAATCTCGATGGTATTGTCGATGGCACTATTGCCGATAACATCGTCGATCAGGGCGACCCCGCCGGTACGAGCTGGGGTATCCAGGTGTCGATGTCGGATCGTGAAGCGTCGAACATCGACATTACAGGAAACACAATTACCGGAACCAACACTGGTATCGTGCATCTGAGCCAACGCAGCACGACCGATCTGGATATCACCGGCAATACGATCAGTGCGACCAACGCCATATTGCTGAATAGTGGCAGTGCAGCACAGGCAGCACCGGGCGTGGTGTTCAGCGGTTTCGATATTACGGGTAATATTATTACAGCAGACAGTTTCGCCCTTTTCGCTCGCGATCTGCACAGCACCAATGTTAACGGGCCGAGTGTTTTCGACGCGCTTGTCTTTGACGGGAACACGATCAACTCTGGCATTGTGCGCGCAGGCGGCACGGATGCGCTTGGCGGTGAGTTGCTCAACATCACTGGTGACAATGTTTTCCAGGGCACTGTCGGCAACGATCGTATCGAAGTCGAAGGTTCCGGTTCGGTCAGCATGGACATGCTCGCCGGTAACGATACATTCATCGGAGGTGCCGGGAACGATATCGTGTTTGGCGGCGCAGACGATGACTTTCTCGCTGGCGGCGACGGCAACGACAGTCTCGATGGCGGCGACGGCACCGATACGCTGACCGGCGGCACCGGCGACGACGAATATACCGTCGACACCAGCGCCGATGTGGTGGTCGAGGCAGCGGGCGAAGGCGACGACACGATCCTCTCCAGCACCAGCTTCATCCTCGCCAATTCGGTTTCTGTCGAAGAGCTGCGCGCGATTTCGGGCGATGGCCTGTCGCTGATCGGCAATGACAGCGACAACCGCATTTACGGCGCGGCGGGCGACGATATCCTGTCGGGACGGGGCGGCAACGACCTGATCGATGGCGGCGAAGGCGACGATTTCATGTTCGGCGGTACCGGCGACGATACCTATTTCGTCGACTCGACCGGCGATACCGTCACCGAACAGTCCGGACAGGGCACGGACACGGTGGTTTCGACCGTCGACCGGACGCTGTCCGCCAATGTCGAAAATCTGTCGCTGACCGGCTTCGGCTTGCAGGGAACGGGGAACACGGCGGCCAACATGATCACCGGCTCGGATGGCAACGATACGCTGTCGGGTTCGGGCGGCGAGGATACGCTGATCGGCGGCCTCGGCGACGATAGCGCGAGGGGCGGGGTCGGCAATGACAGGGTCACGGGCGGAGATGGCAACGACACGCTCGAGGGCAATGGCGAGGACGACATGCTCGACGGCGGCGCGGGCGACGACGTGTTGCGCGGCGGGGTCGATAACGACTCGTTGCTCGGCGGGGATGGCGAAGACGTCATCCTCGGCACCGGCGGGCTGGATACAATCCTGGGCGGCGCGGGCAACGATGAAGCCTTTGGCGGCGCGGATCAGGATCTGCTCTTCGGCAATGACGGCGACGACGAGCTATCCGGCAACAGCAACCGCGATACGCTGTCCGGCGGCGACGGAAACGATCTGTTGCGCGGCAATAACGGCAACGACAGGCTCGAAGGCGAAGGCGGCGATGACGATCTGTTCGGCGGTACCGGCGACGATACGATCGTCGGCGGCACCGGGCTGGACAGGCTGTCGGGCCGTCAGGATGCCGACAGCTTCGTCTTCGGCGAGGGCGATACCGGCGACACCAACGCGACGGCCGACCGGATCACCGATTTCAGCCAGGCCGAGGGCGATATCGTCGATCTCGCCGGGATCGATGCGATCGCGGGCGGCGGCGACGATGGTTTCAGCTTCATCGGCGATGCGGCGTTTACCGGTGTGGCGGGCGAATTGCGCTTCGAGCAGGTGGCCACCACGACCTTCGTCTATGGCGATACCGATGGCGACCAGATCGCCGACATAGCGATCCGGCTCGTCGGCAATTACGAACTCGTTGAGGCGGATTTCGTACTCTAGCCACTCGATGGCGGGCAGGATCCTCTTCGCGACAATATAAAGTGCCAGAAACGCGGGGTCGCATATCGGGACGGTATGCGACCCCGCTGTTTTTGGGTCCCGAGCAAGTCTGGCCCCTTCCCGTCCGTTTATGGAAAAGTAACCGCTTTTCGTCATATAGTCCGACAATGACATTCGGTCGTTCGGATCTGGCTTTATGAAAGTTTTGATTGTCTTCGGCACCAGACCGGAAGCGATCAAGATGGCGCCCGTGGTGAAAGCCTTCCGGGCCGATCCGGCGTTCGACACGACAGTCTGCGTCACCGGGCAGCATCGCGAAATGCTGGATCAAGTGCTGGCGCTGTTCGATATTACGCCCGATATCGATCTTGCCATCATGAAACGCGGGCAGACGCTGACCGATGTAACGGTGGCGACGCTCAGCGGCCTGGCACCGGTTTTCGCGTCGAACCGGCCCGATGCCGTTCTCGTCCATGGCGACACGACGACCGCGATGGCGGCGGCGATGGCGGCGTTTTATGCGCATATTCCGGTCGGCCATGTCGAAGCCGGCCTGCGCACCGGCGATCTTCAGGCCCCCTGGCCCGAGGAAATGAACCGGCGTTTTGTCGATCTCGTCGGCCACTGGATGTTCGCGCCGACCGAAGTTTCCGCCGAGGTTTTGCGCAAGGAAGGTGTTGACGAAAAACGTATTTTCGTCACCGGCAATACGGTCATCGATGCGCTGCTCGATGTGGTGAGAGATATTCGTTCCGACAGCGCGCAGAAAACCGCGCTCGACGCACAGTTCGATTTTCTGGACCCCGCCAAACGCCTGATCGTCGTCACCGGCCATCGCCGCGAAAATTTCGATGGCGGGCTGGAAAGGATGTGCGAAGCGCTGGCCAGACTGGGCCGACGCGGCGATGTCGAGATCGTCTATCCCGTGCACCTCAACCGGAACGTCCAGCGCGCAGCCAGTTCGGTGCTGGCGGGCGCGACGAACGTCCATCTGGTCGATCCGCAGAACTATCTGCCCTTTGTCTATCTGATGGATCGCGCATATTTGCTGATCACCGATTCCGGCGGCATCCAGGAAGAGGCCCCGTCGCTTGGCAAGCCCGTGCTGGTAACCCGCGATGTCACCGAAAGACCCGAGGCAATAAAAGCCGGTACCTGCCAGCTCGTCGGCACGGAAACAGATCGCATTTTTGACGCTGCCGAAACCCTTCTCGACGACCTAACCGAATATCAACGGGTTAGTGCGATAAGCAATCCCTATGGCGACGGCGATGCGGCTGCGCGCATAGTGGATGCGATGAAAAAATGTATATCGAACTGAAAAGAAACCGGTTTCGTTCCGTCTGCGTGGTCGGACTCGGTTATATCGGTCTGCCGACCGCGGCGACGCTGGCGGCATCGGGCATTCTGGTCAAAGGCTTCGACGTCAATCGCGACATTGTCGAGAAGCTGAATGGCGGGCACGCGCATTTCAGCGAACCCGATCTCGATATGCTGGTGCGCGGCGCGGTCGATAGCGGGCGGCTCGAAGCTTTTCACGAACCGCAGCCCGCCGATGCCTTCATCGTCACCGTGCCGACACCGATCCGCGACGATAAATCGCCCGATATGAGTTATGTCGAGGCGGCCATGCGCGCCATCGCGCCGGTGCTTGTCGCAGGCGATCTGGTCATTCTGGAATCGACCAGCCCGCTCGGCACAACCGACCGCATGTCGGGTATTCTCCGCGAAGAGCGCCCCGACCTTGTCCTTGACGGCAAACTTGCCATCTCGCTCGCCTATTGCCCCGAACGCATCCTCCCCGGCCAGATGGTACGCGAACTTGTCGAGAATGACCGAATCGTCGGTGGCGTCACCAGCTTTGCAGCCGAAAATGCCCGCGAACTCTATATGACGTTCGTTCGCGGCAAAATTTTCGAAACCGATGCTAAGACCGCCGAAATGGTGAAGCTGATCGAAAACGCCTATCGCGACGTCAATATCGCTTTTGCCAACGAGATTGCGAATATCAGCGAGAAGCATGAGCTCGACCCCTGGGAAGCCATTGCGCTGGCCAATCGCCATCCTCGCGTCAACATCCTCAATCCCGGCCCCGGTGTCGGCGGGCATTGTATCGCCGTCGATCCGTGGTTTCTGATCTCGCAGAACGGGCCGCTCGCCGGATTGATGGCCGAGGCGCGCAAAATCAACGATGGTCGCCCCAAATCGGTGCTTGAAAAAGTGCGCGCGGCCAGTCGGCTCAGAGGCAGCCGAAAGGTCGCCTGCCTCGGCCTTGCCTTCAAACCCAATGTCGACGATTTGCGGGAGAGTCCGGCGGTCGAGATCGCTGCGGCTCTCGCCGATGACGGGTTCGAGGTGATGGCGGTGGAACCGCACGTCAATGCGCTTCCCAAGACACTGGCGGATCGCGATAATCTGGTGCTGACCAGCCTCGATGAGGCACTGGAGCAATCGGACATTGTCCTGCTGCTAGTCGGTCATGCGGCTTTCGCAGGTGCAAACGAGAGTCTCGAAGACAGAGCTGTGATCGACGCAGTTGGCTTATGGGGCGCACCTGCTAAAGCTGCCTGAATGGATAAGAGTCCGGTCGAAGAATTCCGCGAACGTATGACCGTCGGTGAGATCGGTGTGCGGCAGTTCATAGAGATGGTCGCGGCGCATAACCATAACGGCCTGATCGGCAGCAAATATGTCGATCAGGGCGACGACTGGGTCGAACTGTCGCTAGATTACGACGAGAAACTGGTCGGCGATCCGGCGACCGGGATTCTCGCCTCCGGACCGATCGTCAGCCTGTGCGATATGGCTTCGGGGCTGGCGATTTCGCTGAAAAGCAAGGCTTTCCTGATGACCGTCACCATCGATCTGCGCGTCGATTATCTGCGGCCCGCCAAAGTCGGCCATCGCGTGCACGGGCGTATGGAGTGCTACCGCTGCACCCGCAATGTCGCCTTCGTGCGCGGGCAGGCGCACGATGGCGATGCCGACGATCCCATCGCCCATGTCGCGGGCACCTTCATGTTTCTGGAGCCGCGCGGATGAATTTTCCGCTGCCTCCCTATGCCGATACGCTGGGCATCGAAGCGATGCGCGAGCAGGATGGCCGACTGGTGCTCAAGCTGCCGTTCGGGAACCATGTCAGCGGCCGCCCCGGCTTTCTCCATGGCGGCGCGATTGCCGGACTGCTGGAAATAGCGGGCATTGCCTCGCTCTATGATACGTTCGACGAAGACGACCGGCCCCGGATCAAGCCGATCACCGTCACCAGTGATTTCATGCGTAACGGCCATCCGAAAATGACCTATGCGGCGGGCATCGTCACCCGCGCGGGCAGAAGGCTCGCCAATGTCGAGAGCTTCGCGTGGCAGGAGGACGATAGCAAGCCCATCGCGGCGGCGCGGATGAATTTGCTGCTGGTGCGGGGTTGATTAGGCCAGATTTCCGTTAGCCCTGAGCCTGTCGAAGGGCCGTTCTTTATCAATACTGAGAAAAGAACAGGGCTTCGACGAGCTCAGCCCGACCGGACCTCGTTCCGCTACCCCTCGATACTCGCGCCGATGCCGGCATGGACGACTCCGCCATCGACGGTGATGGTTTCGCCGATCACATAATTGCCCGCGCGGCTTGCGAGATAGATCGCGGCGGCGGCCATATCTTCGGCCTCGCCGATGCGCTTTGCCGGAATGCCCGGAGCCACCGCATCGCCATGGTCGCGGGCGGCGGTGTTCATGTCCGAGGCAAACGCGCCCGGCGCGATGGCCGTCACATAAATATTATCCCGCACGAGCCGCGCCGCCATCCGCTTGGTCAGCCACAGGATCGCCGCCTTCGAGGCATGATAGCTGTAGGTTTCCCAGGGGTTGAGCTTCATCCCGTCGATCGAGCCGATATTGATAACCTTGGCGGGCTGTTCCTCACTGGCCGCATTGACCAGCAGCTGATGCAGCGCCTGCGTCAGGAAGAAGGGCGATTTGACATTCAGGTCCATCGCCCGGTCCCAACCCTTTTCCGGAAAATCGAGATAATCCTCGCCCCAGGCCGCACCTGCGTTGTTCACGAGAATATCGAGCTTTTCTTCATGCTCGCCGATGGCCGCCGCGAGCTCCTTGCAGCCCTGAACGGTCGAGATATCCATCGGGATACCCACAACCTTCTCGCCGAATTCGTCCACAGCAGCTGCGATCTGGTCTTCCTTGCGCGCCGAAATATAGACCTTGCGACACCCGGCAGCGAGCAGGCCTTCGACGATCATATGGCCGATTCCGCGCGAACCTCCCGTGACCAGTGCCGTGCGTCCTTCGAGTGAAAAGAGTTTCTGGATATCCATGTTAGTTTCCCTGTTCTGCGGGCTTAGCCGCCGTTTTTGATTGTCTCACGCGCGATAATGAGCTGCTGGATCTGGCTCGTGCCTTCGTAAATCCGGAACAACCGCACGTCGCGATAGAAGCGCTCTATGCCATAATCGGCGATATAGCCCGCGCCGCCATGAATCTGCACGGCGCGGTCGGCCACGCGCCCGACCATCTCGCTGGCGAAATATTTGGCCGCCGCCGCGTCGAGCGTGATCCGCTCGCCCGCTTCCTTCTTCTTCGCGGCCTCCATGACCAGCGCCTTCGCCGCCATGCACTCGGCCTTGCTGTCGGCGATCATCGCCTGGATCAGCTGGAATTCGGACAGCGCCTGCCCGAACTGCTTGCGCTCGGTCGCGTATTTGACGCAATCCTCGATCAGCCGCTCAGCCGCGCCGACACAGACCGCCGAAATATGCAGCCGCCCCCGGTCCAGCACCTGCATCGCGACCTTGAACCCCTCGCCTTCCGCGCCCAGCCGGTTGGCGGCAGGCACCGGTGTATCGTCAAAAATCACATCGCAGACCTTTGCGCCCTGCTGACCCATCTTCTTTTCCGGCTCGCCGACCGACACGCCCGGCAAATCGCGCGGCACGAGGAAGGACGAGACCCCTCGCCCGCCCGGTTCTTCGCCCGTGCGCGCCATGACGGTGAAGACGGATGCCTTGTCGGCGTTAGTGATATAGCGTTTCGTGCCCGACAGCCGGTAAATATCGCCATCCCGCACCGCCCTGGACTTCACCGCGCCGCTATCCGATCCGACATCGGGCTCGGTCAGCGCGAAGCTGGCGATAATCTCGCCGCTCGCCATTTTCGGCAGCCACTCGGCCTTCTGCGCATCCGTCCCGGCAATCGCCACGCCCTGGCTGCCGATGCCGACATTGGTGCCGAAGGTGGAACGGAAAGCCGGAGACGTGCGACCCAGCTCGAACGCGACGCGAATTTCCTCGGTCATGGTCAGGCCGATGCCGCCATATTGCTCGTCGATGGAGAGCCCGAACAGCCCCATCGCCTTCATTTCTTCGACGATTTCTGCGGGTATCGCGTCCTCTTCGCCGACCTGGTTTTCCAGCGGGCGGAGGCGCTCGTTTACGAAACGCCGGATGGTGTCGAGCAGCTGGTCGAAGGTTTCGGGGTCGAGTGTCATAAATCTCCCTCTCCCCTTCAGGGGAGAGGGCCGGGGAGAGGGGGAGTCCATCTCCGTCGGCCCTGTTGCTGCCAATCGAGGGGACTGCCCCTCTCCTAACCTCTCCCCTGAAGGGGAGAGGGACTCAATACCCGTTCATCTCGGCGACGAGATTCGCGTGGTAATTTGCGTCCCCGAAAAACTCCGCCAGCGCCCGATCGCGCTTCATATATAGCCCGATATCGTATTCGTCCGTCATGCCGATGCCGCCATGCATCTGCACGCCTTCGCGCACAGCAAGATTCGTCGCGCGGCCCGCCTTGGCCTTGGCGACCGACACCATCAGCGGCGCGCCCTCGTCGCCTTCATCGAGCAATTGCTGCGCCTTGAGCACGGCGGACCGCGCGATTTCCATCTCGCTATACAAATGCGCGGCACGATGCTGGAGCGCCTGGAAGCTGCCGATGACGCTGCCGAACTGCTTCCGTTCTTTCAGATAATCGACCGTCATATCCATCGCCCCCGCGCCGACGCCGACGGTTTCCGCCGCCGATCCCATGCGGCCCGCATGAAGCAATTTGGTCAGCACCTCCCAGCCCTGATCGACTTCGCCGATCACGGCATCGGCGGTGACTTCGACATTATCGAACGCGACATGCGCGGCCATTGCGCTGTCCACCAGACGCGCCGATTCAGCGGAAAGCCCCGCCGCGTCCTTCTCGACCGCGAACAGCGTCAGCCCGTCTGTCTCGCCCGCGCTGCCGCCGGTGCGCGCCGCGACGATCAGCATGTCCGCCGATCCGCCCTGGAGTACGAACTGCTTTGTGCCGTTCAGCTTGAAGCCATTGCCGGACCGCTCCGCCTGCATGGCGATCTGGGCCGGGCGGTGTTTCGCGCTCTCGTCGATGGCGAGACCGAGCACGGTCTCGCCCGAAATAATGCCGGGCAACCACTGATCGCGCATCGCCTTGCCCGCCTCGTTCAGCGCGGTGACACCGGCGACCGAGGTCGTCAGGAAAGGCGATGGCGTCAGGTTGCGGCCGATCTCTTCGAGCACGATACCCGCCTCGACATGGCCAAGACCCAGCCCACCATCCTCTTCGCTGGCCAGCATCCCGGTAAAGCCCATCTCGGCGAACTGCTTCCACAGATCGTGGCTGAACCCGTCCTTGCAGTTTCTGTCGCGGAATTCGCGCAGGTGCGCGACCGGTGCCTCCGCCTTCATGAAATCGCGCGCGCTGTCCTGCAGCATGGTCTGGTCGTCATCGAGGTAGAGTGGCATTTTCTTCTCCCTCTCCCCGCTTGCGGGGAGAGGGCCGGGGAGAGGGGGAGTCTCTCCGGCCCAGGTTGTTATTTGCGGGAGACAAACTGCCCCTCTCCCTTCGCCGCTTCGCGGCTCTTCCCTCTCCCCTGAAGGGGAGAGGGTCCGGATTTACCCGTCCGGCAGCTCCAGTATCCGCTTCGAAATCACATTCAGCATCACTTCGCTGGTACCGCCCTCGATGCTGTTCGCCTTGGTGCGCAGCCAGGCCTGCGGTTTCGCGCCACCATCGGACGCTTCGCTGTCCCATTCCAGTGCCTCCGACCCACCGCCCGCCATCACCAGCTCGTGGCGGCGCTTGTTCAGCTCCGTTCCGGCATATTTCATCATGTTGGGCGTTGCTGGATGGTTCTTTTTCGCTTTCAGTTCGTCCATGAAGCGTTCGGACATCGCTTTGTAAGCCAGCACATCGACATCGAGTTCGGCGGTCTGCGCGCGCAGCATCGGCTCGTCCATCCGGCCCATCGCGTCCTTGCCGAGCGACGGCGTCAGCTTCGCGCCGAGCGAGATCGCGCCATCGCCAAGGCCGCCCGCCGAGATCATCTCGCGCTCATGGCCCAGCAGATATTTCGCCACGTCCCAGCCGCGATTGAGTTCGCCGACAATCTGGTCCTTCGGCACTTTCACATCGTCGAAAAAGGTCTCGCAAAAAGGCGAGTTGCCGGAGATCAGCAGGATCGGCTTGGTCGATACGCCCTCGCTCGCCATGTCGAACAGCAGGAAGCTGATACCCTGATATTTGTTGGTCTTGTCGGTGCGGACGAGACAGAAAATCCAGTCGGCCTTGTCGGCATAGCTGGTCCAGATTTTCTGGCCATTGACGACCCAGTGATCACCCTTGTCTTCGCCATAGGTTTGCAGCGACACGAGATCGGACCCGCTGCCCGGCTCCGAATAGCCCTGGCACCAGCGGATTTTGCCTTGCGCGATATCGTTGAGATAATGCAGTTTCTGCTCTTCGGTGCCGAATTGCAGCAGCGCCGGGCCGAGCATCCAGATGCCGAAGCTGGAGAGCGGCGGGCGGGCCTTGATGCGGCCCATTTCCTGTTTCAATATCTTGCCTTCGGCGGGCGTAAGCCCTGCCCCGCCATACTCTTTCGGCCATTCGGGAACCGTATAGCCCTTCTCGACGCAGGCATCGAACCACGCCTTTTGCGCCTCGTTCTTGAATGTCCATTCCCGCCCGCCCCAGCAGACATCGTCCTCGTCGCGCACGGGCTCGCGCATTTCAAGCGGGCAGTGCGCCTCCAGCCAGTCGCGCGTGTCGGCGCGGAACGTTTCCGGGTCGGTCATTTCGGGAATCTCCTTTTGCCGGGGGCAATATTTCTTCTGACCATAAACTTGACGTGCACGTCAATACAAGTGCAGCTTTACACCAGTCGGCAAAGACCGGCGAAACTGGAGAGCCGTATTGACCGATATTGCCGAGGCGGTAATCCCGCGCGCCGAAAGCGCGGACGAGCGCGCGTTGCGTCGCCGCACGCTGACGCTGGCACTGCTCACCGCGACATATTTCTTCAGCTATATGGATCGGTTCATCCTCTCGGTGCTCGCCGAGGGAATCAAGACCGACCTGCTTTTGTCCGACACCCAGCTCGGGCTGCTCTCGGGCCTTGCCTTCGCGCTGTTCTATGCGACGCTCGGCATTCCCGTCGCCTGGCTTGCCGATCGCTATAACCGCCGCAACATCATCGCCATCGCGCTGGCGCTATGGAGCGGGATGACGGCGCTTTGCGGGCTGGCGGGCAACTTCACGCAATTGCTCGCCGCGCGCATGGGCGTCGGCGTCGGCGAAGCCGGATCGAGTCCGCCGAGCCACTCGATCATCGCCGATCTCTATCCGCCCGAAAAACGGGCGAGCGCGATGGCAATCTATACGCTCGGCGTGACCGTCGGCGCGGGCGCGGGGACGATCATCGGCGGCACCGTCGCCTATTATTTCGATTGGCGCATGGCGTTCCTCGTCGTCGGCATACCGGGCGTCATCCTTGCAGTGTTCGTTCGGCTGTTCGCGGTCGAGCCACGGCGCGGTCTCTCCGATGCGGCCCAAGCGGCGTCGAGCGAAACACCGGGGATCGGCGCTGGTTTCGCCTCGCTCTGGCGTACGCCCGCCGCGCGCCATCTCGTCATGGGCGTCACCATCACCTCGCTGATCGGCTATGGCCTCACTTTCTGGGGACCGCCCTATTATGTCCGCAGCTTCGGGCTCGACACGCGGCAGATCGGGCTGATCCTCGCGCCGATTCTGATGGTTGCCGGGATTATTGGCGTCGTCGGCGGCGGGCGGCTTGCCGACTGGTGCGCCATGCGCTGGGGCCTGCACGCCCAATCCTGGATGATCGCGATCCTCAAGACGATCGCCCTGCCCTTCGTCTTCGCCCTCTACCTGCTCGGCGACGTCTATTTCGCGCTCGGCTGCTATGCCGTCGCGCTGATCTTCCAGTCCTGCTATCTCGGGCCGACCTTCGCGCTGCTCCAGGGGCTGGCGCCCTTGCGGATGCGCGCCGTCTGGTCCGCGATCACCTTGCTCGTCATAAACCTTATCGGCCTTGGCCTTGGCCCGACGGCGATCGGCATAGTGTCCGACCTGTTCGAACCGCGTTTCGGCACCGAATCGCTGCGTTATGCATTGCTGTGCGGCGCGGCGCTGACGCCCTGGGCGATCTTCCATTACTGGCGCGCGGGCGTATTGCTGAAACGGTAGGCAGTAGCTGCGTGAAGGCGAAACTGATTTTCCGAAGCAACGGGCTTTCCGCAACGATTGGTTTCCGTTAACGTCAATCGAGAAAGGAAATTCCATGAGGTTCGAAGGCAAGCGCGTCGTCATCACCGGCGGCGCATCGGGCATTGGCAAGGGCACGGTCGAGGCGTTCATCGCCGAGGGCGCGCAGGTGATGATGGGCGATCTCAACGAGGACGCCGGCAATGCGATGGCGGCGGACAGCGCCTACGATAACCGCCTCGCTTTCCAGAAAACCGATGTCTGCGAGGACGGCGAGATCAGGAGCCTGATCGACAATGCGGCGGCGCATATGGG
>JBGTHW010000064.1:0-3613 GCA_041746035.1 Parasphingopyxis sp.
GCGCGCGGCCTGCTCGAAGGCGCGGCGATTGAGAAGACCGGTCAGGCTGTCATGGAGAGACATATGGCGCGCAGCCTCAAGCGCCTCGCCCAGCTGCTGGCTCAGCATATGGTTCTCCAGTTCGGTCCTCAGCGCCCGACGTGCCTGTTTCCGCAGCGCCTCTGCCATCCACAATAGTGACGGAATAACCAGCAGGAGTGCGATCACCACGACCGGCCCGAAAGCTTCGAGATTCCAGAATGTCACGGGCACTGCCGCAGCCGCGAAGCCGCCGAGCATGGCTTGTGAGAGACCCGGAGCGGTGGCTGCGACGAGGCAGCCTGCCGTGATCGTTACAAGCAGCACGATGGAGATCAGGGCCGCCGAACCGCTGGTTGCCATAATGTCGACGGTCAGTGCGACCATGAGGCCCCAGACGAAGCCGGAAATGGCTTCGCACATGAGCCACGCCCTGATCTTCTGCCTTGCCGGTCGATGATTTTCCATGGCCTCGAACACGCGGGCGGCGCTGAATGCGGTTAGAACGACCATCGTCAGCTGACACGCAATCAGGAAGAAGGCGAGGTTTCGTGCGGGCATCTGCGCCGCAGCCAGACCGATAACGAGCAGCGGAACCAGCGTCGGAAGCCGATTGAGGAATGGCCTGCCGATCGAGCGTACAAGCAGTTCGCGCTCGATTGCCCGGGCAGGAATATGCGTCGGGGCGGCAGCGTCCGCGCTTGTGGAATCTGTAATCGCCGGAGCCATATCCATGCGCCGCACCGCCCATATTGCTGTCGGAGCAGGGATACGGATGCGAGGTTAATTCTCCGCTAATGCGCAGGTTTGCTAGCGCGAACCTCAATAGGCGCAGATCCGGAAGTCGCTGCCGATCCAGCAGGCGCGGTCACGCGAGGACCGGCGAGCCCCTCCCCAGCGCGAATTGACGCCGTCGATGGTCAGTCCGCGCACGTTGGCGACGCCGGGCTCGATAACAGCAACGGTAATCATGGTGACGCCGCCGATCAGGATCGCTTCGTCGGCCCGATCCACCGTGAATGTTCCGCCGCGCTCCGACTGAAACCGGCACGGTCCGCGATACGCGCCATTGCCGGTTTCAATGGCGCAGCGCGCAGTGGCGACTCGGGCCTCGATAGCCGACGGCAAAGCCAGCGACGCGGCGAACGCAACGGGCATCAGGCCGGCGACCGAAAGCTCCTTGAAATGAATTGTCATGATCCTTGCTCCTTTGCCGCTATCATGTTTCCTTCAGAGCCTCCGCGCTGTGCCGGATATCACGGGGTGCGGGAATTATTCCGCCGCCATCGCCTGCGGGGCGAAGATCCGCTCCAGCTCGGCATTGTCGGCCTTAACCAGCCGCGCAACCCATCGATGGAAAGCCTGTCCGCCGCCTTCGTTTCGTCCGAACAGCACATGCTCCATCATGCCGGATTTCAGCGCGTCATGCTGCCGCTTGCCGGTATAATAATCTTCGTCCTGCACAACGACTTTCAGGAAATCGAACTGATCATGCGCGCCCTCGATCTCTTCCTTATTGGCCGGTTCTTTTTCCATCATATAGAATTGCGTGGTGAAACTCTCGCCGACTTCAGTGCCGGGGAAGAGTTGCGAGATCATCGCGCCGCGCCCGCCACCGCCATAAAAGCTGGCAATCGAGATGTGGGGGAAAATCGTCCAGACCCCTTGGAGCAACGCATCGATCGGCCAGTCCTCTTCCTCCATCTCGGTCAGGTCGAGCCGCTCCTCGCTGCCGGTTTTCTGAACGAATTTGGAAGGGGACGAAAGCCGCTGATGCGGCCCCCAGGCGAAATAGTTCGCACGGTTGAAGAAATCCGATCCGAACGTGTCCTTGTGCAGCACCGGCAGATGATAGAAATCGAGATAGCCGTCATAAGCCGTCTTCCAGTTCGGCCCTTCCAGCGTGCGGCTGTCGAACAGGTGCCAGCTATCGAACCCGAAATGGGCGAGCAGCGCGTCATAGCCGCACAGATACGCTTCGATATCGAGCGTCGATTTGGGGTCGAGTGTGCCCCAGATCAGCCCCGCCCGCTCAAGCGAAGGAAACTCCGTCAGACAATGTTCGGCCTTGTCGATATCGCCGAAATCCTTGGGCGATGCGACGGCGAGAAGCTCGCCATCGTTTTTGAACGTCCAGCCATGATAGCCGCAGGTGAACCGTGGTGCCTTGCCGACGCCGTCCGCGACCGGATTGCCGCGATGCGAGCAACTGTTCAGGAAAACCTTCGCCGTGCCGTCTTTCGTGCGGGTCAGCAGGACGGGGATGCCCGCCACCTCCATCGTCTTGTAGCTGCCTGGCTCCGGCAACTCGCACGATGGTGCCAGCATCAGCGGCAGACGCTTGAAAATCCGCTCCAGCTCCAGATCGAACCGATCTTCGTCGATATACTGGCTGACAGGGATTTTCACGATTTTGTCGGCCAGCTCCATCGTTTCGGCCTTGCCATGCTCGACCAGCGAGCGGGTCATTTCGATCAATTGCTGTCTGGACATCGCACTCTCCTGTTCCATTGCATTTTAACGGAACCGGTCAGACGACAAAACTGGCATTTTTGGCTGCCCCCTGACTTGCGCGCTTTAGACGGTTCCGTGCAGCCGCGCGGTGCACGGTAAAAGGTGAGGGCCGGTGCGATATTCGTCTCGCAATCCTCGGTCGTCTCGTTGACCGGCCGATGTCCGCACGGCGATTTTCGTAGTCCATGAAGCCGCAGACGATGGGGACGCCCGCGCCGTGGGCGATCTGGCAAAAGCCGCTGCGATAATTTCTGCTTGCACGAAGTCGCGCGGTGCATAAGCTGGTCTCGATGCCGCATAACGATACCTTCATCCAGGCCTTCCCAACCCCGGTCTTTACCCGCCAGTTCGACAACAAGGCGGACTTTAATGCGCGGCTGGCAGGAGCGGTGCGAGCGATGGCGGAGGGCGGGGAATCGCATGACCAGTATCGTTCGCATCAGGGCGGGTTTTATACGCCCGGGTCGCTCTTTGCCGAACCGCCGCCCGAACATGTTGAAACCATCGCCGAAATTCAGCAGCTCGTCAGAACCGGCGTCCGCGAATATATCCGCCGCGTCGCCGAAACCGGCCGAGGACGCATCCGGGCTATCCCCGACGAATGGATCCAGCTACAGGGCTGGGCGGCGCTGACCCGGGCCGGCGATTACCAGCCACCGCATGTTCATGGCGGCTCCAATATGAGTTGCATCTATTATGTCGAGGTGCCGGAGAAGCCCGACCCCCAAGGCACTATCGACCTGATGAATCCGCTGCCGATACAGGAGATGACCTTCATCCCCGGTGGCCAGACCACCCACGCCCGCGTCCCGCCCAGGGCCGGGATGCTGCTGATCTTCCCGGCCTATGTCAGCCACACCGTCCATCCGTTCGAAGGCGAGGGCGAGCGCATCTGCATCGTTTCCAACGCCGTAATCCGGCCGCAGCAGGGATGAGCGATCCGGACCTGACCGGTTGCGGCGTTGTCATGGTGGCGACACGCAAGGATGCCTATGTCGTGCTTGCCGCGAGTTGCGCGCAATCGATCCGGCACCACGTGCCCGAACTACCGGTCACGCTGTACACAAATGTCCGCCGGATA
>JBGTHW010000065.1:0-29292 GCA_041746035.1 Parasphingopyxis sp.
GGCGCGATGCTGGTCGAGCCGACCGAGACCGAGAGCAAGGCCGCGCTGGACCAGTTTATCGGCGCGCTGCGTTCTGTGGTCGAGCGCGCCAAGGCAGGCGACGAAAGCCTCCACGCCGCTCCTGTCCACGCGCCGATGCGACGGCTCGACGAGACGGCGGCCGCGCGCAAGCCGGTGCTGGTCTGGACCGAGCCGGAGGTCGCGGAAGCGGCGGAGTGAGCGATTCCACGCCCTGGATCGCGGACGAGGCCGGGCCGGAAGCCAAAAAATACGCTCCGGCGACGCTGCGCAATCGCGATGCCATCATAAAGATACTCCGCGAAATCCTGCCGCCGACGGGCCGCGTCCTGGAAATCGCGAGCGGCAGCGGCGAGCATATCGTCGCCTTCGCCCAGGCCTTTCCGCACCTCGAATGGCAGCCGAGCGATCCCGATCCGGAATGTCGGCGCTCGATTGCGGCCTGGGCGGCGGAAAGCGGACTGGAGAACATCCGTTCGCCGCTTGCACTCGATGCAGCAGCGCCTGGCTGGCCCGTCGCGAAGGCCGATGCGATTCTTTGCATCAATATGATTCATATCAGCCCGTGGTTGGCGACCGAGGGGCTGATGGCCGGGGCGGGAATGGTGCTGATCGAAGGAGCGCCGCTCTGTCTCTATGGCCCCTTCCGCCGCGCCGATATCGCAACCGCCTCGAGCAATGAAGAGTTCGATCGCTCCCTGAAGTCGCGAAACGGCGATTGGGGGTTGAGACAGCTAGAGGAGGTCGTGACCGAGGCAAAGAAGAGCGGGCTTGTTCTGGAAGACGTGATCGACATGCCGGCCAATAATTGTTCGGTAATTTTCAGAAGGAAAGGGGTTTGACGCAACAGGCACGAGCGCCCCGCCCGCATGCGCTCAACCGAATATATCCCAGCTAACGGGCGTTCCCTTCTTGATGTCTCTGCCCACTTTGCGGTCGAGCAGATCGTCATAGTATTTCGGTTTGAGGCCGCTTCCGGGCCTGATTCTCCGCAGATTCTTTTCGGTCAGGACTTCGCCCGCTTTCATGTCCTGCCCGATATAAAGAGACCTGCGCTTTTTCCTGCCGGCCTGTTCCGATTCTGTTCCTCCAAAGTGGATATGACCCAGCGAGAGTTGCGCGCGAGCTGTTTCTTCGACCAGACTGGTGAACTCGTCCGGCTGAAGCGAAAACGCGGAATCGACACCACCCTCGCTGCGATCGATGATAAAGTGTTTCTCGATGGCGCTGGCACCCAGTGCGGCGGCGGCGACGGATACGCCGACGCCGAGAGTGTGATCGGAAAGCCCGAAATTGCAATCGAAAATCTTGCCGAGTTCAGGCATGGTAACAAGATTGGTGTTTTCGGGCGATGCGGGATAGCTGCTGGTGCATTTCAGAAGGGTCAGATTATCGCATCCGGCGTCACGGGCCGTCTCGACGGCTTCGGCAATTTCCAGCACACTTGCCATGCCCGTCGATATGATCAAAGGCTTTCTCGTGGCGGCGGCCTTGCGGATCAACGGCAAATCAATCGCTTCGAACGACGCAATCTTGTGGCACGGGACGTCGAGATCTTCGAGAAAGTCCACGGCGTCGTCGCTAAAAGGCGTGCTGAATGCGAGAATACCCTTTTCCCGAGCGCGCTCGAAGATAGGCTTGTGCCAGTCCGCCGGCGTCATCGCTTCGGCATAGAGATCGTATAGCTTGCGACCGGCCCAGAGCGATTTGGGGTCGGTAACCGTAAACTCACCTTCCGCCAGATCGAGGGTCATGCTGTCCGGCGTGAACGTCTGGATTTTTATCGCATCCGCGCCGGTCGCTGCTGCCGAGTCGACGATCGCAAGCGCCTTTTCCAGCGACTGGTTGTGATTGCCGGACATTTCGGCGATGATGAAAGGGCTGTCGGGGGACAAGATGTCCAGCGTTTTAAACAATTGCTGTTTGATCGTAAGCATCTGTTTTCCTTTCATGCCGCTAAGCGGCATTGTCTCGCCTCGACAGAATCGATCTGAAGTTTTCGAGTCCCTCGACAAGGGAATAGCCG
Source organism: Parasphingopyxis sp. (assembly GCA_041746035.1). Lineage (GTDB taxonomy): Bacteria > Pseudomonadota > Alphaproteobacteria > Sphingomonadales > Sphingomonadaceae > Parasphingopyxis. Next base: position 2,045 of record JBGTHW010000065.1, read on the forward strand.
GGTGACCAGCCCAGATGTCTCAACGCGCGTCCTATGTCCATATACGTCCGGGGTGCCGCTTTTGGCTCGGCGTTCGACAAATCCAGCTTCCCCTCGTTTCCGAAAACGGAATTCACCTTTTTAGCGATGTCTTCCACCTTTAACCGATAGCCGCACCCTATGTTGAATACGCCCTGCGCCTCTTCTTGTTCGAGCGTTGCAACGAACGCCGATACGGCGTCGCGAATATATAGCTGGTCGATGCAGTGATTGGGGTTGCCGGTGAGCCGGAGCGTCTCGCCCCGTCTCGCCAGATCGACGAATTTCATAAGAGCAGGGGTGTTTTTTTCACCGCATCCATAGACGGCACCCAATCGCAAAATCACGGCATTCAGGCCGCTGCCCGTGGCTTTGAGGGTCAGGTAATCTTCCGCTATTTTCTTGGAAAGTGCATAAGCATTGACAGGATGAGTGGTCCCGTCCTCGCGGTAGGGCATCGCATCCAGCGGGGAATAGACCGCTATGGTGGAAGCCAGGACGAATTTTTTCACGCCTTCGGCAATCGCGCTGTCGAGAAGGTCGCCGGTCAGCAGGACGTTCGGGCCGAGAAAGATATCCAGATTGTTGGGGGCATCGTCTCTGGTCATTCTCCGACCGGCCAGATGGATCACGGCATCGACACCGGAAAACAACCCCTCGATCTCTTCTTTCGAATATCCTGTAACGACCGTTTCGATATTCGATCCAAAATCACGAGGCGCGCGGGCAATCGCGATGACCTTGCAGCCCTTCTGATTGAGATATTCGACCAAATGTTTGCCGATAAAGCCGGTGCTGCCGGTAACGGCCACGGTCGAGCCTTCGAGATTCACGTCGTTTCCCTGATGTAATATCCAACGACTTCGAGAGTACCATTGACCGGTTGCACAATCTCGCCGGGAGCGTAGCGATATTCATGATAGAGGCAGTCCGCCGGCTTCGGAAAATCGGCTTCATCGAACTTCTTTCCGGGTGCCATCTGTTGAAACATCAGTTCGAATTTCTTTGGGTCCGAACTTTCAGCGTATTTTTCGATCAGCTTGTCGCCGGTCAACATTTCGGTCGCCAGTCGAATGAGGTTCTGGCCGGTGGCCTGTTCGATAATCCGCCACATATGGCATCCATCCAGTCGCGGCGCGATTTCAATGATTTTGGGGCCAGTGTCGGAATTTATCATCTGAAAGTAAAGGACGCCATCGGTCTGATCGAGCGCGGCGACGACACGGTCGACCAGTTCGATTGCGCATTCCTGGTCTTTGCGCGAAACGGATATTGCGGGCACCAAATGGCCTTCGGGGATGCCGATCTTTTCGAAATCGTGCACAAGCCGTTCCGAAAGCACTTTCAGAACCGGTTTCCCCCCTTGCAGCACGACATTACAGGACATTTCCACGCCATCGAGAAAGTCTTCGACGATTGCCAACCCGGAGGGAGAACTGTCAATCGCATCCCGAACCGCTTCGTGAAACGCGGACCGATCTTCGACTTTCTGGACGCCGCGCTGCCCTTGAGCATCGGCTGGTTTGACGACACAGGGAAAGCTGGTCCAGTCTTCCGCTTCGACAGGTTTGCCGACTTCCAGATACGTGACAGGGCTGAGACGGCGATCCGCCAGAAATTTTCGCAGAGATGCCTTATTGTCCAGTAGCGCAATGAATGGGCTGTCGAAAAAGTGCGGGAGACCCGTTCGTTCGGCAAGCGCCACGACGGACTTCATCGCCAAATCCGACGATATGCTGTAGATCAGCGAAATATCATGGTTCGAAACCAATGGTTCGAGTGCATCGACATTGCGAATATCGACCTTCTCGAAGACATCGCATAGCGTCTGCCCTGGTTCCCCGCTTCGGCCCGAGCAACCAACAACGTACCATCCGTCATTCTTCAAATAACGGATGAGGTCGGCCTGACCGGCGTTGGTGCCGAGAACGAGTGCTCTTTTCTTGTTGTTGACTATATCGGCCTTCCGGTCATTCATCTATCAGTGCATCCATCAATCGCGACACGCCATAGCCATCGACGGTGGCCCTTCCAAGCGATGCCATTCGTTTCCGCTTCGTTGCATCGGCAGCAAGATCGTCGACGGCATCTCGTATCTCATTTTCCGCCAAGTCCGCAGGTTTGCCGAGATAGCGAGCTCCTATCATCTCCCGCCATCCCCTGCATGCGCGTTGCTGGTTGTCCGCAACAGCAATAAGCACCAGCGGAAGGCCACATATGGCCGCTTCGTAGCTCATCGTTCCTCCGCCAATAATGGCCAGATCGCTTGCGATCATCAATCCCGCTACGTTGTCGGGAGATATATGAAAGTCAATAAAACGCTCTCCGGAATATAGGTCCCGATATCGCCGGTTCCCCGGATTTGCCTGTCCCGAAACGATTGCCACCCGGCGATCTGGCCCAATCGACGAATAGAGATGATTCACAGTCCTGGCGATCAGACCATGGTCGTCCCCGCCGCCGAACGAGATGAATATCGATCGTATTTCTCGACCGTCCGGCCGGGGGGTTACGTTGCAAAATTCCGAGCGTATAACCGCGAATTCAGGGCCAAATAACAACACCGTGTCCCGATTTTTCAGATATGGCTGATAGTCCGCACGGTTTTCGCCGGGGCCTGAATTTACCAGAACGTCTGCCCAGAAATCCCATGGTCGACTCGCGTCGAACTGCTGTAGCCAGCGCAAATTTGCCGATTTGAGCACTTGCTGGTATTCCGGACAAATCCGGTAATCGTCCATGATTGCGTATCGGACGCTATGGTCGGCGCAAAGACCGATGAATTGCCGGGAGTCTTTTTCGCGATCGAACGGGTTGCTTTGCTCTTTCCAGATATCGAAAAGAATCCCGTCGGATTGCGTTCGCACATTTTCGGATGGCCCCATCATGATACAGCGATGTCCCCTCGATTTCAGATATCGGGCGATTTCGCGGCAGCGCATCAGATGCCCCGCGCCAATACCGGGGCCGGTGTAGCAGCGAAAGGCGATTGGACCTGTCACTTGCTGTTCCGCAATCGAAAGAGTGCTTCGGCAACGACCCAGTCATCGGGTGTATCGATATCCTGTACTGACAGCCGATCGAGCAGGAAGGGGCGGGCATTTTCGGAAAACATCGGCGTTCCCGCCAGAAAGGCATTTTTTCGGCCCCAGTAGAATTGTCCTGCATCGTGATATGTTTCCACCAGGTCCTGGCTTCGTGTCGTCGCGTACTCGGGCATCATCATGCCGACGCCACCCGTTGCGGTGCGAATGAGCGCCCTCTGGGCGGGATAAGGAAACATGGCCGCGGCGAAGACGAACTCGATCGATTCGTCGTTATCGAGGATCAGCCTCGATTCGGTGATTGCGACAGGTTGCACAAACGGTGCCGTCGCGTAGATGCAGCATAATTCGTCAACTGTTTCCCCCTCTGATTCGAGTGCTCCGACAGCATGATTGATTACATCCCGGGTCGGTGTGAAATCGTCCGCCAGACTAGCGGGCCGCTCGAACGGTATCTCCGCCCCGAACTCCCGGGCCACGGCGGCAATGTTTGCGTCATCGGTCGACACAATGACGCGGTCGAACATGCCGGACTCCAGCGCGGCCTCGATCGACCAGGCGATCATCGGTTTTCCGCAGAAATTCTTCCGGTTTTTGCCTGGAATGCGCTTGCTTCCCCCCCGCGCAGGGATCAGTGCGATTTGTCCGGCTTTAGGCACGAGGAAGCCTTTCTGGATAATTTGTGAGTTGGCGTTGGCGCTGGAATGATGAAGGGTTTACACAGGTCTAAAGACTGATACCAGCCAGACGCACCGCAAAATAAGGGATTGCCATCGCTTCTTCCTTTCTTGCCGAATGGAAATGCACAGTGTTTCTTCGCCCATGGATAATTTTTATACCATATTGAAATAGAGGGATTATTAATGTTCGACGACAAGACGATACTGATAACCGGGGGAACTGGAAGCTTTGGCAAGAAATATGTCAAAACTTTGCTTGAAAGATATTCACCGAAGAAAGTGATCGTCTTTTCGCGAGACGAACTGAAGCAGTACGAGATGGCTCAGACATATAACTCCTCGGAAATGCGATACTTTATAGGCGATGTCCGTGATCGCGACCGCATGACGCAAAGCACCGAGGGCGTAGATTATATAATTCACGCGGCAGCGTTGAAGCAGGTTCCGGCGGCCGAGTATAATCCAGTGGAATGTATCAAGACGAATATCGATGGTGCGCAAAATGTAATCCATGCCGCGATCGCCAACGGGGTCGAAAAAGTAATCGCACTCTCGACCGACAAGGCGGCTAATCCGATCAATCTTTACGGTGCCACGAAGCTGGCGTCGGACAAACTTTTCGTCGCTGCAAACAATATGGCCGGTGGCAAAATAACCCGCTTCGCTGTGGTACGATACGGCAATGTGGTTGGCTCGCGGGGATCGGTTGTGCCTTTCTTCGAAGGGCTGAGGGATTCGGGAGCGAAAAGCCTGCCGATCACTCACACAGATATGACGCGGTTCTGGATTTCGCTCCAGCAAGGGGTCGATTTCGTGCTCAAGAATTTCGAGCGAATGAAGGGGGGAGAGATATTTGTCCCGAAAATTCCTTCGGTGAGGGTTACGGAGCTTGCACAGGCGATCGCGCCCGGTCTGGAGCATCATGTGGTTGGTATCAGACCAGGGGAAAAGCTGCACGAGATCATGTGTCCGGCAGACGACAGTCATCTGACTCTCGAGTTCGACGATCACTTTGTTTTGAAACCCACTATCACATTCTTCGATCGCGATGTCGATTTCGGCAGCAATGGGCTGGGCGAAACGGGAACCCCGGTAGAGCAGGGCTTCGAATATAACTCGGGCGATAACAGCACGTTTTTATCTGTCGCCGAGATTGCGGATTTCAACGAAATGGCGATGAAATGATACCTTACGGTCGGCAGGATATCACAGAGAGCGATCTGCGCGCTGTGGCCGATGTCTTGCGAAGCGATTTCATCACGCAGGGTCCCGCGATCGAAGCTTTCGAGCGCGACTTCGCATCCTATTGCGCCGTCCCGCATGCCGTCGCGGCGTGCAACGCGACGGCTGCGCTGCATATGGCATGTCGTGCCCTGGAGCTGGGCGCGAACGACTGGTTATGGACATCTCCCAATACCTTTGTCGCGTCGGCGAATGTTGGACTGTTTTGCGGTGCCAGGGTCGATTTCGTCGATATCGATCCGCGCACCTACAATATGTGCGTCGACCGGCTACAGGCGAAGCTGGAGCGGGCCGAGATCGCCGGAACACTGCCCAAGATCGTGATGCCGGTACATTTTGCGGGGCAGAGCTGCGACATGCGAAGGATACATGCGCTGTCGACCAAATACGGCTTTCGCATCATCGAGGATGCGAGCCATGCGGTAGGCGGGCGGTATGGCAACAAGACTGTTGGCGGCTGCGAATTTTCCGACATTTCGGTTTTCTCCTTCCATCCCGTAAAGATCATCACAACAGGGGAGGGCGGCATGGCGACGACAGCCGATCCGGAGCTGGCAAGCCGCCTCGCGCTGTTCCGCTCGCACGGTATCAGCCGCGATCCGGAGCAGATGACGCATGAAGCCGACGGAGACTGGTATTATCAGCAGGTGGAACTGGGTTATAATTACCGGATGACCGACATGCAGGCTGCGCTAGGGCGAAGCCAGCTCGCGCGGCTCGACGGCTATATCGAGGATCGCCATGCCATCCGATCCCGCTATGATCGGGGGTTGGCGGACCTGCCCCTGACGGTGCCGTACCAAAGCGAAGGCCAGAGATCGGCGCTGCATCTTTATCCGGTTCTCGTCGATCCGGAACGCCGCGTCACAAGAGCCGGGGTTTTTGACGGAATGCGTCAGCGCGGAGTGGGCGTGAATGTGCTGTATATCCCGGTCCACCTCCAGCCCTATTACCGAAGGCTGGGATTTGCAGCGGGCGATTTTCCGGCAGCGGAAAGATATTATGCGCAGACGATCGCCCTGCCGATGTATGCCAAGCTGACCGCGAGCGATCAGGATTATGTGATCGAATCGATGGGTGCCGCGCTTGCCGCAGGCTGACAGCGATCGGCCCCGGCCTAGCGCTTAAACTCGTAATGGATAAGCGAGGATGGATTGAAGATGTTGGCTGCGCCAGCATAATCATAATAGCGATTAACCAATGTAATCAAATTTCTCTTCTCAAGGTCGTCGATGATACCAAGAAGATTGGTATTGTAATTCAGTCTCCAAGACCACCAGGCCGAATTTTCAATAACTTTTTTCGGCCCGGTCAGCCCTTTGTTGATGTTCTTTCCCAAACTCTCGAAAAATGCATCATCCGCTGCTATTCTGGCATCATGGAGAGTTTTGTCGCGCTGCCATCCGACTGGTTCAAAATGCACGACCGTCACATCTTGTTCGAGTTCGGCCAATTGTTCGAAAAGGGTTGGATCGATAATATCGACCTGCTCGACCGAATGCGTGGTAAAAAGCAGTATGTGGCCACGCTGCCTTTTGAGGAAGCGAACATCTGGACTTCGGTAATCAAAATTGAAGCCGCGATATTGCAGACTGTCTTCTATTTTCGCGATGAACTTACCGGTTTTCTGACCTTCGCGTGTGTATTCCCCTCCATAATATATCGTTTTCCTGGAACGGGTGGCCCCCCATCCTATGAACATCTGAAAAAGATTGCACGACCAGCCGCTGCCAAGTTCCATAACTGCCGTGGTATCGGGACGCATGCAGAGGTCGAGCATATATCGGATATTGGATACCGTTGAAACCGAATATTTTGAACTGCTTACGGTAGGAAAATAGAAGGAATCATCGAGGCTGTGGTCCGCTTTCTCCAGGATTGCCTTGCCGATCGGATTAGCCAGCTCTCTGGTCCTGTAGAAACGGTTCGGGTCCTTTCGGCTGATATCCAGTTCGCGCAGATCGGCAACGACGGTGGATAGATGATCGTCCGGCCTTGAGGATATAATCCGATGGGCGGCGTTATAAATGTTCAGCCAGCCGCGGCCCTGGCTTGCACGAGAGCGGCCTCTCGGCGTTGAGTTTTCTGTGTCGTCAGGCGGGATGGGTTTGGCAGGTTTCTCGGTCATGGCAATTGCTTACTTTTTGTGGATATTTGTTGATAGGGGTTTCGGCGATCCGCCAAAATACCTCGGGACTGGTGAGCAACTTTCTAACCTGCCTGAAAAGCTGTATCAAGCCTTATGAGGGGCATACGCCAATGGGCTGTGGGCAAAAGTGTCGCGCATGCGCGAGCATTTTTTGGTGTCCGAATTACGGCAACTATATACTTTAATTAGCAAAGACTCGGTGATATATGGAAAAGAGACAGGCCTGTGCTTTAGTGGATCAAGCGGATGGTGTTATCGCCGACGCACTGCGACTGGTTTACGAATTTGAAGACGGGGACCGCGATCACCGAGCGCTTATCAATCGTCTTTTTGATCTGTGGACCGCTTCGCAATTGAATCAGGGCCGACCATCAGCTGCATCCCCATTACCATCACTCGATGATAGAGATCAGCAAGGCGCTCGTTCAGCTCGTTCATGGTTTTAACGTCCACGGTAATGGATCGAAACTCCAGCGCGTCATGCGTTCCTTTTTTTGTTTTCGTGGACTGTAGTCGAACGGATTGGTCGTCGCCGCCCTTCCCAGTGCCCCCATACGGCCAAAAGTAATGAACGATGACATGACGATATTGGGCGCAATCAATCAATTCGGCTTGCACTCGTTCGGTGGTGTTAACTTTCACCGGGTTGTCGGCAAAAACCATCTTCCTAAGGGAAGCCCACTGTTTGATGACGGCTTTCGTGTTCACCGGGAAACGGTTCTTCCGAGCGTATTCCGTGGCCGTAGAGTGCTGGCGCAAACTGATGAGATCGTGGACCAGAACACCCTCTATGCGACCCCACCATGTGACTATGGTGCCGACAAGGTGTATGAAGGCCGGATCAATACCACCTGGATAACGACCAATGTCATCTGACAAATCTGAAACCTACTCCGAAGCCGAAACCGAAGCCAGACGCGAGGCGGCATTGAAACAGCTTCTCGCCACCCCTCACAAGCCGCACAAGGTTAGCAAGGGGAGGGGCAAAGAGTCTCGGAAAAAATAAGGGTGACTGTATGAAGGAATGTGTTGAAACAGCAAAATTGCTGGATGAGATGGCTATTGTTTGCCGCCATCAATCACCCGGAATTCAGGATGGTGAGGATCATCCGGATTCCGCAAGGCTTGAACAATCGCGCGCATCAAGTCCTTTGCCGGATGATTTTCGCCGCTTTCGCTCCAGTGACTCAATTGGTCCGCAAGATAAGAGGAATCCATAACTCCGGCTTTATCCAATGCTCTGCCAAGGCCGACTGCGAAAACACCATTGAAAAGAATTAGGTCTGATACACTCATCTCTATTTTTTCTGGCAATTCATTCATTTTAGATCGCTCGCCTTTCGTCAATTACTCATAATAGCGTTTGCGGCGCTCGCCATACAGGCGAGGCGGCTCCGTGCTTTTAGGCGGCGAGTCGATCAACCCGCCGATAGGTCAGGCGCTTGCCGACAGTCCCTTTCAGGACAAGGGCGGCGCGCTCGCCGTCGTTCAGGTCGCGGGTGTTGTAGCGGAAATCGAACTCTTTGCAGTAACGGCCAAGGTGCGCTTCGCTCATATGGTGGTAGGTGCCGATGACACCGCGCTTGAAAATGGAGAAGAAGTTTTCCGCCGTGTTGCTGTGCTTGAAACCGCCATGCGTGACATATTCTTTTGCGCTGTGGTTCACGACACTGTGACCGGCAAACTCGCGACCGACGCGGGTGTAAACCGTCGCTTCGTCGGTCATAAGGTGAGAGGCACGGTCAACATTGACGGCGATAAGAGGGCGAAGCGTTTTGGCGTTGACGTTGGCAACATGGAAGCTGCGAACATGACCCTCGCGTTCGACAAGTGCGACAACGGCTTTCTTGGGTGCAGGGCGACGCTTGGCGCGGTTCTTGGCCTTGCCGCCTACATAGGTTTCATCGGCTTCCACGACCTTGTTACCGCCGCCTAAAGGGGCGTTGCCAGTCGCGCCGTCCATCGCTTCACGGATACGGTGGCAAAGGAACCATGCGGTTTTATAGGTGACGCCAAGCATACGGCCCATTTGCGCTGCGCTCATGCCCTTTTTGGAAGCGGCGATCAGGTGCGTAGCGAGCAACCATTTGTGTAGGGGAACGTGGCTGCGCTCCATGACGGTGCCGGTGCGGACGGTGAACTTGTCGCGGCAATCGTTACACTGGAACATCCCGGCTTGCGTCTTGCCGCCCATGCGGGTGACATCGGTGGTTCCACAATGCGGGCAAAAAGGTTCGCCATTCCAGCGAGAAGCTTCGATATGGGCTTGCGCCTTGGCTTCGTCGTGAAAGATGGGGTCTGTGATATTGACGTTCATAACGGGCTTCCTTGGTTATGCCCATTATATGCCAAATCCCGCTTGCTAAGTCAAGTATATAATTGCCCGAATTACTTTGACTGAAAACCCCGCGCAGGGATAATATTTGCAAGTCCGGTCTCGATGCAGGATGGCCAGGTCAGCCGATTTGCCAAGTGGTCGCGACCGGTCATCGGCGCGATGGCTTCTTTTTTACTGAACGGCAGGCCGTCGATCTTGCCTATTGCTCCTCAATATATCGAATGAAATTCGTCATATTCGATGCCTTCTGTCGAAAAATGCTCGATTATTCCACCGGCGAACCCAGTTGTCTGAAAAACTTCACGAAGCGCCCACCTTTTTGAAGCGCGTTTTCGGGCCTCATCGCGCCGGGTTCAGGCCTTTCGCCCAAGGCTCGACCGGTTAATTCTAATATGGCGGGATCTCCTCCATTCTTGTGAGACACCAGATCCTCGTCGATCCACCAGGGCGGATAGAGCACTTTGTTGGTTACGGGCCGGGCATGATAGCGATAGGGCAGCGTGAAATCCTCGTTCGACATATAGTCCAGCCATACTGCGCACCGTTCTTTGAGATCTGAAGCGACATCCAGTTTCTTCTCGAACCTTACAAACGCCTCGAACGCGGCCCGATTTTCCGGAACCGCATGACCGACGGGATAGTCGATCGGTGCGAAATGACCGGCGAGCAGGCAGGGTATGCCCATCAGGCCCAGCTCGACTGTCGTCGTCCCGTTGTAGATCAGGCCAATATCGATCAGCTCCTTCATATCATGAATGTCGAACCACCGGTGACCGAGGATCATGGCATTGTCGCCAAGTGGCTCTTCAACAAGATCAACAAAATACTCGGTCGGAAACGTCGCGATCTGATTGTTCAATTCATGTGGGTGGGGTTTGACAAGCAGGAGGGTGTTGCTGTTCCGGACGCTTCGTACGGAATGGTTGATCCAGTCTTTCATGCTGTGATGCGCCGGTCCACCATCGAACGGGACATTGGAATCGCACACGACTTTGCCAAATGCGCAGGCGACCTTGCCGCCGGCTCTGCGCCATGCCTTGATTTTCTCGGCGGCTTCCATTGCCTCGGCTGGTCTGGCCTTGTTGCCCGCTGTCGAGCGTTTCACTTTGGTTATGTATTCGAACTTTTGCAGGATTGCGGGAGCCTGGTGCCGCAGGTCGTCATAGTATCTTTCGAAATTTTCGGGAATCGGAAAACTGCCGGACCTGACCTCACTGGCCTTTGTCACGTTCCGTACGACAAATCTTCGGGAGAGGTTCGTTGAGAAATTGGTGAAATAATTCTGATATCCGTTGGCGGCATGCAGACAGAAGAAATCGTCTTCATCGCCATATTCCTGACAGTAAAGGCGGAAAACGGAGTCGGGTAAGCGGCAATTGAACAGAGACATGCAAGCGGTGCGATAACCTGCGCGCCTGTGAAACGAATGAGCATAGCCCAGGACCCGTGCCACGGCCTTAGTCCACTCACCCAAACCGCCGAGATAGCGCTGCAATTCGGGACACTCATAGTCGATCGAATATCGACGGCGGTTAATCGCGGCATCTTCCCACATCGAGTGATGCAGATCGAGTTTCCCCCAGCGCAGAATACGATTTCGCGGATCGCATTCGAATTCCCTGACAGAACCGATTTTTCCTTCGGATCGTTTGGTCATCCTTATATTGGGCCGTATCGCCCCGTTCATCACGTCGATGTCGGCAATGCCCGTAAGTTCTCTTGGCAACAGGCCTTCAACGATCGGGATAACCGCCCAGCCCCGGCGCTTCATTTCGAGCAGCACCATCAGCGGATACCGCCGCAAGTGATCGATATTCCGCGGCGCGATCAGGACAATGCCAACCGGATCGGAAGGCTGCTTGACAGCGCCATATATTTTGGCCGTTTTTACCAGAAACTGCAATTCGCCGATCCGCTTTATAATGCGGTGATTAGCGTAGGCATTGGCAAAATGCGGATGAGACAATAACTGCCCATGTATTTTCCGGCAATATTGTATCGCATCCTCGAATCGTCCCTGGCGCTGTAGAATACCTACATAGTATTCCATTGCCTCTTTTCTCAAAAGTCCTTTATGCAGATGTCTTACAATTTCATTGGCTTTCTTGTAATTGCCGGTATTGAGCGCCCACTGGAAAAAATGTCGCATATCACGGTCGATTTTCGGGATATGCTGCATTATTCTGTCGGCAATGAGGTTGGCTACGGCCTCGTCTTCGGGATATTTCGAGAGTTCCGCCGGCGCGGACCAGAGTTTGTGGCCGAAACTCTCGACACGCGATAGCTGCAACAAATGAGCGACGCAGCGCTTTTTCTGATCGGACAGGCCGAGCCTGTGCGTCAGGTTCACCGCCGTCGAAACATCGAGAACATGCTGCGTCAGATTGCGATATTTCGGCGGAGGTCGAGCTATCAGCTGATCGAGTTCGGCACCCAGTTCGAGCATTTTCTCTTTCGCGAGCCGATAGGAAGATTTATATTCCGGAATATGTCGTATTCCGGTGCGCAGCATCTGGCCGATCGCCTTGAATTTTGCCGCGAGAGTGCGCGCGTTGCCGAAATCTATTTCACAGGCCTGCAGATATTCCTCGCGCAACCGGCCCTGCAGGGCATGTTCCTTGAACCCGAGCGGGCTATCGCTCCCCTCGCCCGAATTTTCCTGCGGCAAACCATTGACTTCAGAGTCGCCCGGTTTCTCGATTAGCCCGCCATAGCTGCCCTTGTCGTCTACCCAGTCCATTTTTTCGCGGGCAATAAGATCGACGACGCGCCAGCTATCGCGCAAGGCGATGAAACTCCGTCTCGGTAGCTGGCCTTCGGCCGTCGACGCCCTGTTTATCCTTGCGGTCAACACCTTGCCGGCCTGACGATAATCCCCGTCCATCGCCTGGCACAGTGTTACGAGGTGGAGAAGATAAATACTGTCTCCGGTCTTCTCCAAGGCAGCGGAGGCCGCGTCGAGTATCGTGGCCCGGCCTTCCGCAGTTTCGAGCTTGCCTGCGATCATTTCTCCCACTTTGAACTGTGCGACCCGCCGGGTTTCTTCCATTTTGCCCATCAATCTGAGAATATTGAAATAATCCTCACTATCAATGTAGCGCGCCAGGACATGACGTATCCGCTCGCCGCGACGCTGCAATCTCCTTTCCGTGTCTTCAGACATTATCTATCCCCCTGCGCCTCATGGTTCGAAAATAGCGAATTTTCGTATTCGATTGCAAATCCCTCGATAAAGCTTCCGGGCCAGGAATCCTATCGTAGATAGCAGAAAAATCTGCCTTGCCGGATCTATCGGCCGTTAAACTCCCGCAGAATCGCGCCGAACGGAGTTTCCCGGGTTCCGGTAATTCCGTCAGCGGCAGTGCTGGCGTTCATGTTTTTGAGGACATCGCTCGCGCGATATCGAAATCTGTTCCCTCTCGACTCCAGACTCCTTCGATTAATTCCCCATATGGATAAGCCATAGCTCTGTCATTGCAAGCTATTTGGATGTGCCCTTAGGGCAATCGCTAGAACGGCTGAGGGGGATTCCAGAGACGCACGATATGTGATTCATTGACGATCTTTGAGGAGGAGATTGTTGATGTGTGACTATCATTGCTGGAGCATTTTTCGGTGCTGGAGGATCCGCGCCAGAGCTGGAAGGTGGTTTACCCGTAAACCCGAGGTGCTGTTGCTGGTGCTTTGCGCGACCCTTCACTGATGGACATCGTCTTCCGCGACGACCTCGCTCGCCTCAGAACCGGACATGGCCCTGAAAACATGGCCGTCGTCAAACACATGGCTCTCAACATGCTCAACCAAATAGCAAAAACCGACAGCCTCAAAACCCGAAGAAAACGCGCCGGGCGGGACGATGAATACCTCCAGGCCGTCGTCACTCAAGCCGCATGAAACACTTCAAGCGATTCCCCTGGCCAAAGCTGCAATCCTGATCGAAATCCCCTCGATGCGCTCTAACTCTTCCGGAGAAACGCGGCTCTGCCGCAGTTCGTTTACCTCGTCGGCCAGTAACAACGCTGCGAACAACAATTGTCGGGCTTCGCCAAGCCCGTCGCCCACAGCGGCTTTTGCCTCTCGCGTTTTCGCATTTACGAGCGAGCCGATGGCTCCAAGATGGTCTTCTTCGCCGTCGCGGCAGGATACCGCATAATGATGCCCGCCAATCGTAAGGGTAACTTCAGCCATTATTCGTTTCTCCGGCATCGATTTCGCCGTACAGGCCATCTATCTGCCTTATCGCCCATGCGGCTTTTTCCCGCAGCGTGGCATGATCGTTTTTCAGGGCGGAAAATTCGGCTGCGAGTGTCTTGTATCTTTCGCGGCTCACAACGGTTTGCTGGAAGTCGGCAAGCTGTCTAACCCGTTCTTCCTTGCGTTTGGCAACGTCTTTTATCGCCTGTTTCAATTGGGCGATCTGCTCGTCTTTTCTGACGACAACCTCGTTCAGCGATTTGCGAACGTCTTCGATCTGACCATTTTTTGCCTCCGTAATTTCGCTAATTTTGCCTCGAAGTTCTTGTATGGTCTCCTGTCTTTCCAGCAAATCCGACTGCCGCTTCTCGTGGAGCAGATTATAGTCCTTTTTGAATTGCTCCCGGGCTTCGATCTCCCCGGTTCGACCGAGTTTGCCTTGCGCCTGGAGTTTTTCCAGCTGCGCCAGAGCACGATCCGTAGCGTCGAGCGTATCTTTAAGAGAGGTTTTTGCCATGGCGTTTGAATACCACGATCGTGTGCGCGGGCAAGCCTTGTGGGAGGAACGGTTGACGATATCTCTGGAGCGGACCAATGGTCGCGCCGTGTCCGCGACTCGTCGGGCGTTGCTTTTCAAGGCGATTTGCAGAGGCTTCACCTGTTCGCCAAGGAGATTGCATGGTCGTCACCCACACTCAGCTTGCCAATGCGATTCGCGCGCTATCGATGGACGCGGTGCAGGCCGCCAGTTCCGGTCATCCCGGGATGCCGATGGGGATGGCCGATGCGGCGACCGTTTTGTTCACGAAATATCTGAAACATAATCCGGCCGATCCGGCCTGGCATGACCGGGATCGCTTTATTCTATCCGCCGGCCATGGCTCGATGCTGATCTATTCCTTGTTACATCTCACCGGATATGCGCGACCGACCATCGAGGAAATCCGGCATTTCCGGCAACTTGGAAGCCCCTGCGCGGGCCATCCCGAGAATTTCCTGCTGGACGCCGTGGAAACGACGACCGGTCCGCTGGGCCAGGGGCTTGCCATGGCCGTCGGCATGGCAATCGCCGAGCGCCATATGAATGCGCATTTCGGCGACGAGCTGGTCGATCACAAGACCTGGGTCATTGCTGGCGACGGATGTCTGATGGAGGGCGTGAATCATGAGGCGGTGGGGCTTGCCGGCAATCTCAGTTTGGGCCGTCTCAATGTGCTGTGGGACGACAATAGCATTACCATCGATGGCGAAACCGACCTGTCGACCTGCGAGGATATTACGGCGCGTTATGCCGCTTCCGGCTGGCATGTAACGCAGTGCGACGGGCATGATCCGGATGCGATTCGTCATGCCTTTGAGCAGGCGCTGGCCGACCCGCGACCTTCGCTCATCCAGTGTACGACCGTGATCGGTTATGGCGCGCCCAACAAACAGGGCACGGCGGCGACGCATGGCGCGCCGCTTGGCGATGAAGAGATCGCGGCGGCGCGCAAGGAACTCGGCTGGGACGCGCCACCTTTTGTGGTACCGATCGAGATTAAGGAGACCTGGGAAGAGGCGGGTGCGCGATGTGCGGAAACCCATGATGCGTGGAAAGAACGCCTTGCGAATGCCGCGAACAGGGCTGAATTCGAACGGAGAATGTCCGGCGATCTGCCGGACGGCAACGCCATGCGGGACCATTTGGACCGGTTAGCGACCGACCCGCCCAACGTGGCGACGCGTAAGGCGTCCGAAATGGCGCTCACAGCGATCAACAGGGCTGTTCCGGATACAATCGGTGGATCTGCCGATCTTACCGGGTCCAACAACACCAAGACGCCCGATACCGACCCGCTGACGTCCGATAATTACGGAGGCCGCTATATCTATTACGGCATCCGTGAGTTCGGCATGGCCGCAGCGATGAATGGCATGGCGCTGCATGGTGGTGTTATCCCTTATGGCGGGACATTTCTGATCTTTTCGGATTATTGCCGCCCGGCCATCCGCCTGTCGGCGCTACAGCAGACGCGCGTTGTCTATGTGATGACGCATGATTCGATTGGCCTTGGCGAAGACGGCCCGACGCATCAGCCGGTCGAACAGCTTATGGGTCTGCGCGCGATGCCCAATCTCCATGTCTTCCGGCCCTGCGACGCCATCGAAACGGCAGAATGCTGGTCGCTTTCGCTTGAACGCAAGCACGGTCCATCGCTTCATGCACTGACTCGTCAAGGACTCCCGCCCATGCGTCATGACGTCACGGAAAATTGCTGTTCTAAAGGAGCTTATAGATTGAAGTCTGCTGACAGCGAGCGGGAGGTCATTCTCCTGGCGACAGGCTCGGAAGTGCATATCGCTGCGAACGTTGCCGGGCAACTGGAGGATAAGGGGATCGGTGCGGATGTCGTATCCATGCCCTGCTGGGAACTTTTCGAAGCTCAGGATGAGGCCTATAAAGCCGACATTCTTGGCGATGGCTCCGGCGTACTCCGCGTTTCCATAGAGGCAGGTGCAACGCTGGGCTGGGAGCGCTATACGGGTCGCGAAGGGCTGAATTTCGGTCTGGACCGGTTTGGTGCCTCCGCGCCCGCACCGGCACTGTTTGCATATTTCGGGCTGACAGCCGGGGCAATAACGCCGCAAATCCTGTCCGCTCTCAAGAACTAGAAGGAGTTTCTGCGGAATGGCTGTCAAAGTTGCGATAAACGGGTTTGGGCGGATCGGGCGACTCGTGGCCCGCGCAATCCTCGAACGGAGCGATCACGATCTCGATCTTGTCGCGATCAACGATCTCGCCGATGCCAGGGCCAATGCACTGCTTTTCCAGTATGACTCCACGCATGGCCGCTTTCCGGGCGAGGTATCGGCGTCCGGTGACAGCATCACCGTCAATGGCAAGACCATCGCCGTGACGTCGGAACGCGAGCCGGGCAATCTCCCGCATGGCGATATGGGCGTCGATATCGTGCTGGAATGCACGGGTTTCTTCCAGTCGCACGAGGCGGCCGAACCGCATCTGACCGCCGGTGCCAAGCGCGTCCTGATCTCCGCGCCTGCAAAGAATGTCACGAAAACAGTAGTCTATGGGGTGAACCATGACACGCTGACGACCGATGACGTCATCGTTTCCAACGCCAGCTGCACGACCAACTGCCTGGCGCCGGTTGCCAAGGTGCTCAACGATGCAGTCGGCATCGACCGCGGCTTTATGACGACGATCCACAGCTATACCAACGATCAGCGGATACTCGATCAGATGCACTCCGATATGCGCCGGGCGCGTGGCGGGGCGCAGAACATCATCCCGACGACAACGGGCGCGGCGCGGGCGGTCGGTCTGGTGCTGCCGGAGCTTAACGGCAAGCTTGATGGCAGCTCCGTCCGCGTGCCGACGCCGAATGTGTCGCTGATCGATCTGGTTTTCACACCCGGTCGGGACATTTCCGTCGAAGAGCTTAATAATGCTTTGAAATCTGCATCTGAAAGCCCGATGAAAGGGGTGCTCGATTATACCGATGAGCCGCTGGTGAGCTCCGACTTCAATCATTATCCCGCCAGTTCAACCGTCGATAGCCTCGAAACAGCCGTACTCGAAGGCAAGCTCGCCCGCGTCGTGAGCTGGTATGACAATGAATGGGGCTTCTCGAACCGCATGATCGATACCGCCGGGGTGATGGCGGGGCTGGTTTAGAGGCTGATTTCGAGGGTGTGAAATATGGCGTCATGCCGCCACGCAAGGGTGTTGGCGATGTGACGCAACATCCGATAATCGATCCTATCGGAATCGCTTAGCAGAATAAGCTGCAAACTTTTATGAGGTGGCAATGGCCGGTTTCAGAACACTCGATGATCTCGGCGATGTAAGCGGAAAACGCGCGCTGGTGCGTGTCGATCTGAACGTGCCGATGGCCGATGGTGCCATCACAGACGATACGCGCATCCGGGCTATTTTGCCCACGATTTCGGAACTGTCCGATGCGGGCGCGATTGTGTTGCTGTTGGCACATTTTGGACGTCCGAAAGGCGTTGCCGATCCGACATTGTCGCTGGCCCAGCTTACCGAGCCGCTTGAAGCTCTTCTGGGCCGCACGGTGACCTTCGTTCCCGATTGCCAGGGCGAGGACGCGACGGCGATGATTGCGAAGCTCTCGGCGGGCGATATCGGAATCTGCGAAAACACGCGCTTTTATGAAGGCGAGACGGAGAATGATGCCGATCTCGCCGATGCCATGGCCGAACTCGGCGATTTCTATGTCAACGATGCCTTTTCCGCCGCCCACCGCGCGCATGTTTCGACGGTCGGCCTTGCTGAGCGGCTGCCCGCCTATGCAGGCCGTGCGATGGAAGCCGAACTCAAGGCGCTCGAAAAGGCGCTCGGCAAGCCGGAGCATCCGGTGGCGGCGGTGGTCGGGGGGGCGAAGGTTTCGACCAAACTCGCCGTGCTCGAACATCTTGTCACCAAGGTCGATCATCTGATTATCGGCGGCGGCATGGCGAATACGTTTCTGGCCGCGCGCGGCGTCGATGTCGGCAAATCCTTGTGCGAGCATGATCTGACGGACACTGCCGTGGAAATCCTCGATGCGGCCGATGCCGCCGATTGCACGGTGCATCTGCCTTACGATGTTGTCGTTTCCGAGAAATTCGAGCCGAATCCGCCGACGCGCACCGTCAATGTCCATGAAGTCGGCGAGAACGAGATGATCCTCGATATCGGCCCGGCCGCGACCGAGGCGCTCGCGGACGCGCTCAAGACCTGCAAGACGCTGGTCTGGAACGGCCCGCTCGGTGCATTCGAAACACCGCCATTCGATGCGGCGACGGTATCGCTGGCGAAGACCGCCGCTGCGCTGACGCGGGAAGGTTCAATGGTGTCGGTGGCGGGAGGCGGAGATACCGTCGCCGCCCTCAATCATGCCGGTGTGGCGGACGATTTTACGTTCGTCTCGACGGCGGGCGGAGCCTTCCTCGAATGGATGGAAGGCAAGGAACTGCCGGGGGTGGCCGCCTTGACGCGCTAGGCATAACAGGTTACGTTTAACATGTTAAACAGGAGCGTTTCATGCTTGGAATTCGATTGCAACCCGAGGACGAAGCGGCTCTGGAGCGTCACGCCCGTGCGCTGGGTCGACCGAAAAGCGCAGTTGCCCGTG
Source organism: Parasphingopyxis sp. (assembly GCA_041746035.1). Lineage (GTDB taxonomy): Bacteria > Pseudomonadota > Alphaproteobacteria > Sphingomonadales > Sphingomonadaceae > Parasphingopyxis. The sequence continues at coordinate 20,848 of JBGTHW010000065.1, forward strand.
ACTGGATCAGGGAACGGCTCGGCACGGAAACCATCGCTGCGCAATTGCGGGTGTCCTCGCGGTTTCTGGCCAATTTCGCGAACGGCGAAGAATTGACCGATATCGACCGTGCAACCGACGACTGGCTCTCGATGCTCGATCAGGAAGATGGCGGTTATGACTGGGGACCGGCGGGTCCTCCCGCGTGAAACGCGGTGCGGTTGTCGTGGTCCGCGCGACAAACAGCCCGGCGAGCAAAAGCCGACCATGTATTGTCGTGCAACATGACGCGACGCTGGAAATCGATCCGCCGAAGGTGACGGTCTGTCCACTTAGCTCTGTCTTGCGCGGTCCGGAGGGTGGAAGGCCGTTGCTGACGCCCAGCGATGCTAATGGTTTGCGCGTGCCGAGCGAGGTCGAGATCGACTGGCTTTACACATTCCCCATTGAGCGCATTGGTTCGGTCATCGGGCAAATCGGGAATGCAGGAATGCTTCGGATAGACGAGGCATTGCGCCGCTGGCTATCGCTTTAGCGATGCTCCGGATTGGGCGCATCGAAGCGACAGCCGGCTTCCCATAAATCCTTCTGGTTACCATGCGCCGGAATGCCACCAGCATCCTTCAGCATCCGCGCCATATGCATCAGGTTCCAAGTCGCGAAGGTCGTGTTGCGGCGGGTGAAATCATTGTCGAAGCCCGCGAAACTGCCATCGTCGAGTTTGTCGCCATAGGAAGGGCCGGGTCCGGCCTCGCCGATCCAGCCGGCGTCCGCCTGGGGCGGGATGGTGTAGCCGATATGCTGAAGCGAATAGAGCAGCGCCATCGCGCAATGTTTGATCCCGTCCTCATTGCCGGTGATGATGCAGCCGCCGACCTTGCCGTAAAAGCGATATTGCCCCTTGTCATTGGTTTCGCCCGAATGCGCATAGAGTCGTTCGATTACCTTGGCAGCTTCCGATGAAATCTGCCCGAGCCAGATCGGGCTACCGATGATGAGGATATCCGCCGCATCCACCTTCTTCCAGATTTCGGGCCAGGCGTCGCTGTCGAAACCATGCTCGGTCATGTCGGGATAGACGCCGGGTGCGATATCGTGATCGACGACGCGGACATTCTCGTAATCGACGCCGTTCTTCTCGAAAATATACTCCATCGTGCCGAGCAGTTTGTCGGTATGCGATCCCTGCGGCGAAGGCTTCAGCGTGCAATTGAGGATCAGCGCCTTCAGATCGCTGAAATCGGTTTCGTTCTCATCGCACAGTTTCTGCTGGGTTTCGTCGAGCATGGGTTTCTCCTGTTCTTTAGGGACCTACGCTTAAACCACGAATTCGTTGCCGCCGCCGTTGCCGTCATGGGGCGTGTCGATTATCAAGGCGCCAACCCGAAACAGCCAAGGAAGCCCGCGCCCATGCCGACGCCCGATCCGAACATGACCGCCCAGATCGCAAAAGGCGACGGTTTTATCGCCGCGCTCGACCAGAGCGGCGGATCGACGCCCAAGGCGCTCGCGGGTTTCGGGATTGGCGAAGATGCCTATGCGAACGAAGAGGAGATGTTCGCACTGATCCACGAAATGCGGCAACGCATCGTCACCGCGCCGTCTTTCGGCAATGGCAAGGTGATCGGGGCTATCCTGTTCGAGATGACGATGGATGGCGAGGCCGAAGGCAAGCCGGTGCCGGAGCTTCTATGGGAGCGCGGCGTTGTGCCGTTTTTGAAGACCGACAAGGGGTTGGAAGACGTGGCGGATGGCGTGCAGATGATGAAGCCAAACCCCGGCCTCGATGCGCTGTGCGAGCGGGCGGTGGCGAAGGGTGTGTTCGGGACGAAGATGCGCTCGGTCATCGACAAGGCTTCGCCGAGCGGCATTGCCGCGAATGTGGCCCAGCAGTTTCAGGTGGCGACGCAGATTTCGAAGCATGGCCTGATGCCGATTATCGAACCGGAAGTCTCGCTCAAAAGTCGGGAACGCGCGCAGTGCGATGCGCTCCTAAAGGAAGAACTGATCAAGAATCTCGATGCATTGCCCGAAGACCGGCAGGTCATGCTCAAGCTATCGATACCGGCAGAGGCGGGTCTCTATGATTCCATCGTCGCGCATCCGCGGGTGTTACGCGTTGTGGCGCTGTCCGGCGGTTTCTCGCGGGACGAGGCGTGTCGGGGGCTGGCCAGGAACAGAGGCATCATTGCCAGCTTCTCGCGCGCGCTGCTCCAGGATTTGCGGCACGATATGAGCGACGAGGAATTCGATGCCGCGCTCAGCGCCGCCATCGACCAGATTTACGCGGCTTCTGTCGCCTGACCGGCTATTGGTTTTCGGCCAGTGCGAAGGTAAACCGATAATCGCGCGTATCCGGTGCCGCATCGGTGGAGCGATCCGGCATGATCGTTTCGAGTTCGATCGTTTCTCCGAAAAGCGTTTGCGGCTCGCCGGATATGAAATCTACGGAACGGGACGCATTGTCATTGTCCAGATCGCTGGCCACCGTAGCGCGGAGCACGACGCGCCCTGCCCAGAAGCATGTCGCATCGATGGGGCAACGGCTGTCTTCAATGATCTCGACCGGCATAACGGCGATGCCGTGCAAATGCAGCGTCTCGTTCAGAGAGATGCCCTGATCGCTGGCCTGCACCCGCTGAACCGTTGCGCAGTTTGCGAGGGCGAGGACAAGCACGAGCGGAACGAGCCTTTTCATGGGCTTCTTCTCTCACAACCGAGGTGGATCGCCAATGTACAAAACCTCTTTCGCTTCCGCCCCGCCGCCCGCTAAAGACCGGCCATGCCCGATACCGACTGCCAGCTCTATCTGATCTCGCCGCCCGATCTCGGCGACGATTTTGCCGGGTGCCTGGAACGCGCTCTGGGCGCAGGCCCGGTCGCCGCGTTTCAGTTGCGAATGAAGGACGTGCCGGACAATATGATCGTCGCTATGGCCGAGACGCTTATGCCTGTCTGCGCTGCGCACGATTGCGCATTCGTCCTGAACGATCGCGCCGATCTGGCGAAACAGCTGGGCGCGGATGGTGTGCATCTGGGGCGGACGGACGGGAGCATCGAGGAAGCGAGGGCGCTGCTCGGCCCCTCGGTCCAGATTGGCGCGACGTGTCATGACAGCCGCCATTTCGCGATGGAGGCCGGGGAGGCGGGGGCGGATTATGTCGCGTTCGGGGCGTTCTATCCGACGACCACCAAGAAAACGGTGCACCGGCCTCAGCCGGAAATCCTTTCATGGTGGAGCGGATTATTCGAACTGCCCTGTGTCGCGATTGGCGGGATTACCGCTGACAATGCCGTGTTGCCGATCGAGGCAGGCGCGGATTTTATCGCTGTCAGTAGCGCGGTGTGGGGACATGCCGGGGGGGAAGCGGCAGGCGTGGGGGCCTTCTCGAAAGTACTTTCGGACCTTTAGGCGGCCAGTTCCCTGTCCTCGTCGATATGGGCGGTAAAGGCGACCGCCCGTCGCAACAATTCGCGCGCGTAATTATTTTCGAAGGATTCGATATCTGGCATTTCATCCAGTCCCGACGGACTCGTGTGTCGATCCGGGGGAATATGGTCGTCGCCGAAAAGACCGGCGGCAAGCGGCAACCGCGATTTGCTCTCAAACATACTCAATGTCCTTTTGCTGACAGGACAATAGCCGATCCGCTGGTCGATGTATTGGATAAAAACGACAGAAGCGCTTTATGCCTTTCGCTTGCTTGTGGTGCGGTGTCGCGGCTGGTAAAGGGCGCGCAACCCAACGAACAAGCGAGCATCCCCCATGAAAATGAGCGGCGTGGACATTCGTCCCGGCAATATCATCGAATATGAAGACGGGCTGTGGAAGGCGGTCAAGATCCAGCATACCCAGCCCGGCAAGGGCGGCGCCTATATGCAGGTCGAGCTGAAGAACCTGATCGACGGGCGCAAGAACAATGTTCGCTTTCGTTCCGCCGAGACGGTCGAGAAAGTCCGTCTCGATACGCGCGAATACCAGTTCCTGTTCGCCGAGGGCGATATGCTGACCTTCATGGACAAGGAAAATTACGAGCAGATCGAGCTTGCCGCCGACATGCTGGGCGATGCCGCGGCGTTTCTGACCGATGGCATGGATGTGATGCTGGAATTGTATGAGGAAAAACCGATCAGCGTGCAGCTGCCCGACCAGGTCGAGGCGGATATCGTCGAGGCGGACGCGGTGGTGAAGGGGCAGACGGCGTCGTCCTCCTACAAGCCCGCGATCCTCGATAATGGCGTTCGCGTCATGGTGCCGCCGCATATCGTGGCAGGCACGCGGATCGTCGTCGATGTCTATGCACAGGAATATGTAAAGAAGGCGGAATAATGAGAAAAATTGCTAACACACTTTATGCGATGGCTGCGCTGGTTGCGCTTGCCGGATGCACGGCGGAATCGGGTGAAGCGAGCGACGAGCAGCTTGCCCAGTCCGAGGAAACCCAAACGCATGGCGACGGTATTGTCATCAGGCAAAGCGCGCAGTCCGTCGAGGATACGATGGATGCGCTCGAAGCGGCGGTCGAGGAGAATGGTCTGACCGTTTTCGCCCGTGTCGATCATCGGGCCAACGCGGCGGGTGCCGATCTCGAAATGCCGCCGACGATGGTGCTGATTTTCGGTAATCCGCAGCTTGGCACGCCCCTGATGCGCGCGGCTCCCGACGTGTCGCTCGATCTGCCGCAGAGGATCGCGGTTTATGAGGATAGCGAGGGTGCGGTGCAGATTGCTTATAACGACCCGGCCTGGCTCGCGGCGCGACACGGCATTACCGGCCATGATGAAATCGTCACGCAGATTTCCGGCGCGTTGAACAATCTGACCGACCGCGCCGCGCAATAGTCCATGCCCATCAAACCCGCCGTCATCACCGTTATGGACCGCGCCGCGCGCAAGGCGGGGCAGGGGCTGCGCAAGGATTATGGCGAGGTCGAGCATTTGCAGGTCTCCATGAAAGGCCCGGCGGATTTCGTCTCGAAGGCCGATCAGAAGGCCGAGCGCATTCTGTATGACGAGCTGCTGAAAGCCCGGCCGGACTGGGGGTTCCTGCTTGAAGAAGCGGGCGAAATCGAGGGCGATCCGAACCTGCCGCGCTGGGTCGTCGATCCGCTCGATGGCACCTCGAACTTTCTCCACGGCCTGCCGCATTTCGCCATCTCGATTGCCGCGCAGCAACCCAAGCCGGGCGGAGGCTGGGGGGAGATCGTCGCGGGCGTCGTCTATCAGCCGCTGACCGACGAGCTGTTCTGGGCGGAAAAGGGCGGGGGGGCGTTCCTGCATGATCGGCGTCTGTTCACCTCCGCGCGGCGCAATCTCAACGAGGCGCTGATCGCTACCGGCGTGCCCTATAAGGGCCATGGCGATCTCGATCAGTTCAACCGCATTTTCAATGCCATCGCGCCGCAAGTTGCCGGAATCCGGCGCTTCGGTTCGGCCTCGCTAGATCTCGCCTGGACGGCCGCCGGACGCTTCGACGGGTATTGGGAGGCGGACCTGGAACCCTGGGATGTCGCCGCCGGGCTTCTCCTGGTCCGCGAGGCGCGTGGTTTCGTGACCGATTTCCGCGGCGGTAGTCAGCCACTCGAGCGCGCGGAATATCTGGCGGCAAACGAGGCGCTGCATTCAAGGCTTCACAAGCTGGTTGCGGGGGCGATCAGGGGCTAGAATAGCCACGTTTCGGCCAAACGCGGCCTTGCCCCGCGCCGCCCATCCCTCTAAAAGCAGCGCAGTTTCAAACGCGAACCCCGTGAGTGCCGATTTTGCCCGAGACGATTTCCGTCGATTTATCCGAGTATCTTCCGATATTGCTGTTTATCGGGGTTGCGCTCGGACTATCCTTCGCCTTCGTCGTGCTGCCGATGCTGGTTTCGAAACTGACCGGCACATCGCAGCCGACCGCCGCCAAGCTCTCCGAATATGAATGCGGCTTTCCGGCGTTCGAGGATTCGCGCAGCCAGTTCGATGTGCGTTTCTATCTCGTGGCGATCCTGTTTATCATTTTCGATCTGGAGGCGGCGTTCCTGTTTCCCTGGGCGGTGACGGTGTTCGATATCGGCTGGGTGGCGTGGTTCGCGATGAAGGTGTTTCTGGTCGAGCTGGCCATAGGGCTGGCTTACGCCTGGAAGAAGGGAGCGCTGGAATGGGAGTAGATATTGCCGCGCCGCCACCCGAAGGCACTTTGCCCGATCCCGATTTTCTGAAGGATATCAACTCGGAAGTTACCGACAAAGGCTTCCTCGTCACATCCACGGAAGAGCTGTTCCAGTGGGCGCGCACGGGGTCTCTCTGGTGGATGACATTCGGGCTGGCCTGCTGCGCGGTCGAGATGATTCATGTCAATATGCCGCGCTATGACATGGAGCGCTTCGGTGCCGCGCCGCGCGCCAGCCCGCGCCAGTCCGACGTGATGATCGTCGCCGGGACGCTCTGCAACAAGATGGCCCCGGCGCTGCGCACGGTTTACGACCAGATGTCCGAGCCGAAATATGTGATTTCGATGGGCAGCTGCGCCAATGGCGGTGGCTATTATCATTATAGCTATAGCGTGGTGCGCGGCTGCGACCGGATTGTGCCAGTCGATATTTATGTTCCGGGGTGCCCGCCGACTGCCGAGGCGCTGCTTTATGGCGTGATGCAATTGCAGCGTAAAATTCGCCGCGTTGGCACGATAGAGCGTTAGGTCATGGCTTCTCCGGCCCCTGTAATCGCCTCGAATGATGGCGTGATCGATGCGGTAAAATCTTCTCTCGGCAAGATGTTTTTGGACGCAGTTGAAGCGGTGCATGAAGTATCGGTGGATGTCCGTCGCGACGATCTGCACGCCGTGATGATCGCCCTGCGCGATACGCCGGGACTCGAATATCAGCAGATGATGGAGATTGCCGGGGTCGATTATCCGGAGCGGGCCGAGCGGTTCGAGGTTTGCTATCACCTGCTGTCGCTGACGCGCAATCACCGCATTCGTGTTCGCGTGACCACCGACGAGGAAACGCCGGTGCCGAGCATCGTGAACATATGGCCGAATGCCGGCTGGCTCGAGCGGGAATGCTTCGACATGTATGGCATATTGTTCGAGGGCAATCCGGACCTGCGGCGCATCCTCACCGATTACGGCTTTCGCGGCCATCCCCAGCGCAAGGATTTTCCGCTGACCGGCTATGTCGAGCTGCGTTATTCCGAAGAGCACAAGCGGGTGGTGTATGAGCCGGTCGAGCTCGCGCAGGATTTTCGAACGTTCGACTTCATGTCGCCTTGGGAGGGTGCGGAATATATCCTGCCGGGCGACGAGAAGGCCGAGCCGCAGGCCGCCGGCGCGCCGACCCCGCTCAAGGCCGACGAGATTACTGAAAAGCGCGGCGATCCGAAGGGCGATCCGGCGGAGCCCAAGCCGAAAGTCACCAATGGGCCGGAAGACACCGGTGCGGGTCCCAAGGCCGAGGAAAAAGCGTCGGAAACTTCTGACGAGCCTGACAAGCCGGGAGGACATGCGTGATAGGTATTCAGGCAGGAACCGCTGCATCCTCTCCCCTTGAGGGAGAGGTGGCCCGAAGGGCCGGTGAGGGGGGCAGAGCGAAGCGAAGCGAGCGTAAAAGCTGCTGGGTCGCGCCGTTTGCCGCTTCGCGCCAAGCCCGCCCTTCGACAAGCTCAGGGCTCGCACCCCTCATCCAGCTTCGTCTAGGCTCGTTCCTCGCCAAGTCTCCGTATCCTTCTCCCACAAGGGGAGAAGGGGAGATCGCCCATGGCTGATTATCTCGAAGAAATTAAGGGCGAGGAAGACGCCGCCGATCCGACGACCGGCGATACCGAAATCTCCAACTACACCATTAATTTCGGGCCGCAGCATCCCGCCGCCCATGGCGTGCTGCGCCTGGTGATGGAGCTGGATGGCGAAATCATCGAGCGCGTGGACCCTCACATTGGCCTTCTCCATCGCGGCACCGAGAAGCTGATCGAGCATAAAACCTATCTCCAGGCGCTGCCCTATTTCGACCGGCTCGATTACGCTTCGCCCATGTGCCAGGAACACAGCTTCGTGCTGGCGATCGAGAAGCTGTTGAGCCTCGAGGTGCCGCTCCGCGCGCAATATCTGCGCGTTCTTTTTGCTGAACTCACGCGTATTTCCAATCACTTGCTCAACCTTGGCTCACACGTCATGGATGTTGGCGCCATGACGCCAAATCTGTGGCTGTTCGAATTGCGCGAGGATTGCCTGAACTTCTTCGAGCGCGTGTCGGGCGCGCGTATGCACAGTGCGTATTACCGCCCCGGCGGCGTGCATCAGGATGCGCCGCTCAAACTGCTGACCGATATCGCCGAATGGACCGAAACGCGCCTGCCGGAACTGTTCAATGATGCGATGAGCCTCGTTATCGATAATCGCATCTTCAAACAGCGCAATGTCGATATCGCGGTGGTGAGCAAGGACGATGCGATTGCATGGGGCTTTAGCGGCCCGATGATCCGCGG
>JBGTHW010000066.1:0-7120 GCA_041746035.1 Parasphingopyxis sp.
TCAAAAGCGCCACGGGAACCCTGGGCGAGCATGGAAAATACCGGCGAGTGGTAACGCGTATCACGCGGCGACGCGCGTTTCCCCGTGAGGTCCTGACACGATAGCATTGCGACCGCTCTTCTTTGCCATATAGAGCCTCTCATCGGCGAGCGCATAGATCGATCCGAACGGTGCGCCGGGGATGATCGGCGCAACACCGCCGCTGACGCTGATCTTTTCTGCGATGTCCGGCACCGCGCCTGAAATGGCTTCGCTCAACTGCTTGCGCAATGCATCGAGCCGGGCGATTGGCGGGGTTTCGCGCCTGCCGCGAAGAAGCAATGCAAATTCTTCGCCGCCGGTACGCGCAGCGACGGCGTCCTCATCGGCATCTTCAAGGAGCCGCCCGACCGCCCGCAATACGTCGTCGCCGATATCGTGGCCGTAACGGTCATTTATGTCCTTGAAATGATCGAGATCGAGAAGCACCAGATAGGTGAAGTCATCCCGGCGGGTGCGATCTTCAAAAATCCGGTCGAATCCCCGGCGGTTAAGAAGACCGGTAAGGCCGTCCGTATGGGCGAGGCGATCGAGTTCCTTTTCTCGCGTTGCTGCTGCATCTCGCTGACGGCGAATACCCATGAAGCGGGCCGCCACCCCGACAGAGGTGATGACGGTTTCGAGAGCAAGGGCGTAGAACAGCAGGAAATCGGAGGTAGCGCTACTCTCGAAAAGTCCGGTGCCGCGACCTATGCGCTCGAACCCCGCCAGGATGATAGGTGCCCAGGATGCCGCGAGAAACCAGGCAGCGCGGCTGCGTCTGCACAGAGCCTGTACTATCGCGAAAATGAAGACGAGCAGCCAGGGCAGATAGGCACAGAAAATCAAAACCGGCCCGTTGATGCGCATAACTTCGCTGCCATAGAGTGCCATTGCGGTGACGATAAGCAGCATCGCCGGGCAGAGCAGCAGGAGCCTGCGGACAGGGCGAGACAGTTTTCCGGGTTCGATGAAATCATGGGCAAACACGCTTGCGAATCCGACCCCGAGCGCGAACGCCCAAATATTCAACTGCCATCTCGGTGCCAGCGAAAGATCGGGAAACAGGCTGAAAATCAGCCCGGAACTCGAAACCGTGTAGGTGACGATACCGGCCAGCATCAGCGAATGCCAGATGAGAAATCGTTCGCGCAAAATTCCAAAGAAGACGACATTATAGAGCATCGGCAGAAGAATGATCCCGCACAGAAAAGCGAAAAGGATCGCCCGGCTCCATTTGAGTCCGGCATAGTCTTCCGCCGATGAAATTTCGGCGACGGAAAAGATCGCCAGGGACTCCGGATGATCGACCGCCAGCGCGATGCTCTCCAGCGGTGCCTCGTGATAAGGAACGGAGATGGCGGCAAGAGCGGGGGGCAGCCAGTTTTCGGTCGCGATTTCGGGGCCATGATGCCGGTGCCGGACCGTGCCGTCGGCATAATGTGCAACGATGTCCATAGACTCGAACGCGGTCGGTTCGGTGATCAGGACGAGCTGCCCCTCGGGCAGGCTATGCCGGGTCAGGTCGATCCTGCCCCAGACGCGGGGAGCGCGGTCAGAAAACCGACCGTCACCGCAATTGCTGCGCTCTAGCCAGGCGCTTTGCGACGGAAGCGGTGCACCTTTGTCGGTTCCGATCGTGCAAAAACCGTTGCCAACGGCCAGAGGCGTCGAGGCCTCTGCACCGACCGCATAGCCGAACAGTAGCGATAATAGCAGCAGCAGCCGCATATAATCCGGTCTCCAATATCCCGTTTCCTGCCTAGCGCCTGGGCGTTGAAAGGCGGTTAACGGACGCCTGACTCCGTGCTATGAGGGAAACATGCTTGAGATCGCCCGCATCCCCGTCCTCAACGATAATTATGTCTGGCTGGTCCACGAACCTGACAGCGGCGAGACGGTGGCTGTCGATCCGTCGGTCGCCGATCCGGTGCTGGCCGAGGCGGAGAGGCGCGGCTGGACCATTACCCAGGTCTGGAACACCCACTGGCATCCCGATCACACGGGCGGAAACGAGAGGATCAAGGCACAAACCGGCTGCACGATCACCGGGCCGGAGGCCGAGCAGGCCAAAATCCCGACGCTCGATATAATGGTGAGGGAAGGCGATTCGGTCAGGATTGGAGCTATCGCGGGCGGCGTACTCGACATTCCGGCCCATACCGCCGGCCATATTGCGTTTCATCTTCCGTCCGAAAAGATCGCGTTTGTCGGCGACACGCTGTTCGCGATGGGCTGCGGCAAGCTGTTCGAGGGCACAGCGGCGCAAATGTATGACAATATGCGCAAGCTCGAAAAACTGCCCGGCGACACCGCCCTCTATTGCGGCCATGAATATACCGAAGCCAATGGCCGCTTCGCGCTGACCGTGGAGCCGGGCAATGACGAGATCGCGGCGCGCATGCGCGAGGTTCTGGAGATGCGGGCGCAGGGCGAGGCGACCGTGCCGACCACGGTGGCGCTCGAACAAACTACCAATCCTTTCATGCGCGCCGGTTCCGTCGAGGAGCTGGCGGAACGACGTGCGGCGAAAGATGTGTTTTAGCGCAATTTGTGGTATGCTCTGCTCCGGAGGCGACTTGTTAAGGAGTAGAGACATGAAGAAATCGATCGCATTCGGCATTTGCGCGCTGGCGGGCGCGAGCTTCGGTGCCAGTGCCTTCGCCATGGCGGGCGATGGCGAAAGACCCACGCGCGAGCAGCAGCGGGCCGAACGGCTTCTGGAAGGCAAGACAGCCGGCCCGGCGCAGCAATGTATCGAACCGCGACGCATTAATAACACGACCATCGTCGACGAAAGCACCGTCCTGTATCGCGTCAATAGCGAGCTGCTGTATCGGACGCAATTCGCCGTACCCTGCAGCGGCCTCGATAACGACTCGACTTTGATCACCGACGTCAACAGTACGCAATTATGTGCAGGCGATCAGGTGCGTGTGGTCGAAAACCCGACCGGTCGCGATTTGGCGATGTGCGCGCTCGGCGAGTTCGTGCCGTATCGCGCGCAGTAAGCTTTATCGCTTGTAAAGCGCGTCCAGCCGCTCGCCGTAAATCCCCTTGATCACATGGCGGCGGATTTTCATGCTCGGCGTCATCTGATCGTTGTCGATCGTGAAGGGTTCGTCCGCGAGCGCAATACGGCGGACCTTCTCAACCGCGGCGAGGCTCCCGTTCACCCGATCGACCGCCGATGAAACCGCCTTGTGGAAATCGGCATTGTCGCGCAGCGATACATCGTCGTTCGCGACACCGTGTTGCGCAGTCCATTCGCCCACCCATTCCGGGTCCGGCACGATCAGGCCGACAAGATGGGGGCGCCGGTCGCCGACGACCATCGCCTGCGAAATCTCCGGCTCCAGCGTCAGCATCCCTTCCACCCGCTGCGGCGCTACATTGTCGCCCTTGTCATTGACGATCAGGTCTTTCTTGCGATCGGTAATCGCAATGCGCCCCTTTTCGTCGAGATGGCCGATATCGCCGGTATGCAGCCAGCCATCTTTCAGCACCCGCGCGGTTTCCTCCTCATTGCGCCAATAGCCCTGCATGACGAGTTCGCCGCGAATCAGTATCTCGCCATCCCCGGCGATCTTCACCTCGGTATTTTTGAGCGGCGGGCCGACCGTGTCCATCTTCAATCCCGTTTTCGGGCGGTTGCAGGAAACGACCGGAGCCGCTTCGGTCTGTCCATAGCCTTGCAAAAGTGTCAGCCCGATGGACTGGAAGAATACGCCGATTTCCGGGTTGAGCGGTGCACCGCCGGAAACCAGCGCTTTCAGCCGTCCCCCGAAACGGTTGCGGATTTTGGGGCGCAGCAGGATATCGAGCAGCCAGTTGACCGGCTTGTCCATCAGGGTCGCCTCTCCCCCATAGTCCTTCTCGCCGATCTCGATGGCTTTCCGCAGCAGGAAATTCGGCAGTTTTCCCTGTTTTTCGACCGCCTTGAGCAGCCGTGCGCGCAGCACCTCGAACAAACGCGGGACAACCACCATCAGGGTCGGGCGCGTTTCCTCTATATCCGCCGCGAGCTTGTCGAGACCCCGCGAATAAAAGATCTGCGCGCCCAGTGCGATCGGGAAAAACTGCCCGCCGCTATGCTCATAGGCGTGGGAGAGCGGCAGGAAGGAAAGGAACACCTCATCGTCCCAGCCGAAATCCTCGGAAATCACCGCGACGCAGCCTTCGCAATTATGCAGGATCGCGCCATGATGCTGCATTACGCCGCGCGGTGCCCCGCCGGTGCCGGAAGTGTAAATGATACAGGCGGTGTCGGCGCGCGCGAAATCGCACGCGGTGGCCCGGGCCTCGATATCCGGCGTTTCGGCTGCCAACAGCGCGGACCAGTCATAAAACAGGAGATCGCCGCCCTGGACACCGCGCAGCGGTTCGATGCCGATAATCGATTTGCAGTGAGAGGCTCTCAGTGCGGCGCGGGTGACCGTCATCGCCAGTTTTTGCGTGGACAGGATAACGGCTCTCGAACGGCTGTCCTCCAGAATATGGCTGTGATCGCGTTCGGTATTGGTGGTGTAGGTCGGCACGGTGATGCAGCCCGCCGCCATGATGCCAAGATCGGCGATGCACCATTCGGGCCGGTTCTCGGAAACCAGCATCACCCGGTCGCCCTTTTTCAGGCCGAGTTTCTCCAGCGCATCGGCGAGTTTGCAGACCTGCTCGGCCGCTTCGCGCCAGCTCGTCGACTGCCACTCGCCTTCATGCTTGGCCCAGAGAAAAGGCGCGTCGCCCTTCTCCCGGACACGGGTGAAAAACATCGTCAGGAGATTCGGAAAGTGTTCGAGCTGACGGGCCATGGGAGGTCTTGTCCTGGGGAGAGGAGGGCTATTCGGTTAGCGCGACGCCGGGGCTGCGCGGATCGGCCGCGCCCGTCCAGCGATTGCCGGTCCACTGGACGGCGTTGACCTTGGAAGTCAGGTCGGACGAAATCACCGTGCCGCCGAGCGCCGCAATTTGCGGGCGCAGTTCGTCGAGGAAGGTGCCGCTTTCCACTTGCAGCGCAGCGCCGCCGAAATAAATGTTGGGCAACGCGATGGCCTCGGCGACCGGCAGATCCCAGTCGAGCACTCCGATGAGTGTCTTGGTGACATGCATGATGATCCGCTTGCCGCCCGCCGAACCGAGCGCGAGCACCAGCCGCCCGTCGGCATCGTAAACCAGCGTTGGCGACATCGAGGACAGCGGTCGTTTGCCGGCCTCGACCCGGTTGGCGACCGGCGCTCCGTTCAGCGCCGGCGCGAAGGTAAAGTCGGTCAGTTCGTTATTGAGGAAATAGCCATTTGCGACGAGCTGGCTGCCGAAAATGCCTTCGATGGTGGAGGTCATGGTGACGACGTTGCCGGCGCTGTCGGCGGCGGCGAAGTGACTGGTGCCGCCGACTTCGCCGGAGATCGCGGCGGTGCGAGGTTCGGCACCCGGAGGCATACCGGCGTCATAGCTGCCGAGCGCGGAGTTTTCGGAGATCGTTGCCGAGCGGCTGGCGATGTAATCGCGGTCCAGCAGTCCGTCGACCGGCACGCTGACAAAATCCGCATCGCCGAGATAGCTCTCGCGGTCGGCATAGGCGAGGCGCATGGCTTCGCCGATCAGGTGCCAGCTTTCGGGGCTGCGCGGGCCGAGTTCGGCCATCGGAAAACGCTCGATCATCCCGAGAATCTGTAACACGGTCGTCGCGCCGGACGAGGGTGGCCCCATGCCGCAGACGCGATATTCGCGATAGGGCCGGCAGATGGCGGCGCGTTCTACCTGTCGATAATTAGCAATATCTTCAGGCGTGATGACCGCCGGATTGATTTCGGCATTGGCCACCGTTTCGATAATTTCTTCGGCATTCTCACCGCTGTAAAACGCGTCCGGTCCCTCGGCGGCGACGGTGCGGAGCAGCGCGGCAAGCGCCGGATTGGCTACGCGATCGCCCGCAGTCTTGGGCGCGCCATCCTGCCAGTATATGGCCCGCGCCTCGGGGAAACTTGCCCAGGGCTCGCGCATGAAACCGAGGAAACGCGCCATCCGGTCATTGACCTCATAGCCCTGTTCGGCGAGGCGGATGGCGGGTTCGAACAGTTGCGCCCATTCCAGCGTTCCCCAGCGGCGATGCACTTCGCCCGCCAGCCGGATATTGCCGGGAATGCCGACCGAAAGCCCGCCGGGGACGGCCTCGCGAAAGCCGAGCGGCTCGCCGTCTTCGCCCAAAAAGCGATCGGGCGCGGCGGCGGCAGGGGCAATCTCGCGCCCGTCGATAGTGATCGGCCGACCGGTCTCGGCATCATGATAGACGAAAAACCCGCCGCCGCCGATGCCCGAACTCTGCGGCTCGACCACCGTCAGCGCCAGCATCATCGCCATCGCCGCATCGGCGGCGGAGCCACCGGCGCGCATGATCTCCTGCCCGGCAGCTGCCGCGCGCGGATCGGCGGCGGTGACGACACCGAGGACAGCGGGGGCTTCGGCGAGTGGCGGGGCGGCGGAGGCAGCGCGAGGCGCGGTCTGCGGCTGTGTACAGGCGACGAGCGGGAGGGCGATGAGGGCGAAAAAGGCAAGGGCGGATTTGATCATGCGCGCCATTCTAGCCGGGGATCGCGGTATGGCAAAGAGGGTTTGTTCAGCGAGCCGGGGGCGGGTGAGGGGTGCAGCGAGACTCAGGTGCTGGCGATCATAGCCGTTCGCAGCAATATATGGGCCAACTGATCGTTGCCAGACCGCCTCGCCTACCCCCGCTTCTCAACCGGTTCGAAACTTACTTTCAGCTTCGTGCCCGTCGCCGCCGCCAGTTTCGACAGCGTCGTCGTCGAGGGGCGTCCGCGTCCGCTTTCCAGCCGCGCGATGGCGCTTTGGCTGGTGCCCATGCGCTGCGCGAGTTGTTCCTGGCTGAGGCCCGAATGCGCGCGGGCACCGATAAGCGCGGTGGCGAGGGCGAACTCTTCTTCGAGTGCCGCATAGGTACGCACATATCCGGGGTCTTTGTGCATTTCGGCAAAGACCCTTTTTGCAGGGATTGTGTTCTTTCTCGTCATTTCACTTCCTTTGCGCGGGCAAGCGCCAGATCGATTTCGCGACGCGGCGTCCTTTGCGTCTTCTTTGTAAAGGTCCG
>JBGTHW010000067.1:0-4156 GCA_041746035.1 Parasphingopyxis sp.
GCGGCAGGCGCGGCGCGATCGCCGCATGGAACGGCGCAACGGCGCGGGCGCGGGGCCGGAAGGCATGATCGCGGAAGAACGCGACATGCGCGCGGGCGTCTCTGTCGAGGAGATGCGCGAAATGGCCGCCAATCGCGCGGCACCCGAAGCGCGGCAATCTCGCCGAGCCGAACGGATGGCCCGCCGCGAACAGGTCTGGAACGAGGCCGACGCCAATAGCAATGGCTCGCTGGACCGCACGGAATTCGCCACCCTCGCAGATAGCCGCCATGCGCGCAGGAGCAACCGTCGCGATACCCGTTTCGAGCGGCAGGATACCGATGGGGATGGTGTGCTGACGCTGGCCGAGCTTTCGGCGCGTCGCATAGCAATGTTCGAACGCGCCGATGCCGATAGCGATGGCATGGTGACGCCCGAAGAACGCCGCGCCGCGCGGCAGTCAAGGCGCGCGGAACGGCGGCAAAACCGCGCCAACTGATCCTTCGGGTCTTTATCGAAATAGAAGAACCCGAAGGTAAAGGGCCGGAGCCGTTCCCACTCCGGCCCTTTTTTGCGTCCGATATTCTGGTATTCCCGGCCTGACCGGGTTTATGGGAGATTTATGAACGCGGGGCATTCGCATCACGGACACGATCACACCAATGGCCATGGGTACAGCCACGCGCCCGCCGATTTCGGGCGCGCCTTCCTTATCGGCATTATTCTCAATACCGGCTTCGTCATTATCGAGGCGGGATATGGCTTCCATGTCGGCTCGATGGCGCTGCTCGCCGATGCCGGGCACAATCTTTCCGATGTCCTCGGACTGATCATCGCCTGGGCCGGGGCGACGCTGGCGAAACGCGCGCCGAGCAAGCGTTTTACCTTTGGCTTGCGCGGTTCCTCGATACTCGCCGCACTGGCGAACGGTGTGCTGCTGCTCGTCGCGGTGGGGCTGATCGTGCAGGAAGCGATCCAGCGCCTCGTCTATCCGGCGGATGTCGCAGGCTGGACGATCATTATCGTCGCCGCCATCGGCATTCTCGTCAATGGCGCGACGGCGATGCTGTTCGCGCGCGGGCGCAAGGGCGATATCAATATCCGCGGGGCGTATCTCCACATGGCCGCCGACGCGGCGGTATCGGCGGGCGTGGTCATCGCCGGCGCGGCGATCCTCTGGACCGGATTCGAATGGATCGACCCGGTAACAAGCCTTGTGATTGCGCTGGTGATCCTGCTCAGCACATGGGGGCTTTTGATAAGCGCGGT
Organism: Parasphingopyxis sp.; assembly: GCA_041746035.1. Lineage (GTDB taxonomy): Bacteria > Pseudomonadota > Alphaproteobacteria > Sphingomonadales > Sphingomonadaceae > Parasphingopyxis. The sequence goes on from JBGTHW010000067.1 coordinate 1,249, forward strand.
GCGCATGTCGCTTGCCGCCGTGCCGGAGCATATCGATGTCGACAGGGTGCAGGCTGAGCTCGAGGCGATGGACGGCGTCGCCCGCGTTCACCATCTCCATATCTGGAATATGAGCACGACCGAGACGGCGCTGACCGTGCATCTTGTCATGCCGGACGGGCATCCGGGCGACGGTTTTCTCAAGGCGCTCGAACACCAGCTGGAGCATGATTACCAGATCGGCCATTCGACGGTGCAGATCGAGACGGGCGAAGGCTGCGACGAACCGGATGTCGGCTGCAGCTAATCGCGGTCCGGCAAAAGCTGTTTGCGCAGTTTGCTCTCGTCTTCAGCCAGATAGTTGCGTGTGATCGGCAAGGCATCGCGCTGCCGCGCATATTGAATCTGGTAATTGCACATGCTGCCATGGCGGAAAGCCGCACCGGCCCCCGCGAGATAGAACAGCCAGAGCCGGTAAAAACGCTCGTCATAGAGATCGACGATCGCGTCCTTCGCGGCCTTTGTCCGGTCGTACCAGCGATCCAGCGTATAGCCATAATGCAGGCGCAGCGTTTCGATATCGGCGGCGATCAGCTTCGCCTTTTCGCTCGCCGAAACAATCTCGGACAGCGCCGGTATGTAGCCGCCGGGGAATATATATTTCGTCGTGAATTTATCCGTGGTTCCGGGTCCGCCCATCCGGCCTATCGTATGGAGCAGCATAACGCCGTCCTCCGCAAGCAGATCGCGGCATTTGTGGAAGAAGCGGCGATAATTGGGCGGGCCGACATGTTCGAACATGCCGATCGAGACAATGCGGCCGAACCGGCCTTTAACATCGCGGTAATCGAGAAGTTCGAAGCGTACCTTGGCCGCCACGCCTGCCGCCTCGGCTCGGTGCTGCGCGACCGCCAGTTGCTCTTCGCTAAGCGTAATACCCAGCACCGGCCCGTCGGTGATGGCATGAATCGCGAGCGCGGTGCCGCCCCAGCCGCAACCGATATCCAGCGTCGAGACACCCGGTTCGAGCTTCAGCTTGGCGAGGATATGCACTTTCTTCTGGCGCTGGGCAGTCTCCAGATCGTCGGATGGAGCATCGAAATAGGCGCAGCTATATTGGCGGTCGCTATCGAGAAACAGGTCGTAAAGACGATCCGAAAGATCGTAATGATGCGCGACATTCCGGCGCGCGCGACGATGCCAGTTGAGATGATCCAGACGATGGCGCATATGCTCGCCCGCGCGGCGCAACGGACTCCGCGCTTTCAGGGCACCGCCCTTCTCCCACGGGTTATTACCGCGAATCAGATTGGCGAGATCGCGAATGTCGCCCTGTTCGACCACAAGCCGCCCGTCCATATAGGCTTCGGCGGCACCGATACGCGGATCTCTGACGATAGAATGCGCGGCCCTGGAGTCGGTCAGACGGATGGCGACGTCGGGATAGCTTGCGGTCGCTTCGCCATAACGATACTCGGTTCCGTCATGATCGATCAACAAGAGCGTTCCCTGACGGATAAGCCGGGTCAGAAATTTATTAAGCAGCCACATATCATACGAACCGTTCAAAACTAATGGATGTCTGCTGGTTCGCGTTCTCCGATTGCACGGTTACGTAGCGGACAACGCCAACTGCTTCTCCTCCGCCAGCCGGTCCAGTTCGGCGCGCGATTTCTTCTCCGCCGCCGATTTGAGCTGTCCGCAGGCGGCCATAATATCGCGCCCGCGCGGGGTACGGATCGGCGCGGAAATGCCCTCGCCGAAAATCAGCGAGCTGAACGCCCTGATGCGTTCCGGATCGGAACATTCATAGGGCGCGCCGGGCCAGGGATTGAACGGAATCAGATTGACCTTTGCGGGGAGCTTATAGTGCCGGATCAGCCGGACGAGTTCGCGCGCATCCTCGTCGCTATCGTTCTTGTCCTTGAGCATCACATATTCGAAGGTCAGCCGTCGCGCATTGTTGATGCCCGGATAATCGGCGCAGGCCTGGAGCAGCTCCTCGATGCCGTATTTGCGGTTGAGCGGCACGATTTCGTCGCGCACCTCCTTGGTCACCGCATGGAGCGATACGGCGAGATTGACATTGATCTCCTCACCCGCCCGCTTCATCGCCGGAACCACGCCGGAGGTGGAAAGCGTAATCCGCCGCCGCGACAGCGCCAGCCCTTCCTCGTCGCGCACGATATTCATCGCATCGCGCACGCCCTCGAAATTATAGAGCGGCTCTCCCATGCCCATCAGCACGATATTGGTCAGCATCCGGCCATGCGGATCGTAATTGCTGCTCTCCCCCGGTTTCGGCCACTCGTCGAGTGTGTCGCGTGCCAGCATCACCTGCCCGACAATCTCGCCGGGCGTCAGATTGCGCACCAGCCGCATCGTGCCGGTATGGCAGAAGCGGCAGTTCAGTGTGCAGCCGACCTGGCTGGAAATACACAGCGTCCCGCGATCCGCATCGGGGATGAACACCATCTCGTAATCATGGCCGTCATCCGTTTGGAGCAGCCATTTGCGTGTACCGTCTTCCGACACCAGCCGCTCGACGATCTTGGGCCGCCCGACGACGAAATGCTCGGCGAACAGTTCACGGTGCGCCTTGGCGACTTCGGGCATGCCCTCGAAATCCGCCGCCCCGCGATGATAGATCTGGTGCCAGAGCTGTTTGGTCCGCAGCTTGGCCTGCTTGGCGTTCAGCCCGATGCCGTCCAGCGCCGCACGGATTTCGCCACGCGACAGCCCGACGAGTGCGATCCTGCCGTCCTCGCGCGGTACGATATCGCGCGGCACGGTGACGGGGTCGACCGTGCCGGGACGGTCCATCGGGGCGGAAGAAGCAGACATAGCGCGCGATGTAAGGCGGAACGGCAGCTTTTACTAGCGCGCGCAGCCCAGCGCCGCCGCATCGATGGCGCTGGCCGCGCCGCGC
>JBGTHW010000068.1:0-9869 GCA_041746035.1 Parasphingopyxis sp.
ATGACTGTCCAGACCCGCATCGTCCGGCTGGACGCTATCGCCTGTATCGACACTGCCAAAACGTGCAATGCGACTCGGGCCGGAAATCGAAAGCTCGTCCAGACCCTCCTCGCCCGATACCACCATCGCGCCGTCCGCACCCAATTGCCGGAGCGCCGTCGCATAAACGGTCACATAATCGGGCCGGGCAATCCCGATGAACTGGCGCGACACCCGCGCCGGATTGGATATCGGCCCCATGAGATTAAAGATCGTGCGCTTGCCGATGCGTTTGCGGATCGGCGTGATGCGCTTCATCGCCGGATGATGATTGGCGGCATGGAGAAAGCAGATTCCCAGACTAGCCAGACTGCGTTCGGCAATCATGGCCGCTTGCTCAAGATCGATGCCGAGGGCTTCCAGCGTATCGGATGCACCGGCCTTGCTGGAGGCGGCGCGATTGCCGTGCTTCGCCACCGGGATGCCAAGCGCCGCAACGACGATGGAGACGGCTGTCGATACATTCAATGTATGCTGCCCGTCGCCGCCCGTGCCGCAGACATCGATCGCGTTGTCGGGCGCGTCGATAGGGATCAGACGCTCGCGCATCGCCGAGGCGGCGGCGGCGATTTCGGTCGCGGTCTCGTCGCGATCCGTCATGATCGTCAGGAACGTCTCGATGTCGTCCTCGGAGGGTTTGCCATCGAGCATATCGGCAAAGGCCTGATAGGCGACGGCTTCTTCGAGCGGTTTGGTGGGATCGGGCAAGGTGGTCATATTGCGGCGCGTCAAAGCATGATGTGGCAATGATGGCTAGCCAGAAATCCATGAATCGAGCGAGCCAGTTTGCCGTTCTCTATTTCTTGCTAATCGAAAACAAGCCTGACATCTTGCCTGCTAAGGGGAGAGTTTCGATGCGACTTCTCAAGGCACTCAGCGTGGGAGCAGCGTTCGCTCTTGCAGCGTGTTCAGCGTCATCGCAGGAGGATGAGCAGCTGATCCGTGGTGATACTGGTGGCAGGATGGCAACGGTAATCACCACATTGCAAACCGGCGTTTGCCATTTTCGCTGGGAAGGCGAACCTTTGTCTCTCGACGAGATGAGCGTTCGCGTAAGAGGTCGGATAGACGACTCGGTGACAGCTCATAATGGGGTCGAAAATATGTATGAATCGGACATACCTTATATTCGATTAGAGGCCGCTGGTGAGATGTCGTTTCGTTGCGTTTCATTGGCGATCGGTACGCTCAGGGAGGCGGGCCCATCCTTCGGTGAGCTGAGAGTGACAGGCGAATCGGTTAATCTTAGAGTGAATTTCGAGATCATAGGCTACGAGCGTCTGGATCCCCGGCGAGTGATCGCTCTGGACGATGAGGGGCGCATCCACTTTGAGGGGGTTCCGATTTCGCTCAACGAATTGCCCTCCAAAGCAGAGTTTGGCCGGGAGACAGCCGTCTCAGGCGCTGCCTTCATTCCCGCGTCAGACATCGAGATGCCAGAAGAAAGATATTTTTTGCTGCCTTCAGCGCAGACAAGCTTTTGGGCCGTTGTAGAAGTTGCCAAAGTTTTACAGGAAAGTGGCGAGACGTTCACACTGGCGAGCTGCTTTTTCGAAGAATACGATACGCCGTTCGCTGAGGATCAGGTTGGTGAGCCACTGCCAAGTTGCTGACTTATAATGAATTTAGGAAGGTTTCGTCGTCGCGATCCCTGCGATCCGCATGAAATTGGCGAGCAGCGCGTGACCGTGTTCCGTGGCGATGCTTTCGGGATGGAACTGGACGCCGTGGATCGGCAGCTCGCGATGGCGGAAGCCCATAACGGTCGCGTCCGGGCCGCGCGCGTTGATCTCCAGTACTTCGGGCAGGCCGTCCTCCGGCACGATCAGCGAGTGATAGCGTGTTGCCGTGAATGGCGAGCGGAGGCCTTCGAACACGCCGCTGCCATCGTGCTCGACCGGCGATGTCTTGCCGTGCATCAGGCCCCCGCGCACCACCTTGCCGCCGAAATGCTGGCCAATCGCCTGATGGCCGAGGCACACGCCAAGCAGCGGCATTTTTGCTTCGGCACAGGCGGCTACCAGTTCGAGGCTGATGCCCGCTTCATTGGGTGTGCATGGACCCGGCGAAATCAGGAACGCCTCCGCCCCGCTCGCCATCGCATCCGCTGCGCCCAGTTCGTCATTGCGTGCGACGACAACATCTGCCCCCAGCTCGCGCAAATAATGCACAAGGTTCCAGGTAAAACTGTCATAATTGTCGATGACGAGGATCATTCCGGTTGCCTATCCGTTATGGGAGGCAAGGCCAAGAGATGTCATGTGCAGAGCCATTCAGGCCGCTTGCAGAATGCATCTGTTACAATGGATTATGTATTCCATATCGGACGATAATCCCGACACCCCCTTCTCGCCTATACTGGAGTTTGCCATGAAATCCCGTTCTTTTGTTCTTGCCAGCGCAGCGTCGTTGCTCGCCATTGCCGCATCCGCGCCCGCTCAAGCCGATCAGCACGAAGGGATCGAGGAAGCGGCGACTGCCGACGATGCCGATCCGAATTCGCCCGAAATCGGCGATTGGGGAGTCGATCTCTCGGCGCGCGATACGGCGGTCGATCCGGGCGACGATTTCAACGCCTATGCCAGCGGCACATGGCTTGCGAATACCGAAATTCCGGGAGATCGCTCCCGTTACGGCTCGTTCGATATTCTCCGCGAACGTTCGGAAAACCAGGTGCACGAGATTCTCGACGATCTCGCCGCCGATCCCGCAGCCGCCGGACCGGTTGGTCGCAAGGTCGGCGAGTTTTATGGCGCATGGATGGACACGGCGGCGATCGAGGCGCGCGGTATCGCGCCACTTGCGCCCTATCTGGAACGGATCGATGCCATTGAAGTCGCGAAGACCTGCTCAAAGTCTTTGGAACCGTCGGTTACCAGGCACCGGTCGGCATCGGCATAGGGCCGGATTTCTCCGATCCCACCCGTTATGTCGCATTCGCCGGACAGGCCGGTCTCGGTATGCCGAACCGCGATTATTATCTGGAGGAAGGCGAGGAATATGACCGGTTCCGCGCCGCCTATCGTGCGTACATCATCCAGCTTCACCGGCTGGCCGGGATAGACGACGGCGCGGCGAAAGCGGATCGTATCGTCGCGCTCGAAACGCAGATGGCGGAAACCCAGTGGGCACCGGAGCGCCAGCGCGATATCGAGGCGATCAATAATCCGCTGGATCGGGAAGGGCTCGCCGCTCTCGCGCCGCAGTTCGAATGGACACGCTGGCTGGAAGGCATGGGCCTTGGCGAGGTCGATACGGTGCTTGCGACCACGGATACCGCGATTGCGGCGGCAGGCGAATTGCTGGACAGAGTGCCGCTCGATAGCTGGAAAGAATATCTGACGTTTCATTTCATCAATGACAATGCGGCGTATTTGCCCTCTGCCTTCGATGAGGCGAATTTCGATTTTTTTGGCCGCACGCTGCGCGATACGCCGGAACAGAGGGACCGCTGGAAACGCGGCGTGGAACTTGTCAACGGCAATATGGGCGAGGCGATCGGGCAGGTCTATGTCGACCGGCACTATCCGCCTGAAAGCCAGCGCCAGATGACCGAGCTGATCGCAAATCTGCGGGCGGCGCTCCGTCAGCGCATCGATAACAGCAACTGGATGGACGCCGAAACCCAGGCCGAGGCGCTTTCCAAGCTGGAGGCCTTCGAGCCGCGTATCGGTCATCCCGAGGAATGGATCGATTATTCGAGCCTGCGGGTCGATCGCGGCGATCTGCTTGGCAATGTTCAGCGCGCCGGGCAATTCGCTTTCGATCTTCAGCTGGAGCGTCTGCCCGATCCGGTCGATCGCAGTCTGTGGGCGATGAACCCGCAAACGGTGAACGCCTATTATAGTCCGTTATTGAACCAGATCACATTCCCGGCGGCTATTCTTCAGCCGCCTTTCTTCGATCCGGATGCCGATCCGGCGGTCAATTACGGGGCCATCGGCGGTGTGATCGGTCATGAAATCGGTCATGGCTTCGACGATCAGGGTCGTCGCTTCGACGGTACCGGTCAGGTGCGGGACTGGTGGACCGAAGAAACAGCGACGCAATTCGAGGAGCGCGCGGCGATGTTGGGCGCGCAATATAACGCCTATGAGCCGATTCCCGGCGTCAATGTGAATGGGGAACTGACGATGGGCGAGAATATCGGCGATCTGGGTGGCCTCGAAATGGCCTATTCCGCCTATCGCCGCTATGTCGCGGAAAATGGCGAACCGCCGGTTATCGACGGGCTGACGGGCGACCAGCGCTTCTTCCTGTCATGGGCGCAGGTCTGGCGCGGACTCATTCGCGAGAACGCCCTGCGCGAGCGCTTGCTCACCGACCCGCACAGCCCGGGCGAGTATCGCGCCAACGGTCCGGTTCGGAACATCGATGCCTGGTACGAAGCCTTCAATGTGACGCCCGACCATGCCATGTATATCCCGCCCGAACAGCGCGTGCGGATCTGGTAGTCTTGCGCTGTTTTCGCTCTCTGCTGACCGGTCTTGCGCTGGCCATCGCGCCCTTGGGTACGGCGATGGCGCAGCCGGTCAGCGCGGAGTATGAGGCGACGGCGCAGGCCGAAATGCGGGCGCTGATCGCGCGGATGCAGGATGCCTGGAACCGCGGCGATTTTCGCGGCTATATGGAAGGCTTTCAGAATCCGGGCGTGGTGTTTGTCTCGCGCGGGCGGTTTCAGGATGGCTGGCAGGGGACGCTCGATCACTATATCCGCGATTATGGCGGCGACCCGGACAGGCGCGGCGAGCTGGCCTTCAGCGATATCGAGATCGAGATGCTGTCGGAGGACGCCGCAATGCTGGTGAGCCGCTACCGCCTCACGCGCGGAGCGAGGCCGCAGGACGGGATCAACACCCGGCTGATGCGCAAGGTCGACGGCCGCTGGGTGATTGCGCTGAACCATGTGTCGTCGATCGAGGTGGCGGACGAGTCGGAGGAATAGAAATCCGTTCGGACTGAGCTTCTACTCGCTCCGTTCCAGCAGCGCGACCAGCTCATCCTTCCACAAGGCTGCCCATGTGTGCGTCCCGTGGCCGTGCGTTCCGGTTGTCTCCGGAATCAGCACATAGCGCCCCTGCGGCATCCGCGCCGCCATCGCTTGGGTGAAATCGAAATTCGAAGGATTGATGAAATCGTCCTCCGAGTTGATCCAGGTAACGGGCATCATTATGCGCTCCAGCCCCGGTTCGGGGTTGTAATTGCGCGAGCTGTCGAACTGCCAGATCATGTCATTGGCATCGACACCGGTCGTGGCGGAAGCGACGCGCTGTTCGAGATACGCCTCGGCGGCTTCGCGCGTCGGATATTCGTTCTGCGCCGCCAGCGGATTGGCTCCGGCGATAATCAGCAGGTTGGCCGCATTGCGTAGGCCAAGCGCGGGTTGTTCGGTATAATTGCCGTTGTCGTAGCCCGGATCGTCGCGCAGCCCGTCGATCAGCATCTGCCGCCACATCCGGTTCAGCCCGGCAATCTCCATCGGCATGCAGGCCAGCGGCAGCATAGCCTGCACCATCTCCGGATGCTCCTCGCCCCAGACGAAACCGTGCATGCAGCCCATCGAGGTTCCCATCAGCAGGCGCAGCCGGTTCACGCCCAGCCCGTCGACCAGCAACCGCCGCTGCGCTTCGACCATGTCGTCATAATCGTAGCGCGGAAAGGCCGCGCGCAGGCCGTCGCTCGGTCTGGACGAACCGCCATGCCCGATATTGTCGGGTAGGATGATGTAATAGCGCGTGATATCGAGCGGCTGGTCCGGCCCATACAGCTCGTCGGCAAATTGCGGGCGGAGGAATTGTTGCCCTGTGCCGCCGGTGCCGTGGAGCACCATAATGGCATTGTCGATTTCTCCGTCCGCATCGCGATGCGGTTCGCCGAGCGTGGTGTAGTGGATATTCAGTTCATTCAGCGTCTCGCCGGTTCCGAATTCGAAATTCTCGATGAGAAAATCGTCCTCGCTGATCGGCCAGCCGTTCTGGGCGAGGGCAGGGGCGACCAGGAGGGCGAGAAATAAAGCAATGTAGCGCATGGTCAGCGTGTATAGCATTTGCCGCGATTACACCAGGTTTCCAGGTTTTCGTCCGTCATGCAGTCTGTCAAACGGTTGCCCCGTCATTTGCACTCGGCCGCAATCGAACAGAATCGGAAATTGTCCAGCCTGTTTTGGCTGATGGTATATCGAGGCGGGCACCTTCGCGCTATCCCTTCATGCCCTGCAGTGCCTCATTCTCGATAATCCGCTGGGTCGTGTAAATGCGGGCGGCTTCGCTGAGATCGCGGCCTAAATGCCAGTCGAGAATCTTCATCGTTTCGGGGATGGGCGGCATCAGCAGCACGTCCGCCTGGCTGAGATTGCGGCCGATGGCCCCGGCGCTGGAAACCACCATCGAGCGCGACATAATCTCGACGATGTTGGGAAACGGGTATCTCGCCTTGCGGCGCAGGATCAGGTCGCGGAACAGCCGCCAGCGGGTGCGCAGCTGGTGATATTTTGTCTCGACCCGCCATTCCTCGCCCGCATCCGCGCGCAGATTGACGACGACATTAGGCCCGGCTTTCGCCTCCCGCATGATCGCGACCGGGACATTGTCGAGCACCCCGCCATCGACCAGAATATCGCCCTCGTCGGTGATGAAGGGCGGCAGGATCGTTGGCAGCGAGCCGCTGGCGCGCACCGCATGCCAGAGCGGCCCGCGGCGGTGGAGATAGACGCTGTTGGTCGACAGGTTCGTCGACACGCCGAAAAAATTATAGGGCAGATCGGCGATATCCTTGCTGGAATAGCGCATCTCCAGCTGCTCGTCGAACACCCGCGCATCGAGGATCGAGTGGATGGGGATCGTCATCCGCTTCATCGCCTTCGCCTTGATGAACATCTCCTGCATCTGGACGAGGGTTTCTTCGGGCGTCATGCCCTGCGCGATCGCGCCGCCCATCGCCGCCCCGGCGCTGGTGCCGCCATAAAAATCGATAGGCACGCCGTTTTCGAGCATCGACTGCATTACGCCGACATGCGCGCAGCCGAGCGCCCCGCCGCCGGCCAGCACGACGCCATTGGCGCAGCCGGCGAGAAAACGCGCGACCCGCTCGAACGCCGGATCGCAATCGAGCGGGACATGGTGGTGGAGCTTGACATTGCGGCTGTCGAGCCAGCGCCCGCTGCCCTCGATCTCCTGCTCGCGCCTCTCGCGCCACAGGATCAGCGTGCGATTGGAGCGCAGGAAGAGCGGAATGGCGTAATCTTCCAGTTCCGAGCGCTCGCAGTTTTCCGCAAAAAGCGGCGCGGCGATGACGAGGTCGTCGGCATTGCGGGCAATCGAACGGTCCCAGTCCGCTTCGCCGCTGGCCACCAGTATGATGCGCTTTGCCGACAGCTCCAGCCCGCCCAGCCAGCGACCGAAACTGTCGCTTTCGGGCTGCACGCCGTCTGGCTTGTCGGCCTCGGTAACCACGCGCGGCTCGTCATATTTGGACAGTGCGGCGCAGAGCCGGTCGGCGAAATTGGGCGGGAATTGGGAGCCCGCCGCCGGGATCAGCGCGACGACCTTGCCAGGCTTTGCCTCCATCGCCGCCGCCGATTGCGTCGCCACGGCGAGCCGCGCGGACACGGTGGAGAGAATGGTATCGGCAATCGCCGGATAGGCGCGCACCGCATCGTCATAGGCCTCTCGGGTCAGCGCATAGACAGTGCTGTCGCGGCTGGCGCGGACATCCGCCGTGCGGGTTCCGCCCGAGAAAAACGCCAGTTCGCCGACCGGCTCGCCCGCGCCGATTTCGGCGACGACGCGGCCATTGCGCAACTGCACGAAAAACCGTCCGGTCGACACCAGATACAGCGCATCGGCATCCTCGCCGGCGCGCACCAGATAGTCGCCGCCTTTGATTGTGCGCGGCACGGACGCCCGCTCGAGCGCCTGCAACCCATCTTCATCCAGCCCGGCAAATGCTTCTATCCGGGAAAAATCGTTAGCCATCTGTGCCCCCGAGGCGGTGATACTCTGACGCGACCTGTTACTGTTACCGGAATGACCTAGCGGATTAGTTCGGGGTTTGGGAAGGGGGAGTGCAAAACCGTTCGGCGAGAAGCAGCTTCTGAGAGTCAGGCTCCTTCGTCTTCGCCGTCGTCTTCATTCTGGTCGGCATGGATGCTGGTATCGTCGCCTTCCGGGCCGACTTCGCCGGCCTCTCCGCAGGCTGCCATCGTCAGCAGCACCGCGAGCGGGAAAAAAGCCGACGATGTCCGGTATGTCGAGCGCATGGCAGTGTCCCTTCGCCTGGCACGGGGTGTGCGGCGCAGGTTTACGACAATCCGGGCGCAAACGTCCAGTCGGTAATCGCGCATGTCAGCCTGGTCAGCATTGCGCCCCGTAATCCCGGTCGTACATCGCGATCGGGTTTTCGCGCATCCGGCGGCTGGTCTCGACATAGCTCTCGCCCGCCGCCGCATCGATGCCCTCCGCCGCCTCGGCCTAATACCGCTCGACACTCGCGAAAATGCGGTCGCGCATTTCGAGGGTCTTTCGCCAGCCGCTGTGCACCGCGCGCATTTACATGCGGCCCGTATCCGCTAAACCCTCGCGCAACAGAAAACGGTATATCGGGAGCGAAAACATGGCGTCGGAAGCACCAGTCACGGGGATGGAAGCAGCGGTCGGCCACGTCACCAATGTCTCGGATTTTATCTGGGCAGGGCAATGGAATGGCGCGGAGCTGCTGCCGATTCCGCCGATGGTGATCGTGCTCCTGGGTGCGGGGCTGTATTTCATGATCGGCCTCAAGGGCTATCCGATCCGCAAGCTGTTTCCCGCAATGGCGGCGCTGTTCAAGAAGTCCGACAAGCAGGGCGCCGGAGAGATTTCGCCCTTCGCAGCGCTGTCCACGGCGCTTTCCGGCCAGGTCGGCACGGGTAATCTGGCCGGTGTCGCAACCGCGATTACGCTGGGCGGACCCGGCGCGATTTTCTGGATGTGGGTCACCGCCCTGTTCGGCATGGCGCTGGCCTTTGCCGAAGGCTCGCTCGCCGTGCGTTTCCGCGAACAGGCGGAGGACGGCACCTATCGCGGCGGGCCGATGTCCTACATCACCTACGGCCTGGGTTCGAAATGGAAATGGCTGGCGATCCTGTTCTGCCTCGGCACGCTGTTTTCCGCGATGGTGACCGGCAACGGCATCCAGGCCAACAGCCTCGGCGATAGTGCCAACGAACTGTTCGGCGTCGAGGAATGGGTCGGCGGGCTGATCGCAGCCATCGCCGTGTTCGTCGTTATTATCGGCGGCATCAAGTCGATCGGTCGGGTAGCGGAAACCATCGTGCCGTGGATGGCAGGCGCGTATTTGCTGATGGCGCTGATCGCGCTGCTGATCAATCTGCCCGATTTGCCCGAAACCTTCGGACGGATATTCGGCGGGGCGTTCAACGCCCAGTCGGCGAGCGGCGGCTTCCTTGGCGCGGCGATCATTATCGCCATCCGCGCCGGTGTCGCGCGTGGGCTGTTCTCCAACGAGGCCGGACAGGGATCGACCCCGATCGCCCACGCCGTCGCCCGGACCAACGATCCGGCGGCGCAGGGCCGCTTCGCGATGATGGGAACGTTTATCGACACGATCGTGATCTGTACGATGACGGCGCTCGTCATGCTCACCGTGTCGGGCGAGTTTGTCGCCACCGTCGATGGCACAACGCAGATTGTCGAACATGCCTGGCAATCGGACCTGAACGGCTTTGCGATGACATCGGGTGCCTTCGCCGCGGCTTTCCCGCTGGCCGTGTTCAGCATCCCGATCGGCACGCTGATCGCATCGGTCGCCCTGATCCTGTTCGTCTTCACGAC
>JBGTHW010000069.1:0-38333 GCA_041746035.1 Parasphingopyxis sp.
GCGGTCGGTCGCGGCTGTCAGAGCTGCCGAGCGTTCCCGCAATACAGCCCTCTCGCTATCCGCGATGGTATCGATGATCCGGGAGATCGCCGCCCCTGCCTCGCTGTCCGCTGCGCTGTTATGCAGCGAGATCGCTTCCCAGTTGCGGTCCGCCGCCGCATAGCTTGCGGTGTTGGAGAGTTCTTCGGAATAATCCCGGAATTCGTTGGCAAGCGCGGCAACGCGGGCGTTTTGCTCCTCGTCGCGGCGTACAAGCCTTGCGAGCTGTTCGATCTGGCGAGCCGCCGCGCGCCATTCGTCGCGATAGAGGGTGCCAAGGCCACGGTTGCTGTTGATCACAAAGCGCCCCAGCGCCGCCTCGGACCGCGCCACGGATCCTTCGGCATTGCGGGCCAGCATGATGACTTCGAAACTGTGGCGCTCGCGCTCGGCGGCGGCATCGCGTTCGGTGCTGGATTGGGCGAACAGATAGACCAGCGCGGCCAGCAGCAGCGCGAAAACCAGCGCAGCGGCACTGGCCATGCCGCGCCGCCGGACGGTTCTCGACGATGTATCGCCGGACGCTGTGCCCCATTCGCTCATCGCGGGGACTATATCGCCGGGGTGTTACGGCAAACAAGCGCGCGTTTGCGGGGATTAGCGTTAATTCGCGGATTCGCCGCGCAAATCGAACGGCCCGTCTATGAAATGGAGCCGGTCGCGCGTCCGGCTGCCTCGAACATGCCGAGTATCTCCTCGACCTGTTCGGCGCTGTGTTCGGCGCAGAGCGAGCAGCGCAGCAGGTAAATGCCCGCCGGGGTGGCCGGGGGGCGGGCCATATTCACATACAGGCCCTCTTCGAGCAGCGCCTGCCACATCCGCACCGCTTGCTCCTGATCGGGCAGCAGCACGGCAAGGATGGCGCTTTCGGCTTCGTCGGTGGCGAGGGTGAAACCGAGATCGCGCAAGCCCTTGTGCAGCCGCTTGCTGTTCTCCCACAGATGCGCGCGCTTGTTTCCCGCATACATGAGTTTGCGGATCGAGGTCGTCGCGGTGGCCACAACCGAGGGGGGCAGCGAGGCGGTAAAAGTATAAGGGCGGCAGACGAGGCGGAGAAATTCGGTTTTGGGGTGGTTCGACACGCAGAAACCACCGACCGTGCCGACGCTTTTGGAGAAAGTGCCGATGATGAAATCGACCTGGTCGATCACGCCCTGCGCCTCGGCGACGCCGCGCCCGTTTTCGCCGAAAAAGCCCATCGAGTGGGCCTCGTCGACCAGCACCATCGCGCCGTGTTTCTTGGCGACCGCGACCATCTTGTCGAGCGGCGCGATATCGCCGAGCATCGAATAGACGCCTTCGAGCACGACCAGCTTGCCGGCTTCCGGGGGCAGTCGCCCGAGGCGCTTTTCGAGGTCTTCAGGATTATTGTGGCGGAAGCGGACGATCTCGGCATTGCCGAGAAAACAGCCGTCGTAAATGGACGCATGGCTGTCGGCATCGAGGATGACGTAATCCCCCTTGCCCGCCAGCGTCGAGACGATGCCGAGATTGGCCTGATAGCCGGTCGAAAAGACCATCGCATGGTCCATGGCGTAAAACTCTTTCAGCGCCTCCTCGCAGGCCTTGTGGCCCTGATAGGTGCCGTTAAGCACGCGGCTGCCGGTCGTGCCGGAACCGAACTTGTCCAGCGCATCCTTGCCCGCCTGGATTACATCGGGATCGAAGGTCATGCCCATATAGTTGTATGTGCCGAGCAGGATCGTATTCTTGCCCTTGATCACCGCCTCGGTCGGCGATTTGACCTCGTCCATGACGATATCGAACGGATCGCGGATGCCTTTCGCGAGAAGATCCTCGCGTTCCTTGATCAGCGCGTCGAATTTCTCGAAGAGGTCGCGCGACTTGACGTCGGTCGTCATCGTATCCGCCTGCAACCGGCTGCCGGCCATGCTCATTTCGTCAGTTCCTCGACCGCATCGACGAGCTGCCCGACATTTTCGATCTCGGCCTGCTGGTTCATGGTGATGATGATATCGTATTCGTCCTCCACCGAGGCGACGAAATCCATCACCGTCAGGCTGTCCCATTCGAGGTCGCCGGCGAAGGTGGTCTCCTCCTTCAGCGCGACGCCTTTCTCGTTGAACGGCTCGATAAGTTCCTTCGTTTTCGCGAAGGTTTCTGCGCGGTTGGTCATGATCTGTCCTTAACTGATTGCGCGAAGCTTGCCAAAGGAATGCGGCGGCAAGGCGGCGAAGGCTTGTCGATTTAGGCGAGCCAGCCTTTGTGACGATACCATTCGACGGTTGCGGCAAGTCCCGCTGTCAGAGGGATTGACGGTGTCCAGAGGTTTTCGGGTAGGTGTTTCTCGGGATCGGAAACCCAGTCCGGATGGCAGAAATAGCGGGCCCGGTCCGGCGTCAGTTTGGCGTTCTGGCCACGAAGCAGGCGGTCGAGCCGGGCGCCGAGGCGGACGAGGGGCGCGGGCATCGATACCGGTCGTCCCCTTCCGCCGGTCGCCATCCCCAGCTGTCGGGCGAATTCGGCATGGGACAGGCCGTTCGCGGTGCCGCCGTCGGGTTCGTAGATCGTTCCCATCGTTTCGGTTGCCTTCACACAGGCGAGCATGGCATCGCACAGATCGCGGACATGGATCAGCGACAGCCGTCCCGGTGGTGGCAGGACGACCCAGCCGCGTTTCGCCATTTTGAACAGGTCCAGCATCTCGATATCGCCGGGGCCATAGACTGCCGGGGGGCGCAGGATCGTCCAGTCGAGCGTCGATGCGCGCACCCGCTGCTCCGCCCCGGCCTTCGACCAGCCATAGTCCGACACCTCCGGTTCGCGCGCGGCGAGCGAGGAAATATGCAGGAATCGGGAAACCCCGTTGGCGGTGGCGGCATCGAGGGTGTTTTGCGTCCCCACGATATTGGCCTCGGCGAAAGCCGCGCGGTCCGGCGCGGTGACCCGTCCGGCGATATGGATCGCGGCATCGGCACCGCGCAGCAGCGCATCGAGCGCGTTTCTGTCCGCAAGATCGCCGGCTATCCATTCGACGCCGTGCCGTCCGGGCTGGTCGCGGCGTGTCAGTGTCCGGACATGATGGCCGGTTTCCGCCGCCCGTTTCAGAAATTCGCCGCCGACGAAACCGGTGCCGCCGGTAACGGCAAGCAGGCTCACAACAGGACCATATGATCGCGATGGACGAGGGTGGAGCGCGGCGCATAACCGAGGATATCGCCGAGATCGTCGGTCTTGTAGCCGATGATCTTGGCCGCCGACACGAGATCGTATTCGGCCATGCCGCGCGCCACCGCCTTGCCGTCCGGATCGAGAATATCGACAACATCGCCTCTGTCGAAATTGCCCGCTACAGCCGTAGCGCCTGCCGGGAGCAGGCTGCTGCCGCTGGCGATCGCCGCGCAGGCTCCGGCATCGATGGTGATCGCGCCCTCGGAGGTCAACCGTCCGGAGAGCCACGCATCGCGCGGCGAGGCGGTTTTTTCGGCGGCGAATATTGTGCCGCTATTGTTCGCCGCGAAGCGCGCCAGCGGATGGTCGTATTTGCCCGAAACGATTGCCAGCGGGATGCCCGCGCTGGTGGCGATCCGGGCGGCTTCGAGTTTCGAACCCATGCCGCCGGACCCCATGCCGGTACCCGGCCTGTCGCCCGCCATCGCCAGTATCCGGCTGTCTATCTTCTCGACCAGCGGAACAAGCGCCGCTTCGGGATCGCGCCGGGGATTGGCGGTATAGAGTCCCTCGACATCCGACAGCAGCACGACGCCGCCGGCGCGGCTAGCCTGCCCGACCCGCGCGGCGAGACGGTCATTGTCGCCGAAACGCACTTCCGCCATCGCCACTGAATCATTCTCATTGACGATCGGCACCGCGCCGAGGTTGAGCAGCCGGTCGAGCGCCTCCGATGCGTTGAGATAGCGCCGCCGGTTTTCGAGATCGCCGAGCGTGACGAGAATTTGCGCGGCATTGATGCGGTGATGTCCGAGCAGCTCCGCCCAGCATTGCGCCAGCGCGATCTGTCCGGCGGCGGCAGCGGCCTGCGCGTCGTCGAGGCTCTTGCGCCCGCCATGCGAGAGGCCGAGCAGGCGCGCGCCCAGCGCGACGGCACCCGACGAGACGATGACGATCTGCTGGCCGTCCTGCCGACGCTGCGCGACATCGGCGACGAGGGTTTCGAGCCAGCCGGTGCGTACAGTGGCGTCCTCGCCGACCAACAGCGCCGAGCCGATCTTGACGATCAGCCTTGGGCAATGCTCACGGTCGAAGCGGTTGGCGGTCAGGGCAGGGGCGTCCATGTTTCCTCGTCGTCGCTGGTTTCGTCATCCCCCGTATGCGCATTCGGGCCGATCTTTTCCAGCAGGCTGTCGAGCACGGCGTCGAGCCCCGCGCCGGTTGCGCCGGATAGCGGCAGCACCGGGCTGCCGCTGGCTTCGGCCAGTTCGGCGACAAAGGCTCCAGTCAGTTCGTCGCCCAATATGTCGGTCTTGTTGAGCGCGATGATTTCGGGCTTGTCGGCCAGCCCCGCGCCATAGTTTTCCAGCTCGTCGCGCACCGTTCGCCACGCACCGACCGGATCGTCGCCCGCGCCATCGACCAGATGCAGCAGCACCTGACAGCGTTCGACATGACCCAGAAACCGGTCGCCGATCCCCGCGCCTTCCGCCGCGCCCTCGATCAGGCCCGGAATATCGGCGATGACGAAATCGCGGCGCTTATGCTGAACGACGCCGAGTTTCGGGTGGATCGTCGTGAAGGGATAGGCTCCGACCTTGGCCCTGGCGTTGGAAACGAGATTGATAAAGGTCGATTTTCCCGCATTCGGCATCCCCAGCAGCCCGGCATCGGCAATCAGTTTCAGCCGCAGCCAGACAGCCAGTTCCTCGCCGGGTTCGCCGGGCTGATGCTGGCGCGGGGCGCGGTTGGTCGAGCTTTTATAGGAGAGATTGCCGCGTCCGCCCTGACCGCCGGTGAGCAGGGTTTTGCTTTGCCCGACTTTGGTGAAATCGGCGAGCACCACTTCCCTGTCTTCGGTCAGTATCTGTGTTCCCACAGGTACCTTGACGATCATGTCCTTGCCGCCTGCGCCGGTCAGGTTCTTGCCCGCGCCGCCCTTGCCGCGCGGCGCGCGGAAATGCTGGGTGTAGCGGAAATCGATCAGCGTATTCAGCCCGGCAACCGCCTCGAAGACGATATCGCCGCCTTTGCCCCCATTGCCGCCGTCCGGCCCGCCGAACTCGATATATTTCTCCCGCCGGAAGCTGACAGCGCCGGGCCCGCCCGCTCCGGAGCGCAGATGTATCTTGGCCTGATCGAGAAAATGCATGGGAGGGGATGTAGGGCAGGAGCGGCGGGTTGGCCAGAATTTGTGCGCCGCACAAAAAGAAAGGGCGGCGCCACCGGATGGGTGACGCCGCCCTGCCTGCAGAGACAGTGATTTGCCTCTAGAACCGCGCCCGGATCGTCGCGCCGTAGAAGCGCGGGTCTTCGGGGAAGGCAATCCGCGAACGGAAGCCGGTCAGGCCGCGCAGCGGCGTATTCGCGGTGATGCTGCGGGTGCGCGTATCGCCGAGATTCGTGCTCCAGATTTCGAAGGTGAAGCGTTCGTCCGGCGTTGTAAGGCCGAGCCGGGCGTTGACCTTAACGTTGGATTCCTGAATATCGTTCGGCACCGGCAATGGACCGTCCAGGGGGTTGGTCGCCGTCCGGCGCTCGGTCTCGAAGCGCACATTCATGTTGGCGAGGAAGCCCCAGCCGGAGTCGTTGATTGGCCCGTCATAGGTCAATCCCCACAAGCCCGTGAAGACCGGCGCATTGGTCAGCCTTGCACCGCACAGCCCCGTCGCTGCGGCGAGCGTCCCGCCGAAATCGCACTCGTCGTCATATTTCGCATCGACGACGGTCAACGCCATATTGCCGCTGATATAATCGGAAAATTGCGCGTTGAGTTCGAGTTCGGCACCGACCGATTCGGCACCGGAGACATTGAAGGTCTGGAACTGGATGCCGGTGAATTCCAGAACCTGAAAATTCGACAGATCCATATAGAAAAGTGCGAAATTGGCACGGACATCGCCGTTCCAGAGCTCGGACTTGATGCCGAATTCATAGGCATCGACTTCTTCCGACAGGAAGCTCGGGTCGGCACCGCCAACCGCTGCCGATGAATCGAGGTTGAACCCGCCGGATTTGAACCCGTGAGAATGACTGAGGTAAAACAGCAGATCGTCGTTCGGCTCATAATTTATGTTGACGACGTATGTCAGCTCTTCGTCCTCGAACGTGTCGTCGAAGGTTCGCGGGAGCGGCAGAAAAGCCGCGAACGGCGTATCGGCGGGTGTAGCGAACGGGAAGCAGGTCAAGGCCAGTGCCGGGCCGCCCAGCCCGGCGAGCGCCGCAGGAATCGGAACCGATCCCGGCCCGCCGACAAGAGCGTTGGCAATCGCCAGACACGCAGGGTTCGATGCGGAAAGCTGCTGGTAAGAGCCATCCTTGGTTTCGTCGGTATAGCGCGCACCCAGAGTGAAACTGATCTGGTCCGACAGGCGGAAAACATTGTGGGTGAACACCGAGAAGGACTCGCCTTCCTGATTATACAGATTGTTGGCCGTCGCACCGGCGGCATCGACTGGTACGCCGCCATTGCCGAAGGCCGTGAAAGCCTGAAGCGGATTCGGGCCTAGCGCGAGGCCGAGCGTTGGGAACAGATTGGCACCGACCGAACGCTGATAGTCCCGCCCGAGTGTCAGCGATGTGTTCTCCTCGATGTTTTCGTCGGAATAGAACCCGCCGATCAGCCAGTCGATCCGGTCATCGAAGAACGAGCCCTGCAAGCGCAGTTCATGCGTCTGAGTCTGGATCGTATCGACAAGCGGCTGAGCTGTCGGATCGGTTGCCCCGGCCACCGAGTAGGTCAGCAGGCCGGTGAAATCGTCCTGCCGTGAGACGCCTTCGAAATCGCGATAGGCGCCGATATAGGTAAGTTCGGCACCGCCGAAATCCCATTTCAGTTCGCCGGAAATGCCCCATTGCTCGATATTATTCACGAAGCCCTGCGAGGAAGCCACGAGTTCTTCCAGGGCCGGGAAGCCGGAACTGACCACGCCGTCATTGGGCAGACCGTAGGCGGCAAATGCGCCGGCAGCGACCAGTTCGGTCTCCCGCAATATAACGGCATCGCAGCAATTCTCGTCGGTATGCTGGTAATCGCCGATGATCCGCAGACTGATATCGGGCGTCGGTTCCCACAGCATCTGGCCGCGAACGACATAGCGATCGCGATTGTGGCTCTCGGTATCGGTGAATTCGTTGTCGAGATAACCCTCGCGATAGCGATAGGAACCGGTGGCCCGGAAGGCGAGGCTGTCCTGCACCAGCGGGACGCTGACGCCGCCCTGGACATTGACGAAATTGTAATTGCCGTAAGACGCGTTCGCGAAACCCTCGAACTCGTTCAGGTCCGGTCGCCGGGTCGTGATGTTGAGCGCACCGGCAGAGGTGTTGCGGCCGAACAGCGTACCCTGCGGCCCGCGCAGAACTTCGAGACGTTCGACATCGACGAGATCGCCGAGCGCAACGCCGGGACGCGACTGATAGACACCATCGATGAATACGCCGACGGAGCTTTCAAGGCCGATATTGTTGCCGGTCGTGCCGACGCCGCGCAGGCGGATCGAGGTTCCCTGGCTTTCGGTCTGGGAAGACTGGATGTTAAAGCTGGAAGAGACATCGCCGAGCGCGCGGATATCGTTGATGCCCTGCCGCTGGAGCTGTTCCGGGCTGACCGCGGTCACCGCGATCGGGATATCCTGCACGTCCGCTTCGCGCAGCGTCGCGGTCACGATGATCACATTGTCGTTGCGCGCTTCGGGCGCGTCGTCATTTTGGGCATGGGCGACTGCGGGCAACGCAAGGGCCGCAAGTCCGGCGGTGCAAAGCAATGTGCGTTTCATCATGTTTCTCTCTCCTGCACGTCATTTCGTTATCGAACCGACTTGCGTCCAATTGCAACAAGGCGACGGCGAGACGCAAGCTCTGGCGACACGGCACCCGGAATTCCGTCGATTTTGCTCATGGTGTGACAATTTTGCACGGGACGGAAATCCCTCGCGCGCGCAATACTCCCGGAGGTCTGGCGGCTCAGGCGTGTTCGGATTTCCAGCGTTCCATCGACTGGATCAGGCCGCGTTCGGCAATGTCGCGGCCCGTATCGCGTTTCAGGCCCAGCGAGCCGGAAAGCTGCCGCCCCATCAAGGCATCGCCGAGCGCGAGAAGAACAAGCTCCAGCGTGTCCTCATGCAGGGTGCGGTCCTCATGGCCGCCCTCGCCGAGCTCGTCGACGAGTTCGTGGATTTTCTCGACGATCGGGTCGAGCGCGTCCTCATTGCCGGAAACCAGCATCCAGGAGGCAAGCGCACCCGCGCCTTCCTTGTCGAAAGCATCGAAGGTGAGATCGACGATATCGCGGGGCGTACCTTCGCCCGCGCGAGATTTATGGACGGCTTCGCCGATCGTGTCGCAGATGGTTTCGGCCAGATAGCCGGCCAGCGCCTTTTGCAGCCCCGAGGCCGATCCGAAATGATGCAGGAGATTGGCGTGCGTCCGCCCGATCCGTCCGGCAACGGCTTTCAGCGTCACCGATTGCGGGCCGGTCTCGATCAGCAGTTCGCGCGCGGCCTGCAACGCGGCGGAACGGCTTTCTTCGGGGGTCAGGCGTTTTTTCACTATTGACATCTATGTAAGTAACAATCATTTATGGTGCATTGCACAACGCGTCAGTTCAACGGAGTCGCAACCATGAACACAAATAAAACCCCTGTCGACCTGACAATCACGCCAAGAGACAGACGCTTCGGTCGTGAGGCGAAGCAAAGCCGCTGGTGGATGAACAACGATCCCATCGCCACGGCTTTTTATAATGCGCTGTCGGTGACCTTTCCGAAGGGCGAGGCCTATTTCGTGGAAGCCGTGAAGGCGCATCGCGATGGCGTGCCGCCCAAGCTGGCCGGTGAAATCCGTGCCTTTGTCCAGCAGGAAGTGATGCACAGCCGCGAGCATGTCGCATTCAACCGCAAGGTGTCAGAGGCCGGATACGATGTGTCAGAGCTTGAGCGTGTCGTCGATGAATCGCTGGCAGCGACAAGCAACCGTGCGCCGATTGTCGATCTGTGCGTCACGATGGCGCTTGAGCATTACACCGCGATTCTCGCTCACCAGTTCCTGTCCGATCCCGATCTGCTGCATGGCGCGGAACAGGAATGGGGCGATTTGTGGCGCTGGCACGCGATCGAGGAGATCGAGCATAAGGGCGTCGCGTTCGATACCTGGATGCACGCGACGAAGGACTGGACGCGCTGGAAGCGCTGGTCGGTCAAATCGCGCGTCATGCTGCTCGTGACGATGATGTTCTGGCCACGCCGCGTGCGCGGGATGCGCGACTTGCTGCGGCAGGACGGCATTACCGGCTTCAGGGCGTTCGCGCGCATCAACCGGTATCTGTGGGGCAAACCCGGCCAATTGCGCCGCGCGCTGAAGCCCTGGCTCGCCTATTTCATGCCGGGATTCCATCCCTGGAACCATGACGACCGCGCGCTGATCCGGCTGACGGACAGCGACTATGAAGCGGCGGTGATGCCTAGGGCGGAGCCGGAGAGGGCGATGGCGGCATAATTCAAATTCTCCCCCAGTGCGCTTCGCGCTGGGGAGGACTTTTTTTACGCCGCCAGTTTCGGCACCATAAACGGGGTCTCGCTCTCCACATCGCCCTCGCAATCCAGCTCGAACAGCGCGCACTCGACCTCGCCGCCGCGCGCCTTCGAGTGGCGCGGGGCCGTGCTGTAGCGCTGGAAGCCGAGCTTTTCGAGTACCCGGCCCGAACGCGGATTGTCCGTGAAATGGCCGGAGACGACGCGCCTGTAGCCCAAGCCAACGCGCACATTTTCCAGCACGGCATGGCCTGCCTCGGCGACGAGGCCTTCGCCCCAGCGATCCGGCACCAGCCAGTAGCCGATTTCCGGCGCGCCCTCGCAATCGTGAAAGCCGACAGCGCCGATAATCCGCCCCGGCTGTTCGATCCGGTCGGTGATCAGGAAATTCGGATGGCGCAAGTCCGTCGGGCGCGAGAGGAAGTCTTCGGCATCCTTGAGCGCATAGGGCCAGGGCGCGGTCGCCAGATTGCGAACGATCCGCTCATCGGCAATCGCCTTCGCAAGCTCCGGCGCATCCTCGATCCACCCCGGTCTCAGCAACAGTCTTCTGGCAATGGCAAACATGTCTCTCTCCATGCGCCCCCGATGGTTCCGCCTGTAACGGAACACCGTGACACTCATATGAGGGAGATCGTAAAAAAGGGAGACCGGGTCAGCCCGTCTCCCTCAAGCGGCCCCGTTTCCGGAACCATCGGGCTGCCCATCCCTGGAACAGCCCGTTATCGCCTGTTCCTATTCCGCCGCTTCGGCCATTGCCACGCCCACATAGGTTCGGTTGTTCCGTCCCTTTTTGAACGCGACCTTGCCGTCACAGAGCGCGAAAATCGTATGATCGCGACCGAGACCGACATTGTCCGCCGGAATCCATTTGGTGCCGCGCTGGCGCACGATAATGTTGCCGGCAACGACACTCTCGCCGCCGAATTTCTTCACACCGAGATATTTGGGGTTGGAATCGCGACCGTTGCGCGAGGAACCGCCTGCTTTCTTATGTGCCATGGTTACGCGTCCTTATCGTCTGTCTTTTTGGCAGCAGCTTTTTTTGCCGGAGCCTTCTTTGCAGGTGCTTTGGTATCAGCGCCTTTGGAAGTCGCCGCCTTCTTGGCAGGCGCTTTCTTTGCCGGGGCCTTCTCGGACGGCGCTGCTTTGGCCTCGGCCGGTGCTGCTTTGGCTTCCGTATCGTCCGTCTTTGCTTCGGCTTTCTTCGGGGCAGCCTTCTTCGATTTGTCGCCGATGCCGGTGATGCGCAGCGTCGTCAGATACTGGCGATGGCCGTTGCGGCGGCGGTAATTCTGGCGGCGGCGCTTTTTGAAGACGATGACCTTCTCGCCGCGGCCCTGTTCCAGGATCTCGGCATTGACCTTGAGGTCCTTGGTGTCCTTCATGCTGTCGCCCTCACCGGCCATCAGCACATCGTCGAACGCCACGGCATCGCCGGCATCGCCCGCGATCTTTTCAATGGCAATGACGTCACCCTCGGTGACGCGATACTGTTTGCCGCCAGTGCGCACTATTGCGAACATAGTTCCTGCTTCTCTTTGTTTTGCTGTCGCGCACAGAATCGGCCACGGCCAAGCCCGAGGGCGGGAAAGAGGGGCAATTATGGGATAGCGGCGGCTATGTCAACCGATGCACCCGCAGAAAATCAGGCGGCCTCGGCCTTGTCTGCGTCCCTGTCCCGGCCCAGAAATTCCCGGATTACCGTTAGGCATTCCTCGCGGTGGCTGAGCATGAAGAGATGGCCGCCGCCCTCCAGTATTATCAGCTCGCTATTGGGGATTAGCGTCCGGAGAAATTTGCCGTTGATAACCGGCACGATCTTGTCGGAACCGCCCATCATGATGAGCGTCGGTTTCGACAGGAACGGCAGGAAAGGCGCACTTGTCCATCCCGCCATGGCCAGCAGCTGATAGAAATAGCCGATTTTGGAGGGCGGCTTCATGCGACCCGCATGATCGCTCTTGCCGTCGGCAGAGCCGCCATAGAGCGTCTCGAAATTGCGCCGCATATAGTTCGGATCGATATAGCGGCGCGGATCGGCCATTTTGCGGAGCGAGGCTATCTTGCCCGGTATCATCAGCATCCCCGCCGTCGTAGCGGCGAGGATCAGCCGGTTGACGCGGCTGCCATGCTGGAGCGCGAAGTGCTGCGCCATTGCGCCGCCCCAGCTGACACCCATGACGTCGACCAGTGGCATGTCGAAGCGATCCAGCAACAGCGCGGAAATCCGCGCCATGAGAATCGCATTATAGGGAATGGCGGGTTCCGGCGATCCGCCGATTCCCGGCATGTCGAAAATCAGGAAATCGCGATCGTCCATGTCTTCGGCGAACGGCGCAACCAGTTCTATATTCGCGCCGATGCCGTTGAAGAACAGCAGCGGCAGATTGCCGCTCGGTGGCCCCTCATATTTCCAATGCGCGACGCGCAGCTGGCGGCCATCGATGGTTTCGAGGCTGTAGGATGGTTCGCGGGATTTGGTTTTGGGCATGATTATCCCCTATTCATTCACGGTCATTGCGAGACGCGAAGCGACGCGGCAATCCAGAGCGGCTGGCGACTTCATCCGGGTGCTCCGGATTGCTTCGCTGCGCTCGCAATGACGAGTATTTTCCTGACAGATCCTATTCCAGAACATACATCCCCGGCGCATTCTCCATCGCCTGGTTCTTTTTGCTTCCCACGGTCTTCGGCGCGGGCTTCTTGTTGCCGGAGCGGCTCTGTAGCCACTCCATCCAGTAAGGCCACCAGCTATCGGCGATTTCTTCGGTGCCCTCCATCCATTTATCCACGGATTTGGGCGGTTTTCCGGATTTTTTCGATTTATAATAGCGCGCTTTGGGGTTGCCCGGCGGGTTCAGGATCGCCTGCATATGGCCCGAATGCGAAAGCACGAACTCGACATTCTTCGAGCCGAACAGCTGCGTCGAGCGATAGCAGGCGCGCCAGGGGGTGATGTGATCGGTCACGCCGCCCAGAATGAAGATATCGCTTTTGACTTTGGTGAGATCGACCGTGTGTCCGGCAATCTCGTATGTTCCCGGCTCGGCATAGGCATTCGCCTCGAACAGATCGAGGAAATCGCCCATCAGTGTCGCCGACAGGTTGGTCGCGTCGGCATTCCAGAACAGCACGTCGAAGGCCGGCGGGTCTTCGCCCATCAGATAATTATTGATGACATAGTTCCAGATCAGGTCGTTGGGCCGCAGCCACGCGAAGCCGCGCGCCAGGGAACTTCCCTCGATCACCCCTTTCTTCGCTGCGCGCTGCTTGGCAAGCGCGATACCGTTCTCCGATACCAGCGAGCTTGCTTCGGTATCGCCTGGTTTCGGCTCCAGCACGCAGACCATCATCGTCGCCGCGCCTATCCGGTCGTCCCTCTCCGACGCCAGCTTCGACAGCAGCACCGACATCGTCTGCCCACCCGAGCACCCGCCCGAGACATTCACCGTGTCGGACCCGGTAATTTCCTGCACGACATCGAGCGCTTCGATACAGGCATCTACATAGGCATCCATGCCCCAGTTACCCTGATCGCCGGTCGGGTTGCGCCAGGATATGACGAAAGTCTGGATGCCGTGATCGACCTGGAACTTCACCACGCTTTTTTCAGGCGAAAGATCGTTGATATACATTTTGTTGATCTGCGGCGGGATGGTGAGCTGCGGGATTTCATGCACCTCGTCGGTGGCCGGGGCGTATTGGATCAGCTCCATGATCTCATTGCGGAACACGACAGCCCCCGGCGAGCAGGCGACATTCTCACCGAGCTTGAACGGCTTTTTGTCGACCTGGCTGACCATGCCGTTATTTTGCGTCATGTCCCGATAGGCATTTTTCAGACCCTTGATCAGCGACATCCCGCCGCTGTCGATCACCCGTTTCTGCGCCATCGGGTTGCCAGCGAGCGTATTGGTTGGCGCAAGCGCATCGATAACGATCTGCGAGATGAAGGATGCGCGGTCGCGCTCGATCGCATCGAGCTCGAGATCGTCGATCCAGTGTTTGGTGTTCTTCTCGACCGCGAGAAAATACTGCATGCCGGCCTTGTAAAACGGATTGAAATGGAAGGCCGCGTCCATAAAGCGCCGGTCCTTCTTGTTAGGCTCCAGCTCGGACTTGCCCGTCATGATCTGGATAACATCCTCGGAGAAATTGCGCGCATGCTTAATCGCCTTTTGCGGGTCGCTTGCCGTCTGGCGCAGCATCATCGCAATTCCGCCGACAAAATCCTCCCGCGCCAGACCGACCAGCGGCCCCAGCGCCATTGTGACTTCGGGCTCGTCCTCGAATGTGGTGCTGTTTTCAGCCATCGCTCGTCCTCTCATTTCTTTTCTTTGGAGAGTGCGGCGGAGGGGCGGCGCGTGTCAAATGATTGCTGTGCCGGAATGGGATGGGGTGCCTGTTTTCAGCCCTTATATGTCCCGACCCACCAGGTGTTGCCCGCCATATCCTTAAAACCCGCCTGCCTCTCGCCATAGGGTTTGTCCGTCGGCGGCTGGATGGAGGTTACGTCGCGGTGCATTGCCTTGGCGAAAACCGTATCGACATCCTCGACATAGACATAGATAGAGTTCGCCAGGGCGAGATATCGTCCGGCAATTCCCCGGCCTCCAGAGCAATCACGGAATCGCCGACCTGCAATTCGACATGGAAGCTCTCCGGTCCGAACTCATGGCGCTCCAGTTGGGTCGCGTCGAATACCTCTTCCAGAAAGCCGACAAGCTCCTTTTGTCCATGGAGATAGGGCCGGACGCTTCCAATGCTGTGTCGTATATGATCGGTCATACTGCGCTCCCGTTTTCTCATCGCCGTCCGCCGGGGAACGGTATAAACTGTCCCGCAAAGAGAGGCCAATCGAAGATGGACATATCGAATATCGAGCTGCCAAAAAACATCCGCCAAGCCTCCCAATCCGACTGGCGGACCATCGGGGCAATCACTGGCGACGCGTTCCAGAACGATCCTGTCACAAACTGGATATTCAGCAACAAACGGGCGCTACCGCTTGTTTTCGGGCGGGAGGCACGGGATATCTATCTGCCACGCGGCGTTTGTCATCTCGCGGGCGATGACGGTGCGACGATGTGGCTGCTGCCGGGCGAGAGCAACGACATGCCGCTTATGGGGCAGATCAGCACGGCGTGGCACATGATGCGACACGGTGGTATTGGCGTCTTGCGCAGGGGTATGGTTTGCGAGGCGAATATGGCCGAGCATCATCCCAAGGAACCGCACATTTATCTCTATATGATTGCCGTGCGGCCGGCCGCGCAAGGGAAGGGCGTCGGCCGCTCCCTCCTCGCACCGATGCTGGCGGCGTGCGACGAAGCAGGTCTGCCCGCCTATCTGGAAAATTCCAACCCGCGCAACCATGCGCTCTATGCCGCGCATGGTTTCGAGCATGTCGCCTATTTCGATGCGGGGCCGGGCGGCCCGCCTCTGGAGCCAATGTGGCGGAAGCCGCAGTGATTGTGTCCCGATAGGAAGCAATCGCGCGTTACCATTTCGCGAATCTTTTGCCGCGTGCTATCCCCCGAAAGAAAAAGAGGAGAGCCGCCTTGCAACAATTATCCGCGATGGACGCCAGCTTCGTCTATATGGAACAGCCCAACAGCCCGATGCATATCGGTTCGCTGGCAATCTACGATCCCTCTACCTCGCCCAATGGCAAGCTTCGTTTCAAGGAAGTGCTCGATTTTATCGAATCCCGCCTCGACGGGGCCTGGGCTTTCCGGCGTAAGCTGGTCCGCGTGCCGTTCGATCTGGACCATCCTTACTGGGTCGAGGCGGACGATTTCGATCTGGAGTATCATGTCCGGCATATCGCGCTGCCCGAACCGGGCGACTGGCGGCAGCTCTGTATCCTGGCCTCGCGGCTCCATTCGCGCCCGCTCGACATGACCAAACCGCTCTGGGAGTTCACGGTTATCGAAGGCCTCGACAATGTCGAAGGCATTCCCAAGGGCAGCATCATGCTGCTTTCCAAGGTGCACCATGCGGCGATCGACGGTATGTCGGGCGTCGAGATGACCACGGCCATCCACGACCTCACCCCCGATGCCCCGCCGCGCGAATTCGGCATGGACTGGAAGCCCGAAAAAGGGCCGGGCGAGGCCGAACTCCTGATCCGTGCGCAGGTCAATGCCGTGCGGCAGCCCTTCAAGGTCGCCGATATCGTCGCGCGCAGTCTGCCGGGGATGGCGAAAGCCACTGCCGGACTGTGGCGTCGCGAACTGGGTCTGCCGTCGGATGCCAATGCTCCCAACACGCTTCTCAACAGCACGGTCTCGGCGCACCGGGTGTTCGACGGCCTCCGTTTCGATCTGGAAGAGGTCAAGGCGATCAAGAACGCGGTCGAAGGGGCGACGGTGAATGATGTAATCCTCTCGATCGTCGGCGGGGGCTTGAGGAAATATCTCCAGTCGAAAGACGACCTGCCGAAGGAAGACCTGCTGGCGATGGCTCCGATCTCGGTGCGGACAGAAGACGAGAAAAGCGCGCTCGGCAACCAGGTGTCGGCAATGATCGTCAATCTGGGTTCGGGTGTCGAAGACCCGGTCGAACGGCTGCGCTATGTTCATGAGCGCACGCAGAAATCGAAGAAACTCACTCATGCCATCGGTGCCCGCAATCTGGCGCGCTTCAGCGAAATGGCACCGGGCGGTCTGATGGGTCTGGGCGCGCGCCTCTATACCCGCGCCGGCATCGCCAATATGCACAGCCCGACCTTCAATTGCATCGTTACCAATGTGCCGGGCCCGCCGATGCCACTCTATTTCGCGGGCGCGAAACTGATCGATCAATATGGCGTCGGGCCGGTGTTCGACGGGATGGGGCTGATCGTGCCGGTCTATAGTTACAATGGCGCGATTTGCGTATCCTTTACCGGTGACCGAAGCCAGATCGGCGACCCGGAGAATCTGGCCGCGGCCTTCCGCGAGGCGTTCGAGGAACTGAAGAAGGCGCTGATCGCACCGAAGCGCAAGCGCACTTCGGCAAAGAAGAAGCAGGCTCCGGCCAGGCGGAAGAAAGCGGGGGCGAGCTAGCGCGCGGAAGGATAGAGTCTGGCATGGATGCCGGTCGGCGCGAAGGGCGACCACTCCCCCTCTTTCCGGGAGAGCCGATCGGCGATGGCGAGCAATACCGTGCCATTCGCGCCCAGTCCGCAATGGCTGCCATAAACTTCGACATTCTCGGAAATGGCGCTCTCCGCAACCTGGCAGTTCTGCCAGGGCACGACGCCGTCGGCTTTGGAGTAAATGGCAGTCGTCGGGACTTGGGGTACGCCCGCTATCTCCGACATTTGCTGACGGACGCGTTCGTTGCTGATCTTTTCGCCTGTGGCGGCTTCATAAACACGCCACACACTCGTCGCCCGACCGTTGCCGCGCAGGGGCGAGCCCAGCGTAATGACCTGCCGTATCGTGGCGTCGCCCATATGAACGCTGGCATGGCGGGCCAGCGCGCCGCCAAGGCTCCAGCCGACAAGGCTTATTTTCTTGCCGGTGGCCTCGTGAATCGAACGGATTTTCCCGAACAGCTTCTCGCCATTCACGCCGACGGCGCGCGGACCAAGATTGCGGCCCAGATCCCAGCGATAGGTGTCATAGCCCAGCCGCCGCAGATAGCGCCGCAGGATACGCGTCGAACGGTCCGTGGTCATGAAGCCGGGAAGCACCATCACCGGATGTCCGTCTCCGCGCGGTGCGGAGAGCAATAGCGGCGCTGCCAGCGGTAGTGTCGCGACTTCGAAGAGGGCGCGGTGCAGCTCGGAATAAGCGAGGAGCCCGGAAGGACGCGATACCGCCTCGCCTGCGGGAATTGCCGATGCGGCTGCCATGGCCATGCTCAATACTCCCGCTATTTCCGGAAACGCAAATCAGTGCCTGTGTTCGGGCCGCAAGCTATAGCGGCCTTTGGCAAAATTATCGAAAATACCGCCGATGGCCGGATGATCTATCGGTTCGTCGCTATCGTCCTGCAGCAGATTCTGCTGGCTGACATAGGCAACATAGCTCGATTCCTCGTTTTCGGCGAGCAGATGATAGAAGGGCTGATCGCGCTTCGGGCGCAGATCCTGCGGGATCGATTCGTACCACTCCTCGCTATTGGCGAAGACCGGATCGATATCGAAGACAACGCCGCGAAATTCGAACATGCGGTGCTTCACGACATCGCCGATATTGAAATTGGCATGGGCGACCGGCGGGGCACCCTTGCCGAGTGTGCCGCGATCCATCATCGAGGGGATAGAATTGTTCATTGCATGACAGATGTAGGGGCGGAGATTCGCCGTGGCAAGTTCGCGGGTTGGCAAGCATGTGCGGATCGGCTAGAGCGCGCCGCCTGAACGGCCCGTTTGGCGTGCCAGCGCCGGAAACAGCTATCCTCGCGGAGAGGTGCCAGAGTGGTCGAATGGGGCGGTCTCGAAAACCGTTGTGCGCTTTGCGTACCGTGGGTTCGAATCCCACCCTCTCCGCCAGCGGGCAGCGGTCTTTTGCGCTTGTCGAGCGTGTCTCTGGCGGTTGCGGACGGCGGGTCTCGCGCGGTTGCAAAAAAGGGCGTCGCTGCTATTCAGGCGGCGATATGGCCAGCCAGCCAGTAAATGCCGGATGCCGCCCGTTTCCGGAGCACCCGTCGCGCGAAAGGATTGCAGGGCCGTGCATCTGTACGATAAGAGATCGGGTCCGTCGTTCGATCCGTTCTGGTCGATCCCCGACATGCCATCGGCCGAAGCATGGACCGATTCCCTGTTCGCTTGCGGTCGGGCCGACGATACGGCGGGGTGGGTCGCGGCTGCGCGCGCGCTGTTGCTGCGGCTTCCGCCGACACCGTCTCGCTATCGAAGAGACGTGACCTGGTCGGTTTCGGACTCGCTGACGAATTTGCCGCTGACCGGGCCTTTCAGCCTGGAAACCCGGCTCGGGCTTGTGAATATCGCCCAGTATCTGCCGACCTGGCAAATTTTGCGCGAGATGCCGCAAGATGGCGAAGGATTCGATCCTTTTCTCGCCATTCTGGGCAGTATCCCGGAGGCGCACAGGCTGCTCGAGCGGATTATCGAGAAGGGCGGATGGCTTGCTGAAAGCCCCCAACGCTGGCGGGAGGTCTGCGCGGCGGCGGAGCAACGGGACGATTTTTCCCGGACGGACAGGCTCATGGTGAGGCTTTTCAGGCTGTCGGGATCCACGGTTGCCCGTGAGCTCCCCGCTAGTGCCGCAAGACCGGACGTTCCCCGGTATTTCGACAGCGGTACCGACCCTGCTGCGATGGCCTCGGGCTTGCGAAAAAAAATGCGGGGGAGCAGCAATTTTCTCCTTATTTTCGAACTGCTGCGGCAGGCCGAAACACTCGAGGGCAGGGACAGGGAACGCGCGCGGCTGGAAATCGGCCAGGCCTTCGCGGAATGCGATTTCGACCGGGCGTTTGCGGATCAGGAACGGGAACCGATCATTGCGGTCGCGAAGGATCTGCGCCCGTGGTTCCTGCCCAAAGCGTTCGGTCTTTGCGGGCGCGACCCGACTCCGTTCTACCATTGTCTGCTCGGCGATCCGCTGGCGCATGGCGTTTTGCGCGCGATGCTCAAAAAGCAGCCGGTCGATCGCCGTCCTCTTCGCAGCTGGATCGAAGATATCGTCGATCGAAATCAGGCCTGTAGCCCGCCCCAACTTTCGTTGGGGCTGGCGCACTTTATCGGCCATCGGGACGGGCGCCTTACCGCGTTGTACGATGCGCTGGAGCAGCGGAACATCGCCGACGGCGAAGCCGCTGCGCCAGTATTTGCCGATGACAGGAAGGTCGTCGGATCATGGCTGAAACAGGGCACGGACGAGGCACGGAACGAACGAAACGGCGAGGCCGCAGCCGCATTCGTGGAAAACGGCAACGTCTGGCGCGCCATTTTTGCGCTTTCGCAGAACACACCGCATGGCTCGCCCGATTTTGCGGACGGCCTCGCTGCACTTTCGCCTTACCTGGCAAACGGTGCCTATCGTCTTGCCCTGTGCTCTGTGGTTCTTGCCCGGAGTTTCGACACCGGGGCAATACTCGATCTCGCCGGACATTTGCGGGAGCTGGGCTTCGATGTGCTGGCCGCAAATCTGCTGGCAACAAGGACCGGCTCGTCGAAGACCGCAGCGCGGCTGTTCGGCCGGATTATGGACAAGCTCGCCTCGCCCCGAGACCGGGTCGCGCTCTGGGAAGAACTCGGCGCGATCCATTCCGGCCCGGTTTTTCGGTCGCACCTCGCGACGGCCCAGAACGATGCGTTGCTGTATCGCGAAGCCGAACAGACGATGCAAAAATTGCGCACGGCTTCCGGGGAGCGCCCCGGCCTGGTGCGTGCGAGGTTGCAGCTATTCGGCAAACGCGGAGATTTGACGAGGGCCATACGATCCGCCGATGAGTATCTTGCGCAGTTTCCCGAGTCCAGGCCCCTCGAAAGCGATACGTGGCGATACAGGTTCGAGGCCGGCGAGTGGCATTTCGATGAGTCCGAGGAAGAGCGTCTGGAGGATCGCACCCAGCTTGCCTATTTCCGGTTGAGGGCGGATCATTTCGTCACCCGCGGCGAGAGCGCGAAAGCCGAGGCCATCCATACCGACATTGCCCGGCTGACCGGCCAGGCACCCGACTATCACCGGCTGCTCAACGCGAAATTCGGCGCGGGAAAATTTGCCGAAGCGGCGGCGTTTTGCGGACAGCTGAAAATGCGGTTTCCGGGCGATCGCAGCTTCTGGAAAAAATCGGCGCAAGTGGCGGAACGGCTGCGAAATTATGACGCCATGCTGGATAATTGCGTGGAGTTGCTCGCGCTGAAACCCGACGATCAAAATGCGCGATCCGCGCTTGCCCGGGCGCTTGTCTATCTGGACCGGGACCGCGAGGCGCTCGACTGGCTGGACGATTGCCAGGGCGAAACCGACGATACCGTCTGGGTCGATGCGATGCGCGCCTTTGCCCATGCGCGTCATGGCAGGGGCGGGGAAGCGTCGGCGGCGCTGGGCGAGGTTTATCGCCGGTGCCGTGCCATAACCGACGAGTATCGGGCGGGGCAGGCGCGCGACCCGGCGGATACGCTGCTGCTCGATGGTCGGCATGTTGCGCACCAGAATCCCGAAGCCGCGCCGATCTATGCGAATTTCAACCGCTGCCTTGAGCGGCTGACGCAGGGCCCCGTTGCGCTTATCGGCAATGCGCCGTCGATACTCGGCAGCGGGCTGGGCAAGGAAATCGATTCCTTCGAAACAGTGGTGCGGCTGAACGATTTTGTCATCGAAGGCTATGAGGCAGACCTCGGCGAGCGGGTCGATTTCTGGTATTCCTCGGCCAACCGCCAAGCGTCTCCGCACCGGCCGAGCGTGGCGAAGGCGACGGTCATTATGAAGCAGAATTTCGCGCAGCATTTCCCGGAAGTGCGAAAGTTCAGCCAGGGCAGGCTGGGGTTCGAGGTCGATCCGGCAACCAGCACCTATCTGCCGCCGTGCTTCGCAATGATGAGCGAAGGGCTGACCTATCCGTTCCCCAGCACCGGCTTTCGGATGATCCAGATTCTCGAGTTTCTGGTACAAACCGAATATACCACATTCGGTTTCGACTTTTTCAAGTCCGACGAGATGCATTATTTCGACAAGGGTGAAACGCACCTGCAGATCGGCGAAGTGCACGCCATCGATTTCGAGCGCGATTTCGTGGCGACGGTGCTGGAGCCCTATGGGCGGTATGGAAGTTTCCGCCGCACCTAATTCTGCGAGCAGTTTTTGCTCTTTGCCAAGGCCTTGTTGATGAAAACGGCGTTGCAGCGTCGCAGATAAAGCGTGTCCCGGCTCTCCAGACGAAAAAGTCTGAAGTCGAAGAGCCGGTAACCCATCGCTTCGAGGACGTGCTTGAAACTCTCCAGCGGTATATGGCGGTCGTTCTCCGGGTTGAGGCCAGTTTCCACTTCGACAAAGCCGATTTTCCCCGTCAGGAGCTGTTTCGAAAACCCGAGCAGTGCGGCCATGTCATGGCCTTCGGCGTCGATTTTCAGGAAATCGACATATTCGATCTGCCGTCCCCTGCAAAAAACGTCGCCGGTGGTCATCGGCACATCGACGGTGTCAGCCCGGGTGGCTTCCGTGACGATGCGGTTAGTGGTCGCCGTGCCGCGGGCCAGCATCGGCACGGTGGCCACTGTGGAACCCAGCGCCAGACTGTGACAGGATACCAGAGGATCCGCTCCCCATTTCTGTTCGAGCGCGGCAAAGCTATCGGGCGCAGGTTCGAATGCGAAAATTTTCGTTTCAGGGAACGCTGTTCGCACGGAACGGACAGTCTGGCCGATATTGGCCCCGACATCGAAATAGATATCGAGCGAGATATCCGGAAGATAACGGGCGATCTTCCTTGCCAGCGGCACGACATTCTCGGGATCGGAATCTCGCGATTTCTCCTTGCTCATCAGCGGCCGATCTCAAGCGGGATATCGTATTCGTCCCGATAGCCATGATATTCCGCGATCAGCGGATATTTGCGGTATTCGTCTTCGACGAGCAGCCTGAACCGGGCTCCGCCAATGAAATGCACGATCTTGGCCTGCTCATATGCCGCCTGCATCAGCTCCTCGTCATCCGTATGCACTTTGAAATTATAGGCATCGGGCATATAAATTTTTGGAAAAGGACGGAAAACAGCGTTGAATATCGGCTGGTCGCGCAAATGCGATGTTCGGCCCTTGGCCAGTTCCTCAAGCGCCAGAGCGAAGCGTTCTTCGCCGAGCAAGTCACCACCGAACAGCATGACACCCGCATTGAAATGGCCGCGCACCAGGGTGCGTGTCCGCTGTTCGCCGAGCGATTTTCCCCCGGACACTGCCGCGATCGTCTCGCGAGGATTTTTGCGCCCCTCGATATCGAAGAGCACGTCAATCGGCGCGCGCGTCATGGTGTCGGCATCGAGCCAGATTACGGTATCATACTGGTCGTATTTCAGGATCGACAGTTTCAGAAAAGCTGCCTTTTTGCTTGGAACCTTCGCGTCGGCGGTTTTCACTCCCGGTCGAGCCGCAATGATTTCGTCGCTGAGAAAATCGGAACCGGGGCTGTGGAATATCACATTGCCATAGACGAAACGCAGCCGGTCGCGATTGGCTTTCGAGAGTGGCGCGTAGGTATCGTCATGCAGCATAACGACATCGAAATCGTCGAGATTGGGCGTATTTTTTTTCAGCGCTGCCAGCCAGACCATTCCCAGCGTCAGAAAATTATCGGTGACGATGGTTACGATAAGGGTTTTGCTGCGCGGTTCCGCTGGCGGCGCGGAAATCGACCGTATCTCCTGTTGCCGAACCTTGTTCCGGTTTCCCCCGGTGCCAGCGATGGAGGAAACCGATGGCTTGCGGGCGATCAGCGTCAGGCAGCCGCGCGGATTGTCGAACGCGCTGTCTTTCGGAGGGTTGTAAATCGTATCCGCGCGATCTTCGATCTTGTTATATGTCTTGTTCAAAGGGCGGCACAATAGCAGCTCCAGATCGAGTTTCCGGCCTATATTGTGCAGGGACTCAGGCGTGAAAAACAGCGTGTGCGGTTCATGCTTGTAGTGGTAGGTTTTCCATCCCAGTCCGCCGGGCGGCACTTCGATATAGAAGATGCCGCCGGGGTTCAGCCGGTCCACAAGCTTCGTGAGACGGGGCAGGACATCGCCATACTGGAAATGCTCGAGGCTGTGGGAGAGCAGGATGACGTCGTAGCGGAAATCGCCGACGGTATCCCAGTCGACGATCCTGGCACCGATGTGATCGAGGAAGGGGCGCGAATATCGGTCGTGCTCCAGCGCAAAGCTCTCTCTGGCACCTGCCGTCCTAAGCGCATAGCCGGGCCCGGAGCCGATATCGAGCATCGCGCCGATATCGGGCATGCGTTTCCGGATACGACTGATTTGCGTCCGTGCGCGGTTTCGATACCGGGCGAGGTTTCCGGGCGGCGTGTCCGAATCCATCCGGGCAAAATACTGCTCCGGGTCTGCTTCGCGATCGCCGCGATTATCGACCGCATATTCGTCACGGTAATAGTCGTCCAGTTCGAAGGACGTCTCGGGAACCATGCCAAAGCCGCAATTGCCGCACCATAAAACGATCTGCCGGGCGAAGAGCGCGCTTGAAAAGAAAGGATAGGCCGAGATGTGCGACGTTTGCTTGTCGCAACAAATGCATCGCGCCTTGCGGATGTCCGGCATTTCCCAGAAGGCGAGAGGCTGTTCCCTGATAGCCAGCCCGAAAGGCTTGTTTTGTCGGGGTTTTGCCAAGCCCGGGTCCGGCGGATTTTTTTTCGGATTCATGGATTATTTCTTTTCGGCCTGAATGGGCCGCGACCTGACGGTTTCGTCATATCGGGCAAGCAGCAATTTCTCGCAGATTTCGCGCACGGCACCGTTGCCGCCGGCCCTGTCGAGAATCAGATCGGCAACAGCCAGGGCCTCGCGCCGGGCATCGCGTGGTGCTACTGCCAGCCCTGCGGCCTGCATACAGTCGATATCGTTCACGTCATTGCCGACGAAGCAGATGGCACCGAGAGCGATATTATTGTCGTCGGCCCATTTGTGCAGGGCGGCAAGCTTGTCATTCTCGCCATGAATGACCGGCAGCTTCAGTTTTTCGGCGCGCCGCGCGACAACGGCGTTCGTTTCTTTCGACAGGATGAGGATCGGCATTCCGGTCGCCCGCAGCCGCTCGATCCCCAAGCCGTCGCTGCGCGAGCAGCGCACGGTTTCGCGCCCGTCCTGGTCGACGGACAGGGTGTCGTCGGTATGCACGCCGTCGAAATCGGTCACCAGCGCGCGAACCCGCGCCAGCGCCGGGACAAGGGTATCGGGCGCATCGATCGCCGTCGCCAAGGCCCGTGCCTGGTCAAGATCCTCGACCGTGTCGATTTCGACCCTAGGGTGGGATGTCGGCACGAGGCCCACCGGGCCGCAAAACCTCGTTTCCGTCTTGCGGAAGCTCTCCACCCGCATGGCATAGGCCGCGCCGGTCTCAAGATATTGCGGCGGCAAATCCTGGCGGCGTTTGCGCGGTTCGCGTGCATCGTAATTAAGCCCCCGTCCCGATCCATCCTCTGCGATTGCCCAGAGGAAGCCGTGATTTTCGACAACCGTCAGCGCCGCGTCGAACCGGTCATCGTCTAGCGTCGCAACAAGACTGTCGAGATCCGCGGCACTCGTGAACGGAGACGTGCACTGGATCATGACGAGCAGATCGGGGGAAAGTGACGCTATTGCCGGATCCTCGAGCGCGCTCAGCAATGCGGATTCGGAAGACGCCAGATCGCCTGCAATATCGGCGGGACGACGGATTTTTCCGGCCCCGGCCTGTGCCGCGATGTCGAGAATAGTCTCGTCATCGCTGGACACAAACACGGCATCGATGCGGGTCGCCGATAGGGCCGCCTGTATCGATCGCACGACCAGAGGCACGCCACCGACCTTGGCCAGGTTTTTCCCCGGAACGCCTTTCGACCCGCCTCTCGCAGGAATGACTGCGACGGTCGGTCCCATGTCAGGCCGCCTGGCTATCCTGTTCGCGCCATTTCAGCTTGTCGCGCTGGACCTGCTCGACCGGCAGGATGTCTTGGGATTTCCGGCCAAGCGACATTTCGACATTTTTCAGATCCCGAACGAGCCGGCGCAGTCCGTCGGGCTCGAGACTGGCGGCGTGATCGGTGCCCTTCCATGTGCGATCCAGCGTAAAATGCCGCTCGACATATTGCGCGCCGAGCGCGACCGCAGCGACATCGGCTGCGATACCCAGATGATGGCCTGAAAAAGCGATGGCCTTGACGCGGCCTTCATATTTTTCTCGCAGGCGCGTAATTTCGCCAAGGCAGATATCCTCGAATGCAACCGGATAGCCCGATGTGCAGGAATAGATGACGAGATCTTTGGCGCGATCGAAACCTTCGTAGAATTCGACGATTTCGGCAATCTCCGCCTGGGTCGTCATGCCGGTCGAGACGTGAATCTCGCCCTCGAAATGGCGGCACAGCCATTCCTGCAGGGGCCAGTGCAGATTGGTGGCAGAGGGGATTTTGAGCAAGCGCGGCTTCAGCGGGGCCATCTGCTGCGCCGATGTCAGATCCCAGACCGATGTCGAATATTCGATATTCTCCGAGCGGCAATGCTCCAGAAGCTCCTGGTGCTGGTCTACATTGAATTCGAGCGCCTCGCGATGGGCACCATAGGTTGCGCCATAGGCGTTTTCCGGCACCGGATGCTGCGTTTCATACTGTTCTCTGGAAAGCAGTTCGATATTGTGGCGCTTCTGGAATTTCGCGACATCCGCTTTGCAGACCCGCGCCGCGACGGAGATCAGTTCTTTGGCGATTTCCATATCGCCTTTGTGATTGCAGCCGATTTCGGCGATTACCTGTACCATTTCATAAACCTCGTATTTTAGCGATCATAGCCGATCGGAAACCGCCACCGCCTGCTCGCGGCAGGCGAAAATGTCACCTTGAGTGAAAAACCGATCCGATTTGGCAGAAAATCGGTCCGCTGTCACCCCGATTCCAGTCGGTTAGCGATTACGGTTTTCCGGTGATACAGCCTTCCGCGCTGGTCGGCCACGAAAACCTTCAGCCCGTTTTCTCCTCCATCTTTACAAACACCAGCACAGCGAGTCCGATGACGAACAGGATGGAGATCGAGGCCATGCCGATACGCTGGCTGTTGAAACGGGTGGTGAACAGCTCGACAAGGAGCGGTCCCATCCAGACTGTGATCGTCCCGGCGATGGCATAGAGACCAAAAAACTCGCCGCTGCGGCCCGGCGGTGCGAGCTGGACGAGCATCGCGCGGCTGGAGGAGATACTGGCGGTTACGGTCACCGCGACGATGCTGACCGAGCCCAGATAGACGATATCGGACAGGGTTCGGAATACCAGTCCGTCCCAAACCTGGAAATTGTCGAAAGCACCGAAGATCAATGTTTCGCGGGTGATCGAGAGCTGGAAGACCAGCATCGCGATCATCGTAACGATCTCGAGTATTAGCGCGCGTTTGACGCCGACTTTGGTGTCCAGCCAGCCGCCAAAAATACCGCCGAAAAACGCCCAGGCCGATGCGAAAATCGCGTAGCTGATCATTTCGAGAAAGCCCCAGTCCAGAAACAGCGAGACATAGACCGCGCCGAGCGCCAGCAGCGCCGCCATCGCATCCTGATAGAACATCCGCGCGATGAGGAATTTCATCAGCTGCGCATATTTCGCGGCCTCGCGCACCGTCTTCGCGACCGCGCGCGCGCCGTCTTGGAAGGCCCGGGGCCAGCTTGCACCCTGTATTCCCGGATCCTTCGCATTCAGGAAAAACGGTATCGAAAACAGAACGATCCAGACGGCGCAGATCGGTCCGGCGATGCGCATATGCTCGAAACGGTCGAGATCGATGCCGAACCGGGCTTCGGCGAAAGGCCACTGGATGGCGCCGGGCAAGACGAACAGGAAAACCAGCGCCATGAACATCAGCGTCGCGGCGAAATTGCCCAGCGCCAGCCCCATCCCCGAAATCATCGGCAGGGACCGGGTGTCGCCCGCGGCGGTCAGCATCGAATTATGGGCGACCTCGGAATAGGTGAAGGCGACATAGGCGACGACCAGCGCGATCATTATGGTGCTGGTCGACAGGCCTTCCTCGCCCGGAATCGCATACCAGAGCATCCATGACATGACCGCGATGATGCCGATCAGCGCGGCGAGGATCGGCTTGCGCTTGCCGCCGCGATCCAGCGCCGCGCCAAGGAACGGGGCGGTCAGCGCGGCGACCAGCCCGGCCCATTTGGTGACGGAGGCGATGGCAGCCTGCCCGCGCGCATTGGCGGTCTGCGTCGCGGTTTCCGGATCGAGGCCGTCCAGCTCGCCACTGGCCAGCACGTCCGCGCCGATAATGTCGCGCGCGAAATAGGGCGCGAAGACATAGATGACGATCAGGATATAATAGGGGTTGCGCGCCCATTCGAACATCGCCCAGGCAAAGCCGGTTTTGCCGAGTGCGCCGCCAGTGCCTTCACCCGGCTTGGCGATGATCGGGCGGACGAACGGTTCGGGATCGGCGATACTGGTCAGGTGAGAGGCTCCCGCTCGTGATGGCGCGGGGGTGCGCTGGATTCGCGGTCACCTCAAGCAAAATGTGCGTCGGGTTCGTCGTGCGCCGTGTTCGAAAGGGAAGGATTTGCGCGCTGGCGTGTCTGCGGATAGGCTAACCAAGAAGCCGGTATGGCTGAAATTCAAGGGGAAGCGCAGATGGCAACAGAGTCCGTGACGGAGCCGCTGGAAGAGGCGGCCAGTTCTTCGGGCGATGTCATGGCGGTCGTCCGGGACGGATTCGAAACCGCGCTGGACGCCCTCTGGTCCTACGCCGCACTGCAACAACTGATCGCATTCCTCGCGGCCATCGCCGTCGGCTATCTGCTGTCGCGCTATCCGGTGCGGCGCTGCACCGCGCTCGCCGCGCTCAACGAAGAGAATGAGATACTGGCCAAGCTGTGGCGCGTGCTGGCGCGCATAGCCTGGCCCATCGCGACGGCAATCCTGCTCTGGATTGTCGCGCCGGTATTCGCCGCGTTAGGCCAGCCCAGCTACGGGTTGCGCGTGGCCGCCAGCCTGCTCGTGGCGCTGGTTGTGGTGCGGGTCGCGGCGTCGCTGATGCGGCGCGGCGCATGGCGGCAGGTTGTCGGCATCCTCGCCTGGACAGTAGCCGCGCTGTATATTCTGGGCTGGCTCGATCCGGTGACCGTGCGGCTCGACGCCACCGCCATCGAAATTTCGGGTTTCCGCCTGTCGGCGCTGCGGATCATCACGACGTTCCTCGTCATTGTCATAGCCTTCTGGATCGCGCGGCTGGCCGGCGACGCAGCGCAGGCGCGGCTGCGCGCTTCCAGGAGCCTGACGCCATCCATCGCCGGCCTGCTGGGACAGCTCGTCAAGATCGCCTTCATGGTCATCGCGGTGCTTATCGCGCTGTCGGCGGCGGGGATAAATCTCACCGCTCTAACCGTGCTGTCCGGTGCAATCGGCGTCGGCATCGGCTTCGGGCTGCAGGCGATTTTCTCCAACTTCATGTCGGGCATTATCATATTATTCGAGAAATCGGTGAAAGTCGGCGATTTCATCGAGCTGGAATCGGGCGTCACCGGGCTCGTCACCGAGATCAGCATTCGCTCGACCAGGGTCACGACCAACGACCATGTCGATATTCTCGTGCCGAACGAGGAATTCATCAAGGCGCAGGTGACCAACTGGACGCTCAGCGAAGCGCGACGGCGCCTGCGGATTCCGTTCGGGGTGGCCTATGGCACAGAAAAGGAACTGGTGAAGAAGGCGGGGCTGGAAGCGGCCGGCAAGCTCGACTGGGTCTATGACGATGGCGGGAATCGCGCGCCGCAGGTGTGGCTGGTGGGCTTCGGCGATTCCAGCCTCGATTTCGAGCTCGTCGTCTGGCTGACCGAGGAGGCGACCAAGCGCCCCGCCAAGGTGAATGCCGATGCCTATTGGGAACTCCACACCGCGCTTTACAAATACGAAATCGAAATCCCGTTCCCGCAACGCGATCTGCATCTGCGCTCCCCGGATACGGTCCGGATCGGCAGGGCGGAGGACGGGGAGAACGGGGAAGAAGGCGCGGAATAGAGCGTCGGCTCAGGCTGGCAGCGTTTTGATGTGTGCGATAAGCGGGGTTCCGGTTAGCCGTTTGCCACTGTGAGGCGCTCGACGAAACTGCCGGTGGCGGTTTTGAGGGACGAAAGATAGCCGTCCACTTCCCGGAACCCGTTGACCACTTCCTCGATATCCGTGGTTACATCCTCCGTTGCTTCGCGAATGGCGGCGATCGTACCCGACATCGAGTCTGCGGCAAGGGCCGTTTCGTCGACGGCCGCTGTGATCGAGGTAACCGTCCGTGCCTGATTCTCCATGGCCCCCTGAATACGACCGGCCGAATTCTGCACCTCCGCAACGATGGAACTGATCGCATCGCTGGCATCGACGGTCTGCGAGGTTGCCGACTGGATGGCGGCAATTTTCCTGGCGATGTCGTCGGTCGCTGCCGATGTCTGGCTGGCAAGGCTTTTTACTTCCTGCGCGACAACCGCGAACCCCCTGCCGGCGTCCCCGGCGCGCGCGGCTTCGATGGTAGCGTTCAATGCGAGCAGGTTGGTCTGGCCGGCAATGTCCCGGATCAGGCCCAGTATCGATTCGATGGCAAGCGTATGGGCGGACAGGACCTCGCTGATGCGCACCGCCTCTTTCGACTGGCTGGCCGCACGGGCAACGATTTCGCTGGATTGCTCGACTTCGGCGCGGGCCTCTTCGATGGCGCGAATCAGGCCGGTCGCCGTTTGCGCTGCTTCGCGCATGGCCAGCGCGGATTGCGCGGCGGCAGCGGCAACGTCGGAGGCCTTGCCGAACATGCCATGCGCCGAAGCCGATGCATCGGCAGCGTTTTTCGTCACATTCCGGCTGTGTTTGCTGGCCTCCTCTACAGTTGCTTCGATCTGTTCGCGAAACAGTGCGCTGCTTTCGCGCCGCGCTTCCTCCTGCCGGCGTGAATCATACTCGGCCAGAAAACGTGTTTCGATATCGGTTTCGAGCGCGACATAGCTCATCATCGCGCGGGTAAGGCGGTGCAATTTTTCATTCTCGCCGCCGAGCATTTCGTGGATCGATTCGAGCATGCGCTGCATCGCATAGTCGGTCGAGGCGAACAGCCGGGTGGTTTCGATATCGTTGCGGATTGTCCGGATCGCGCTTTGCCGTGCCAGCTCGACCCAGCCCTGGCCCCGCGGATGCTGAAAGCGCTCCCGGATATAGCCGGTGCTGCGGTCTATCTGCTCTTCCAGCTCCTTGCCGGTTAATCCGGCGAGCTGCGGGTTGTCCATACGGAAATGATCCCAGAATATTGTCGCAAATTCGCGTTCCCGGCCATTGATGAGCGTGCCGATGGCCTTGATGTCGGCCTCCAGCGTGCCGGTGTGATCGTAAAGCCCAAATCTGTCGGTCATTCCC
Source organism: Parasphingopyxis sp. (assembly GCA_041746035.1). GTDB lineage: Bacteria > Pseudomonadota > Alphaproteobacteria > Sphingomonadales > Sphingomonadaceae > Parasphingopyxis. Next base: position 30,734 of record JBGTHW010000069.1, read on the forward strand.
GGAACCTTCCTGTTTCCTGCCGCGCCAATCGAACAAATTTTTCGCGGCCTTTACCCTAGCTTGCAATGGTTAATGGCCGGTTAGCTTTTGCGTTTCGCCGTTTGCATGGCCAGCCGGTTCGGTTAAGAGAGGCGCGAACAGGCTAACCGTCAGGGACAGAATATGACACGCGATACATCGCGGCCCTTGTCGCCGCATCTGCAAATCTGGAAATGGGGGCCGCATATGCTGGTCTCCATCCTCCACCGGGTGGCGGGCGACGGACTTGCCATTGTCGGCGGTGTTCTTTTCGCCGGGTGGTTGCTGGCCGCAGCGAGCGGGGAAGAAAGTTACAACTGGTTTCTCGGCCTGCTGACCGTCGAGAGCGGCGCGATCAACATTGTCGGCGCGATTATCGGGATCGGGCTGACCTGGGCTTTTTTCCAGCATCTGTTCAGCGGGCTGCGCCATTTCGTGCTGGATGCCGGTGCAGGCTATGAGTTGCAGACCAATAAATTCTGGTCGATTGCCGTGGTGGCGGGCGCGATTGTCGCGACCGTGGCCCTGTGGCTCTGGCTGTTATTGCCCGCGCTGACCGTGGGAGCGGCCTGATGGGGAGCGGGACGGGACTGGGCCGGGTTCGCGGGCTGGGCTCCGCAAAGCAGGGCGCGCATCACTGGTGGATGCAGCGGGTCACGGCGGCCGGCAATCTGCTGCTGGTCAGCTGGTTCGTCATCTCGCTCGTGCGCCTGCCGAGCCTCAGCTACGAGGTGGTCACCGGCTGGATGGCATCGCCGCTGGTTGCGATTGCGCTGATGCTGCTTTCGGTGAATGTCTTCTGGCATCTCCGGCTGGGGCTACAGGTTCTGATGGAGGATTATGTCCATAATGAAGCCTCCAGGCTCGGTATGCTGATCCTGCTTAATTTCTATGCCATTGGCGGCGCGGCGATATCGGTATTCTCCATCGCGCGCATTGCTTTCGGGAGCGCCTCGTGACTGACGCCTACAAGATTATCGATCACAAATACGACACGGTTGTTGTCGGGGCAGGGGGTTCGGGCCTGCGCGCTACGATGGGGTCGGCGGCGGAAGGCTTACGCACGGCCTGCATCACCAAGGTCTTTCCGACCCGTTCGCACACGGTGGCGGCGCAGGGCGGAATTGCGGCGAGCCTCGGCAACAATACGCCCGATCACTGGACCTGGCACATGTACGATACCGTCAAGGGGTCGGACTGGCTGAGCGATCAGGATGCGGTCGAATATCTCTGCCGCGAAGCGCCCGCAGCGGTCTACGAGCTGGAACATGCCGGCGTGCCGTTTTCGCGCAATGACGACGGCACGATCTATCAGCGTCCGTTCGGCGGCCATATGCAGAATATGGGCGAAGGTCCGCCCGTGCAGCGCACCTGCGCCGCCGCCGACCGCACCGGCCATGCGATGCTCCATACGCTCTATCAGCAGAGCCTGAAATATGACGCGGATTTCTTCATCGAATATTTCGCGCTCGATCTCATCATGGAAGATGGCAAGTGCCGCGGCGTGATAGCCATGTGCATGGAGGATGGCAGCATCCACCGCTTCACCAGCCATGCGGTGGTGCTGGCAACGGGCGGGTACGGGCGGACATTCTTCTCGGCCACGTCCGCGCACACCTGCACCGGTGATGGCGGCGGCATGGTGCTTCGCGCCGGGCTTCCGCTTCAGGATATGGAATTCATCCAGTTTCACCCGACCGGCATTTATGGCGCGGGCGTGCTGATTACCGAAGGCGCGCGCGGCGAGGGCGGGTATCTGACGAACAGCGAGGGCGAGCGTTTCATGGAACGCTATGCGCCGTCCGCGAAAGATTTGGCCTCCCGCGATGTCGTGTCCCGCTCGATGGCGATGGAAATGCGCGAGGGGCGGGGTGTCGGCAAGGATGGCGACCATATCTGGCTCCATCTCGATCATATCGATCCGGAGGTGCTGCACGAGCGGCTGCCCGGGATTACCGAGACCGGCAAGATTTTCGCCAATGTCGATCTGACCCGCCAGCCGCTGCCCGTGACGCCCACCGTGCATTATAATATGGGCGGCATCCAGACGAACTATCACGGCGAAGTGGTGACGCTGCGCGATGGCAATCCCGATGCGGTGGTGGCCGGGCTTTTCGCGGTCGGCGAGGCGGCCTGCGTATCGGTGCATGGCGCAAACCGGCTGGGGTCTAACAGCCTGATCGATCTCGTGGTCTTCGGTCGCGCGACCGGTATGCGGCTTGCCGAGATTATCGAGCCGAACACCAGGCACGATCCGCTGCCCGAGGGCAATGAGGAGATGGCACTCGAACGCCTCGATCATTTCCGCAACGCCGATGGCGGCACGCCGACTGCCGCGATCCGTAAGAATATGCAGCAGACGATGCAGGCGCATTGCGCGGTCTTTCGCACCGACGAGCTGCTCACGGAGGGCGCGGAGAAGATCGACGAAATCTATAAGTCGATGGAAGATATCCATGTCACGGATCGCTCGCTGATCTGGAATACGGACCTCATTGAAACGCTCGAACTCGACAACCTGATCTCCCAGGCGGAGGTGACGATCCAGTCAGCGAAAAACCGCAAGGAAAGCCGCGGCGCGCATATGCATGAGGACTATCCCGACCGGAACGACGAGGAGTGGATGAAGCACACGATCGGCTGGTTCGAAGGCTGGGGCGGCAAGGGCGGCGATGTGACGATCGATTACAGGCCGGTGCATGACTACACGCTGACCGACGATGTGGAATATATTGAGCCTAAGGCGCGGGTTTATTAGGGGAGTTCGATGGTAGACGAACCGCACACTCAGGAAGAAGTTGAGCGTGAAATTCTCTCGGTTCTTGAAGACGGAAGAGTTCGGACAACCGGAGAGATTACAAAACAGGTCAAATTACGTCTTCCGTTGACACCCGAAGACAAGCAGCGTGCAGCCAAGCGGCCAAATGAAAGCAAGATCGACCAGATTATCGCCAACGCTCTTCAAGAAAAAAGAACTCTATGTAAATCCGGACTGATACAACGGGTTGCACGTGGTGAGTTTAAGATCACGGAATCCGGCCAGTCCCGGATGAAAGAAAGAACGGCACGGTTGGAGCGATTGCGAGCAAAATTAGATAAGTTAGATAAGGGCGCTCAATAGACTGTTTTGGTATAAGATATCCTCTGAGTCCGCCAGCAGCGTTCCGCTGATTAGACTACAGATTTATAAGCTTTCTTTCGCCGTAAGCCGTCACTCCAGCGAAGGCTGGCGTCTATCCCGTGGTTCATTCCCTCGCTGGCGTTGGTGCTGTTCGCGGCATGGGATAGACGCCAGCCTGCGCTGGCGTGACGGCAGAAAATTTATGATCCAGGTTAGGAACGACATCCCGCCACTCTCATCGGCCTTTCGCATAACTCGCTTATAGTCGACTCTGGTAATCCATCCGTTCGTGCAGGATACGGATAATCTTTGTGTATTCCGATTCTCGCTGGAAAAACACGATATGGCTGCCCGATCTGATCCGCCAGTATCCTTGCCGTATCTCATCGCAACGCTGCCCCGCCGACGGATCGTTCGCAATTTTCGCAAACACGCCCTCAATATCCCGAAGATAGGTCTCCGCCTGATCGACGCCCCATTCGCGCCGTATAGCCCCAGATATCGTTCAGGTCCGCCCGTGCGGCGGGGCGGAGAATCCAGCCGGTCACGCGGCGGACTTGTGAGCTTCGCGTTTTTCGTCAAGGAAGGCGTCGAAATCGAACGGTTCGGCAGGTCCGCTTTCTTCGCCCTCGATCAATGCTTGCCGCAACGCCGCCAGCTTTGCCTCCCGCTCTTCGAGGAGGCGCAATCCTGCGCGGACGACCTCGCTGGTGGAAGCATAGCGGCCTTCCTGTATTGTCCGGTCGGTAAACGCCTGAAAATGGTCGCCAAGGCTTATCGAGGTGTTCTTGCTTGCCATTCAGTCTGATTACCAAAAATTGGTATTGTAGTCAAGATATTGCTGTTGCGGTTCCTCTCGTCCATACCCCGTCGCGAAACAAATTAGAGCAATAATTATGACGAACTGGACAATCCGCGCGGACTACGATCCCGAAGCCAAAAGCTGGTATGTCTTCGATAGCGATGTTCCGGGCCTTGCGACAGGTGCCGATACGCTCGAAGAACTCGAGGCCAAGCTCCCCGATATGATCGTCGAATTGCTCGAACTGAATGCCGAGCATGTCATCGACAAAAGCCGCCTTGCCGGATCGCACAGCTTTCGGCTTGTCGCCCATCATGAGGCCTTTCACCAGATCGCAGCATAAATGGCGCGCGGCTTTACGAAAGACGTGAAGCGGATATTGCTGGAGCATGGCTGCGAATTTGTTCGGCATGGCAAAGGCGACCATGATATCTGGCAAAGCCCGATTTCGAAAAAGCGGTTTCCAATGGACGCCAAGATACCCTCGCGCCATCTGGCTAACGCTGTGCTCCGTCAGGCCGGGATCGATATCAAGATCGGATAGTGCCCGGGAACCTTCACCCACCGCCGCAAGTTTGTCTCTCATGACAGACCCCAAAACCTACGCGCTCCTCGCCAAGCCCAATATCCGGCTGACCGGCCATGTCGATTACGACATGTATGACAGCTTCCGCGAGCAGCTTGCCGCGTGCCCCGAGACCGGGCCGCTGGCGCTGGCGATGACGACGCTGGGGGGCGACCCGGAGGTCGCGCGCACGATCGGCGACGATATCCGGCTGTTGCGCGAGCATGACAATCGCGAAATTCTGTTTCTCGGCAAGGTCGCGGTCTATTCGGCCGGCGCGACTTTCATGGCCGGCTTCCCGATCGCCAACCGCTACCTGACCAAGGCGACGCGGATCATGATCCACGAACGCTCAATCGTAAGATCGCTCGAAATGTCCGGCCCCCTGCGTGGCACCCTCGCCAAGGTCACCCAGACACTGCACGAGATCGAGCAGTCGATCGCCATCGAGGAAGAAGGCTTCCGCGCGATCGTCGAAGGCTCGAGGGTCGATTTCGCCGAAGTGCGCGAGAAGGCGCCCAGAGCCTGGTACATCGACTGCCACGAGGCGGTCCGGCTCGGCCTGATCGCCGGCGTCATCTAACCAGCAGCAGGACTCAGCCCTTCCGGTCGAGCTCGCTGTTCAATCGCAGGCTGCAGCGCCAGAAGAAGAACGCCGGGATCAGGCTTAGGAAGCTCGCGACGTAGAGCACCCAGCGCACGCTTTCCTCCCCGAAGCCCGGCTTGATCGCGTCGGACAGCATCCCGAAGACCAGCGGCCCGAGCCCGAGTCCGATGAGGTTCTGGAAGAACAGCAGCACCGCAGCCGCCATCGCCCGCGCCTCGGGCTTCACCAGCCCCTGGACGGCGGAATAGGTTGGCCCGTAGTAGAGCGAGTTGAGCAGCGTTGGCACGAACAGGACGAACAGCGCCAGGCGCCAGTCGCCGACGTAATAGCCGAGGAAGGCCGTCGGCGCGGCAATGGTCATGCCGATCGCCGGCGCGGTCAGCACGTGGCGGCGGTTCGTTGCGCCGTAGCGATCTGCCAGCTTTCCGCCGAGCACTGTCCCCAGGATACCGGCCGCGCCGTTGACCAGCCCGAAGTACAGCCCGACTTCGCCGGGGCTCAACTCGTGGGTCCGCTGGAAGAAGATCGTCGCCCAGGTCGTCTTGCCGTAGCTCAGAAAGCTCGCGCTCGAGCCCGCCGCAATCAGCAGCACGAGCGCGGGCGAGCCGAAGATCGCCTTGAATGTCTCGCGGTTGCTCATTCCCGGCGGCGGCACCGCGTGGCTGACCTGTGCACGGTGCCGCGGATCCTTGAGCAGCAGCGCTACGAACACCGCTAGCACGACGCCAGGCAAGCCGACGATAAGGAACGCATTGCGCCAGCCCACCGCGTCCGCCAGCAAGCCTCCGATCATCATGCCCAGCAGCGTGCCGATGGGAATGCCGAGTGCGTAGAACGCCAGAGCCGAAGAGCGCCGCTCCTTGGGCACGAGATCGCTGATCAACGAGTGCGCGGCGGGGGTGCACCCCGCCTCCCCCACCCCGACACCCATGCGCGCGAGAAGGAGCTGCCAGAAGTTTTGCGCCAGCCCGCACAGCGCGGTCATCGCCGACCACGCGGCCAGCGCGACAGCGATCAGCCGCGGCCGATTGGTCTTGGGCCGGTCGGCGTAGCGGGCGATCGGCAGGCCGAGCACGGTGTAGAACAGCGCGAAGGCGATGCCCGTCATCAGGCCGATCTGGGTGTCGCTGAGCCCCAGCTCGAGCGCGATCGGCTCGGCGAGGATGTTGACGATCTGGCGGTCGATGAAATTGAAGATGTAGACGACCAACAGCGTCCACAGGATCAGTTTGACCGGTTGCGCGGACGATTGCTGCGCCGGGACGCTCGCCATAAGCAACCTACTCGTCGCGGCGCCTGGCGCCCGTTTCGAATGGCAGGTTTGGGCTAGCGGGCCTCCGGGTCAAGGAGAAATCGCCGTTCCGTTCGATTTTGGGCGCGTGTGGTATGTCGGCAGGGGCGCCCGCTGGTTCCGTCGGCCGCTAATCGGCATCCGCGAGGTCGAACTGCAAGTCGCGGTGGCCCTCGCGCGAAAGGTCGCGCTGCCAGTCTCTGAACTCGCGGCGGCTGAGCAGGTAGCGCCAGCGCGCCTCGTCGAAACTGATCAGCTTGTCGCGCACCGCGCGAACGACTTCGGCCTTGCGCGATTGCGACCAATGGATGTCGTAGGATTCGGGCAGATCGCTGGCATCGGCGGCCGTGGCCGGCGGGCGATCGATCGTGTCGTGCATAGTCGGGCTCCAATGCGGGCCCCCGTCCGTTGCCGCTCTATTGCGGGGATCACTTAACAGGGTGTCACCGGATGTGGTGAACGCCGGGTTGACGACGAATCAGCACTGCTCGGCGGTGTTCTCCGGAATCGGCCCGGGTGGCACGCGCGCCGGGTGGCGATGGAACGGATCGCCCGCGAGACGGTGGTTCGGGCCGTAGACCTTGCCGAGCGCGGCGTAGAGCGCCGGATCGTAGGCCGCGAGATCGTCGTGGTTCAGGATTCGGCGCCCGTCGAATACCGCCAGGCGGTTCGAATCGAACCAGAATTGGGTTCCCTCTGCCCAGTACTCGTCGACGCTGGTCGAAGCGTACTCGTCCTTCCACAGCCCCTTTTCCAGCGCCCGCGCGTAAGCCCGCTCGACCTCGCGGTAGAGCCCCGGGTCGGCGATCTTCGCCGCCGCGAGCACGTTGTGCGCGAACTCGTGCACGAAGATCGTCTCGCCGTAATAACGGCTGCCCGGCAGCCCGAGCAAATCCTCCGCCGCGCCGCTGGTGAGCGGCCCCGACATTCCGCGTGCGCGGTTGTTCCAATAATCGCGGTCGCTGAACCGGCCGATCCGTTCGGCATAGTGGAGGCGCTCGCAGCGGGTCAGGCGCGGGTCGTCCCCAGCGGGCTTCATCCAGTGTGCCTGCTCGGGAAGATCGGTGGTCGACTCGTCCGCGGCCATGATCGCGACGCGATAGCCTTCACGCACGAGCGCGGCGCGGAGGTCGGGCCGGTCGGCCAGCATCCCCTCGACCAGCTGCCTCGCCCGCACCAGCGCCGCGTCGGGCGTG
>JBGTHW010000070.1:0-33576 GCA_041746035.1 Parasphingopyxis sp.
AAACAGCGCCGCCATCCGCCTGGCGAGGGGCGGATCGTGATCGGCGGCGAACACATCGCGGCTGAGCCCGGTCAGCCTGTGGACCAGCCCGCCGCCGATCCCGAAATGGCAGAATGTCGCGCTGCGCCCGGAAGCATGATAGCCCGGCGCGCCCTCGGCCTCCAGCACGACGGTCTCGCCATGCCGGGCAAGCCGCGCCGCCGCCGAAAGCCCGGCGATCCCGCCGCCTATGATGAGAATATCGACCCTGCGCATCGCCGCAATATGTGCGGCGATGCGCGATACAAGTCAAAGGGCTGGCGAGGGTAAAGACGGCCCAGCGGGTCGATGTCGGTGTAGCGATTGAGGCCGTTGCGCGCATAGCTCGTCGTGCCCGCCGCCTGATCGCCTGCCCCGGACCCCGATCCGGGGTCATAAATGTAGGCGGCATTGCTGCGCGTCCGCTCCGCGATCTGGCTGGAGCGAGTGTAGGAAAACCCATATGTCTGGTCGCCGGGCGTGGCCGGCGCGGGCAGATTGTCGGTCGCCCCGGTCATCGGCGAGGCCGCATCGTAGCTATAGGTCTGGAGCGTGAATGCGGTCCCCGTGCCGAAGTCCTGCCGGTTCAACCGGTTCAGCGTGTCGTAGCGCAGTATATTGAGCTGCCCCGCCGTCCCGCTCGTCGCATTGACCCAGGTCGTGTCGGGCGCGCCCTGGCGGCGTTTGCGGGGGTGGCGACGCGGATGGCGGCATTGGAGCGCAGGGCTATATCTGCGGGGAGAAGCTATGGGACGTGCCGACAAAGTCATGAGCGGGGCATAGAACCGTTCGGGCCGGAAGGAAACGCTGTTTGGAACAAGCATACTGTCCCCGGAATTTATACTGTTCCCGGAATTTATGCGAGAGACACAATCAGTGTTTGGACACGAACGTTCTAATGGGTGTACGAGAATCGGGCGTAAATGGGCGAATGTCTTTAGTCGTTGAGAGCCGATGCTCGCTTCTCGAGCAACCAATACACCAAAGCTCCCTCAACCATGAAAAAAGGTATGATGAACCCAACGGAGAAGGAAACTTCCGCAAAGTCGATAACGATGATTGCGAAGAAGTTTATCAGCACGAAGGCGAGCACCGGAGCTATAATCTGCGATGTAGGCAATCTCATCCGAAAATCATGGTATACAATGAACGCAGAAAAAGCGGTTATCAAAAAGACGAGGATCGCATCACTATGCTGACGTAATGGTCCTTCAGCCCTCTGATTCATGACGATGAATATAGCCAAGCAAGCGATGAAGAATATCGCATAAAGGACGTATATTCCTTTCGATCTCATTGACCCGATCCAGCTCTACATTGCTGGTAATCTTCGTATGCTTGGGCCAAATCACGTGCGGTTGATGCCGCGACCGCAGCAGCTCCAAATCTAGATGCACCCCGCGCGAGAGCTGATCCCGCCTGCGCGATACCGCTCGCGTTGGCGGCTTGTTTCCCAGCAAAAGCTAGACCGGCGCCCGTCGCATCTCTATTCGCTGCTGATACCCCCAATCCAATTAAGCCCAGGATAGAACCTCCAATCGCAGCCGCGACCTGAAATTTTGCAGAAGCGAGTACGAGCAGAGCACCGCCCGCATCCAAAGCGAGATTAACCCCATTCCTCGTTCCCGCAAAAATCAGGCAGGCGCTGGCAGAATTTTCCTCACTTTGCGGCCCACTTCGTCCCGAAATTAAAGTGAGCCGTGCGGAATCATCGTTCGGCGGGGTATCTTGCGTTCCTCTCACCACAATCACACCGATCTCGTTTCCGGCGATGCGCCCAAAATCTGATCCGCGCTGGTCATCTCGTAAACTCTGCTGCGCGTTCTGCATTTCTGCAGCAGCATTAGCGGCCTCTATTTTTTTGATCTGTACAAGGATTTCCTTGGGATCTGCGAGCCCCAACGGATCCCATGAGTTAGTCGGATCGTTCCCGACATAGCCATAGAGGTTCATGCCCCCCGCATATCCTATCGGATCGGTCTGGAGGAACCTTCCGATGGCGGGATCGTAGACCCGGTTGCGCATGAACCAGAGGCCTGCCTCGGAGAGCCAGAGCTGGCCGGTATAGCCGAACGGGCCGCTGTTGGAGGCGCCGGGCTCGCCATAGGGGCCGTAGGTGTTGGCGATTGTCTGTGCGCCGGTCGCGCCGTTGACCATAGCGGTGACGCTGCCGCGCTCGTCGGTGAGCACATAGCGCCGGTTCGAAGCCGCCGTGCCCGAACCGATAAATATGGCGTGCGGCGCGCCGAGGCGAAGGCTGCGCGAGCGGCGGGGCGAATGGCGGCAGCGGGCGACAGGGCCATGTCTTCTGAGAGCAGCTACCGGGTGCGCCGACACAACCATCGCCAGGGAATCAGGTTTTCGCCGCCGGGGCCTTCTTCTTTTTGTTCTTCGGCGGCTTGCGTTTCGGCGGGGCCGGGGTGAGGGCGAAATCGGGGGCGTCGTCTTTCACCGTGACATTGACTTCGCCGCCATTGACCAGCTTGCCGAACAGCAATTCCTCGGCGAGCGGCTGCTTGATCTTTTCCTGAATCAGCCGGCTCATCGGGCGCGCGCCATAGAGCTTGTCGTAGCCGCGTTTGGTGAGCCAGGCCTTGGCTTCGTCGTCCAGAGAAATCTGGACGTTGCGGTCCTCGAGCTGGAGTTCGAGCTCGAGGATGAATTTCTCGACCACGCGGGCGACGACTTCGGGCGGCAGATAGCCGAACGGCACCACCGCATCGAGGCGGTTGCGGAATTCGGGGGTGAACATCTTCTTCACCGCCTCTTCGCTGGCATCCTCGCGGCTGATATTGCCGAAACCGATGCCTTCGCTGGCCATATCGGCGGCACCTGCATTGGTGGTCATGATCAGAATGACATTGCGGAAATCGACGGTCTTGCCGTGATGATCGGTAAGCTTGCCATTATCCATCACCTGCAGCAGCACGTTGAACAGGTCCGGATGGGCTTTCTCGACCTCGTCGAGCAGCAGCACGCTGTGCGGATTCTGATCGACCGCATCGGTCAGCAGTCCGCCCTGATCGTACCCGACATAGCCCGGAGGGGCGCCGATCAGGCGGCTGACACTATGCCGTTCCATATATTCGGACATGTCGAAACGCTGGAGCGGAATGCCGAGAATATCGGCGAGCTGGCGGGCTACTTCGGTCTTGCCGACTCCCGTAGGCCCGCTGAACAGATAATTGCCGATCGGCTTTTGCGGCTCGCGCAGACCCGCGCGGCTGAGCTTGATCGCCGAAGACAGCGTATCGATGGCCAGATCCTGCCCGAACACGACGCGCTTCAAGTCCTTGTCCAGCGTCGAGAGCGCTGCGGTATCGTCGGACGATACCTGCTTCGGCGGGATGCGTGCCATCATCGAGACGACCTTTTCGATTTCGGTCGGGGTGATCATCTTGCGACGTTTGGAGGGGGCGACCAGCATCTGGCTGGCTCCGGTCTCGTCGATCACATCGATGGCCTTGTCCGGCAGTTTGCGGTCATTGATATAGCGCGCCGAAAGCTCGACCGCCGATTTGATCGCACCGGCCGTGAATTTCACCTTGTGATGCGCCTCATAATGCGGGCGCAGGCCCTGCAGGATCTTGATCGTATCCTCGACCGTCGGCTCATTGATGTCGATCTTCTGGAAACGGCGCAGCAGTGCGCGGTCCTTCTCGAAATGGTTGCGAAATTCCTTGTAGGTGGTCGAGCCGATACAGCGAATGCCGCCGCTGGAAAGGGCCGGCTTGAGCAGGTTGGACGCATCCATTGCCCCGCCCGACGTCGCGCCCGCACCGATCACGGTGTGGATTTCGTCGATAAACAGGATCGCATCGGGCAGCTTTTCGAGCTCGGAGACAACCGCCTTCAGCCGTTCCTCGAAATCGCCGCGATAGCGGGTTCCGGCGAGCAGCGCGCCCATATCGAGCGAGTAGATCACGGCGGGCAAAAGGACTTCCGGCACGTCCTCTTCGTGGATGCGCCGGGCGAGCCCCTCGGCGATAGCGGTTTTACCGACGCCGGGTTCGCCGACATAGAGCGGATTGTTTTTGGAGCGGCGGCAGAGAATCTGCACGGTGCGATCGACCTCGGTCGAGCGCCCGATCAGCGGATCGATCTTCCCTGCTTTTGCCTTCTCGTTAAGATCGACGCAGAACTGTTTGAGGGCGCTTTCTTTTTTCTTGCTTCCGCCCGGCTTCTGTTCGGGCTGGTCGTCCTCGTCATTGCCCGTAATTTCGGTCTCATCGGTGCCCTCCGCGCCCTTGCCGACCCCGTGCGAGATGAAGCTGACCGCATCGAGACGGCTCATATCCTGTTGCTGGAGGAAATAGACCGCATAGCTCTCGCGCTCGGAAAACAGCGCGACCAGCACATTCGCGCCGGTCACTTCGTCGCGCCCCGAGCTTTGCACATGCAGGATCGCGCGCTGGACGACGCGCTGGAAGCCGCTGGTCGGCGAGGGATCGGTGCTCCCATCGATCTTCAGCGCCTCGAGTTCGCCATCGAGATAAATTGCGACGGCCTCGCGCAATTCCTCCAGCTCGACGCCGCAAGCACTCATTACCTGTGCGGCATCGCTGTCATCGGTCAGCGCGAGCAGCAGATGTTCGAGGGTCGCATATTCGTGCTTGCGCTTTGCCGCTTCGGCGAGCGCATTATGGAGCGTCTGTTCGAGCTCGCGGGCAAAAGAAGGCATAGTCTTAACTCCTTGCCAGCCTCATAACCTGGGAGGCGGCTTCGATCCTATATGGGAATGGTTAACGGAAAAGTTAACGGAACATTCGGAGACGGCGCGGAAAACCGGAAAACTGGCTGAATGTCGGGGTTTCCGCACCGAAAATTCATCGTTTGAAAAACTCGTCCGCCGCTTTGCGATGGCTCGTCGCGCTGTTCATCCTCGCCTTGACGCGGGCGATTTCGCCTTCGAGCGCGGCAATCCGCGCCTCCAGCTCATCGACCGAAAGCGGGTCGAGATCCTGGCGACAGAGTTCCGTCAGCGGATCGCCGGGTGTTTTCGCGAAGACTTCGTCCAGATCCATATCTATAAAGTTGACCCTCATGCGTCGGGTGTCAATAAGGGGATGCACAATCGCGCGCCACCGGGGCTTTTTCGGGTGCGCCAGAATGGGGGATATCGTGGCTTTACCCGAAACGATGCAGGCAATCGATATCGAAACACCCGGCGGGCCGGAGGTTCTGGTGCCGGTCGAGAGGCCGGTGCCGCAGCCCGGCGAGGGCGAGGTGCTGATCAGGGTTGTCGCTGCCGGCGTCAACCGGCCCGATGTGATCCAGCGGAAGGGACATTATCCGCCGCCGCCCGGTGCGCCTTCGATCCCGGGGCTGGAGATTGCCGGGGAGGTCGTGGCGCTCGGCGCGGGTGTCGACGATGCGGTGCTGGGGCAGCCGGCCTGTGCGCTGGTATCGGGGGGCGGCTATGCCGAATATTGCGTGGCGCCCCATGTTCAGTGCCTGCCGGTGCCGGAAAGCCTGTCGATGGCCGAGGCGGCCGCGCTTCCCGAGACGCTGTTCACCGTGTGGCATAATCTGTTCGAGCGCGCCTGGGCGCGCGAAGGCGAGACCGTGCTGGTCCATGGCGGAACGAGCGGCATCGGATCGATGGCGATCCTGCTCGGCAAGCTGTTCGATTTGACCGTGATCGTGACCTGCGGCAGCGACGAAAAATGCGATGCGGCGCGGGCGATCGGTGCCGTCCATGCGATCAACTATAAAACCCGGGATTTCGTCGAGGAGGTGAAAGCCTTCACCGGCGGCAAGGGCGTCGAGATCGTTCTCGATATGGTGTCGGGCGATTATGTCGGGCGCAATATGCAGTGCCTCAAAGAGGACGGTCGCCATGTCACCATCGCCGTTCAGGGCGGGCTAGAGGCGACGATCAATATGGCGCAGCTGATGAGCCGTCGGCTGACGCTGACCGGTTCGACCCTGCGTGCGCGTTCGGTGGAATTCAAAGGCCTGCTCGCCGATGAAATTCACCGCAATGTCTGGCCATTTGTCAAGCAAGGCAGGCTGAAACCGGTGATGGACCAAAGCTTCCCGCTGGCGGATGCCGCCGCCGCACACGCTCGTATGGAAGCGGGCGACCATATCGGAAAAATCGTGCTGGATATTGGCTAACGTCTGGGCCGTCAGGCCGCGTCCTTCAGTTTGTCCTCGATCCGCGACCGGATATTCTCGACTGCGCGCTTCTGGTGTTCGGTTTTCGGTGCCACGTTGGCGAGTGCCTGTTTGGCCTCGACGGATTTGCCGAAGCGCAGCAGGAGTTTGGCATAGCGCAAGGCGACGCCAGGCGCGGTGCCATCATAGTGCGCGGCGAGCGGATGCATGTGCTCCAGCGCGGACTCATATTGTTTCATACGGCACAATGTGGTGACCGTATACCACTGGGCCCTGTGGGGGAAACGCGGATAGGCGGCTATCCAGCCCTTCGCAGCCTCAAGAACACCCGCCACATTGCTGTTTCCCTCGTGTGCCGCCATCAGGATTTTCCAGGGCGCGTTACCTTTCACATCGCTCCGGCAAAGCGGTGCGATCGTTGCTATCGCCCCGTCATATTCTTTCAGTTTCAATTCGATCTCGCCGCGCAGGATAAGGGTTTCCTTGCCATCCCAGTGCCGGACGACGGCGCGTGCCTCGCGCGCCTGTCCCCGTGAAAACAGAAATCGGGCATGTTCAATCGCAAAGCTTTCCGATTTTTGCGATATTTCGGAATTCTGCTCGAAAAAGTCCTCATCGCCTTTCTCTCTTGCGATCTTCGCCTTTTCCACAATCAGCAGCATGGCGGGGTCTTCCGGGGTCAGTTCGTCTTCGCCGGGAAGGCTGCGCTCGGCTTCGGAGCCTCCGCTATAGGCGTTGACCATACGCTGGACATTCAGTTCGACCATTTCGCGGGTGACATGAGTCATGTCCTCGAGCCAGGCCAGCCGCCGGTCGCTGAGCGTAACCGACTCATAGCTCGGGAAATAGCCGACCTGTTCGTTATCGAGGACGACCTGTTCGGCAACGGCACGCAGCAGGGACTTGGAATAGCTGTTTGCGACCATCACGTCCTGGGGACGGTGCGTTGTCATGAGCGGCACCGGCGATACGGTGAGAATGATATTGAGATCGTCCCGGCCATGTTTCAGCGCAATGGCGATGGCCTTTTCCAGATATTCGCAACAGGTTTTGAAATCGAGCACATGAAGCTCGAACCGGCCCGGCGATGCCGCCATGACCGAAGGCATCGGTGCCGTATTCAGATAGTTGCCGGCTCTCCCGTCCCACCAGAGTTCGACAAGCCCGAGCGTCATGATCAGAACGCGACATTCGGCGAGCGACCGGATCGCATCGGTCAGCGCCCGTCGTCTGCGCCGAACATCTTCGAGCGGGGAGGGGCGAATCGAATGGACGAGATGAAGGTCGGTCCATTTGTCATCGTATAATTGCGCAAATCCGGTGCTTTCGTCGAAACGTTCTTCGCCGAAAGCCCAGGCAAACTCGTTATATATGGAAGGCGTGCCGAAATTATTGACCAGACCGAGATCGAGTCCTTCGAAGGCCGGCGTCCTGAACAGATCGCGCATCGGCACCTTGAAACCGCGCCGCTGCAATTCGGTTTCGACATTGCGGGCAAAGCACGAGCCAATGGTGAAGACTTTCTGGCCCGGTTCGAGCGTGAAGGGAACATCGAAATCCGGCTTGGCGACCGGTTCGACGCGATTTTCCTCGCCGCGCGTGCCCCAGCCCGCGAACGGGTTCGATTTTCGTGTTTGCACGGCCTCGGGGCCGGGTATCCTGATGAGCGTCATGCGATTATCTTATTCGATGCGTGGAACAATGGAAAGACAGTCAAGCTATTCGCTGTTTTGTCATAATCAATAGGCATAGGCTGCAGGGCGGAGCAACAGACAGGGGAGCTACCCATGGATGCACCGCGCAGATTTCTGGACGAAACGATAATTTCCGGTCTCGCGGACGAGCGCCTGACTCGACCGGAACCGCAACGTCAACGTCGAAAATACAGGACGATATGGATATCCGACATCCATCTCGGCACCAAGGGCTGCAATGCCGATCTGTTGATCGATTTCCTCGACAATGTCGATAGCGAGACGATGTATCTGGTCGGCGATATCATCGATGGCTGGCGGATGAAGAAGAAATTCTACTGGCCGACCGAGCATAATGATGTGGTCTGGCGGATATTGAAGCGCGCCAAGCGGGGCACGAAAATCGTCTATATTCCGGGCAATCATGACGAAATGTTTCGCCAGTTTACCGGCCTCGATTTCGGCGGAGTTGAAATCCGGCGTGCGGCGATCCACAAAACCGCCAATGGCAAGCGCCTCCTCGTGCTGCATGGTGACGAGTTCGATGCGGTGATGCTTTCGCACCGCTGGCTCGCTCACCTTGGCGATGCCGCTTATACGGCGATGATGGCGCTCAATCGCTGGGTCAATGCGGTGCGGCGGCGGTTCGACCTGCCATACTGGTCGCTTTCGAAACACGCCAAGCACAAGGTGAAGAACGCGGTCGAATTTATCTCGAAATTCGAGGAAGTGGTCGCGGAGGCGGCGGGAAAGCGCGGCGTCGACGGGGTCGTTTGCGGCCATATCCATACGGCCGAAATTCGCGATATCGAGGGCATCGAATATTATAATGATGGCGACTGGGTGGAAGGCTGCACCGCCCTCGTCGAACATTTCGACGGACAGATGGAAATTCTCCACTGGGCCAGCGAAATCGCCATGCGCGGTGCTGCGGAGGCCGACACCAGGATGGCGGCATGAAGATTGCCCTCGTCACCGACGCCTGGGTGCCGCAGATGAACGGCGTTGTCCGGACACTGCAATCGGTGTGCAGAGAGCTGGAGAAGATGGGCCATGCGCCGGAGGTTTTTTCGCCCGACCTGTTTCCCAATATGCCATGCCCGACTTACCCCGAAATCCGTCTGGCGCTGGTTTCGACCGGAGCGCTGGGCCGCAGGATCGAGGCCGTCGCGCCCGATGCCATCCATATCGCCACGGAAGGGCCGCTGGGGTTCGCGGCGCGGCGCTGGTGTCTGCGCAACGGTCATCCTTTCACGACCGCCTATCATACCCAGTTTCCCGACTATGTGGCGAAACGCACCGGCGTATCGGCGGAATGGATATGGCCGGTGATTCGGCGTTTCCATGCGCCATCGAGCGGGGTGTTGACCGCAACCGATTCGATCCGCACCGAACTTCGCAATCGCGGTATCGCCCATCTGTACCACTGGAGCCGGGGCGTCGATCTCGCCTCCTTTTCGCCCGATGCGCCGCCGCATCCGGCATTTGCCCAGCTTGGAAGGCCGATCCAGCTCTATGTCGGGCGCGTCGCGGTGGAGAAGAATATCGAGGCGTTTCTCGCCAATAGCCATCCCGGCAGCAAGGTGGTGGTCGGCGATGGCCCGGCGCGCGGGGCGCTGGAGCGCGCCTACCCGGATGCAAATTTTCTTGGTGCGCTTTCGGGCGAGGCACTGGCCGGAGCCTATAGTGGCGCGGATGTGTTCGTTTTTCCCAGCTGCACCGATACCTTCGGGCTGGTGATGATCGAGGCGCTGGCGAGCGGCACGCCGGTCGCCGCCTACCCGGTGACCGGCCCGGTCGATGTGGTGACGGAAGATGTCGCATGCCTCGACGACACGCTGGAAACCGCGATTGCAGGCGCGCTAACGCGGGACCGCGCAGCTTGCGCGGCCTATGGTGCGCAATTTACCTGGAAGCGTTCGGCGGAGCAGTTTCTCGAGGCGCTGGTGTCTGTTCGGTCGCCTCGCCGGGCTGCGGCATAGAGCCACAGGCGACCGCCTTTTCGATTTCGCGCTCGATTTGTTCGCGCAGTCGCCCGATAACCCTGGCCTGATCTTCCTTCGTTTCCTTGACATCCAGAAGGGCATCTCGCGCGGCCTGAAGATCGCCGGTCTGCATCAGCAGGCGGGCATAGAAAACGCTGACCGAAGGGTGGGTTCCATCATAATGGTCGGCAACCTCGTGCATGCGTTCGAGCGCGAGATCGAACCGTCCCATATCCTGCAATGTCCGTGCGGTATTCAGCATCGCATAGTGGGGATTATGGAGATAGGCGGCGATCCAGCTGCGTTCGAGAGCGAGAACGGCCTCGAGATCGGTCTTCGCTCCGTGCGCTTTCATTTGCAGCGTCCACTGCGCATGGCCCTTCACCGAAAGTCGGCACAGCGGCGTCAGCAGCGCGATAACTTCGTCGTGATGGCCCAGCCCGAACTCGATTTCGGCGCGCAGGATGACGGCTTCCTTGTCGTCCCACTTTTCGAGGATTGCGAGCGCGTCCTGCGGTCGGCCGATATCGAAGAGATGGCGACCATGCTCGAGCGCGAAGCTCCTGGATTTGTCCGACCATGCGGAGTTTTCGACGAAGAACCCGCTGTCGCCCGCCGTGCGCGCGCGCCGCGCCTCATCGGTGACGAGAATGGAGTCGGGCGCGTCGCTCGCTGTGCTGTCCGCGCCGGACAGGACGATTTCCGCCTCGCCGCGTCCGCTGAAAGCATTCACCATGCGCTGGACGTTCAGGGTCACCATCTCGGGCGTGACATGCGTCAGATCGTCCATCCAGGCGAGCCGCCGGTCGCTATGGGTGACCGATTCATAGCTGGGGTAATAGGTGACCTGGTCGTAGCGATGGACGATATGCTCGGCCACCGTGCGGAGCATCGATTTGGAATAGCTGTTGGCGACAATCACATCGACAGGCCGGTGCGTCGCCATCAGCGGCACCGGGGACACGGTCAGGATAATCTGGAGATCGTCGCGGCCATGTTTGAGCGCGATATACAAGGCATCTTCCAGATACTTGTAACACTCCTGAAAATCGAGAACGTGCAGTTCGAACCGGTCCGGCCAGCGGTCGAGCACGGTCGGCATTGGCGAAGTGTTGAGATAGGTGCCAGCTTCCAGATCCCACCATAGTTCGACCAGGCCGAGCGTCATAATGACGACACGGCACTGCGCCAACGAGCGGATTGCCGCGTGCAACCCCTGGCGGCGCCTGCGAACGTCCTCGAGCGGACCGGGGCGGATGTCGCTAACTAGATGGAGATCGGTCCATCTGTCCGTCCTGAGTTCCGCGAACCCCAGCTGCTCATCGAACCGCTCCTCGCCGAACGCCCATGCGAATTCGTTGTAAATGGAAGGGGTGCCGAAATTATTGACGATGCCCATGTTCAGTCCTTCGAAGGCGGGGGTCCGAAACAGGTCGCGCATCGGCAGCTTGAAACCGCGTTTCTGCAGTTCGGACTCGACATTGCGCGCGAAGCAGGAACCGATGGTGAAAACCTTCTCGCCGGCCTTGAGCTTGAACGGCACATCGAAGGCCGGTTTGGTTACCGGCTCGACCCGGTTTTCCTCGCCCCTGACGCCCCAGCTGCCATGGATATTGGTCTTGCGGATATGCACCGCTTCGGCGCTCGGTATTTTCAGGATCGTCAAGGCGATGCCGTGCGGCTGATGTGAAACATAACCTGTCGCTTGCCCCAGAAGAAGTAACCGAAGGACCGGCCACCCGATCCGTCGCGCGCCGGTATCTACGGACGCCGCCATTCCATTGTAAAGCCGAAATTTGCAAGGTGGGTGTGCTTGCCGGTCCTGGCCGGGAGTTGGCAGGGATCCCGCCGGGTTTGCGAAGCGACCTCGCTAGGACGCTTCAATTTCGGACTTTCGCGGCACCCGCTCAATTTTTTGACGCAGAGCTGCGATGACTCGTTGTTCGTGATCGTCCGGTGAAGAAATCGATTCGATCAGTATTTCTGCACCGTCTATGTCGCCCGTCTCGATCTTCAACCGGGCGTAATATAGCTTTACCCTTGGAAAAGAATCGTAAAATTGATCGTCGATTCGATCCAGGCATGACAAGGCCTCTTGCCTCTCTTTAGTACTATGCAGCGTCCTTGCCGACACCAGAAGGACATGGTTGGCGCTTCCCGGTCGGATTGTTGCCCATTCCTTGCTGATATCGACGACAGTATCGATTTCTCCCCTGCCGGCGTGCGCCTCCATCAGCAGGCGCCATTGTATCTCGCCCTTGATATCCTTTCTGCATAATGGGCGCGTGGCTTCGATTACTTCCTCGTAACGACCGAGCGCCTGGGCAATTTCGGCGCGCAGGAGCTGGGTTTCACGCCCCTCCCACTTCCCGAGGATTTCCAAGGCTTCTTCGGACTTACCGGCCTCGTTCAGGAAGCGGGCATAAATTTTTGCAAAACCCTCGGATTTTTCCAGCCAATCCGTGTTCTGTTCGAAAAAAGAAGCATCGCGGCCGTTGCGCGCCCGTTTGGCATCTTCGATTATGAGAATAGCCTGCGGTTCCTCGCGCTTAGTCATATCCGAGCGCAATAATGCGATCTCGGATTCTTCGGTGCCCGAATAGGCGTTGACCATTCGCTGAACATTGAGCGTGATCATTTCCTGCCTGACATGGACCATGTCGTCCATCCAGGCGAGTTGCCGATCGCTATGCGTCACGCATTCATAGCTCGGATAATAGGTCATGCGTTCATGATTGAAAACGACATGTTCCGCCACAGCTCGCAGAACCGATTTCGAGTAATTATTGGCAACCACCACGTCCATTGGCCGGTGTGTTGCCATCATCGGAACGGGCGATACAGAAAGTATCACCTGCAGGTCGTCAGGCCCCTTTCGAAAGGCAATGTCCAATGCCTTTTCCAGATAAGAAAGGCAGTCCTCGAACCCGAGCGTATGCAATTCGAATCGTGCAGGCCACTTTGAAAGCACGGAGGGCAAGGGCGTTTCGTTCAGATAATCGCCGGATTCGGCATCCCACCAGAGCTCGACAAGTCCGAGAGTCATTATGAGGACGCGGCAGTCTGCCAATGTGCGTATGGATTCCTGCAACACTGTTCGCCGATGTCGCACTTCTTCGAGCGGCCCCGGCCTTACCGAACGGACGAGATGGAGATCGATCCATCTGTCAGGCCGTATTTCGACAAAGCCATAATCCTCATCGAAAGCCTTTTCGCCGAACGCCCAGGCGAATTCGTTATAGATGGACGGGGTGCCGAAATTGCTTACGACATTCGTATCTATGCCTTCGAATGCCGGTGTCCGGAACATATCCTGCATAGGCAGCGAGAAACCGCGTTTGCCGAGTTCGTATTCGACATGTCGGGCAAAGCAGGAGCCGACCGTGAATATCTTTTCGCCAGGTTCCAGCCGGAATGGCACATCGAATGCTGGTTTGGTTACCGGTTCGATGCGATTTTCTTCTCCGCGCCTGCCCCAGACATTGCTGGGGTTTGCCTTGCGCGTTTCGACCGCGAGCGATGCGGGCATGCGATCCAGAACCATGAGATATTGTCCAAACTGATCAGAATGACAGACGCTATTCTGTCGATCACCTCTGTGTAAAGGTGTTTCCTGTCATATGGTCCTGTTGTCTGTCAGGATCGGATGCTTGCCCTCGCGCGCGCTCCGGCCTAAATAGATCCCAATCATCGGCCGTTCCGCGAGGGGCGGCCCTTTTTATATCGGAGTTCTCCCATGGCCCATCCCCTGATGCCCCACGCCACTGCGAGTTGGCTTGTCGAAGAAACCGCGATCTCCTTCGAGCAGATCGCCGAATTCTGCGGGCTTCATATTCTCGAAGTGCAGGCGATTGCCGACGATACCGCCGCGACGAAACTGACAGGCCGCGATCCGATCCAGGCACATGAGCTGACCCAGGCGGAGATCGACAAGGCGCAAGCCGATCCCGAATATCAGATGGCGATGGTGCAGGGTCCCGATCAGGTCCGACGGACCAAGGGGCCGCGCTATACGCCGGTATCCAAGCGGCAGGACAAGCCGGACGGCATCGCCTGGCTGCTGAAAAATCACCCGGAAATTTCCGATGCGCAGATCGGCAAGCTGATCGGCACGACGCGCAACACGATCAACGCGATTCGCGATCGCAGCCACTGGAACATCGCCGAGATCGTGGCGAAGGATCCGGTAACGGTGGGTCTGTGTTCGCAGCGCGAGCTCGATGCGGTGGTCGCCAAGGCGGCGAAGAAAGCGGGTATCGAGGCACCAAAGGACGAAACCGTCGAGGAAGATCGCGAGGCCCTGATCCAGCAGCTGCGTCAGGAACGCACGACTGCGGCGGCGGAAGCCGAAGCGCTGCTCCGCGCCGAAGCCGCCGCCGAGGCTGCGGAAGCGGCGGGCGAGGAACCCGGGGATGCTGCGGACAGCGATGCCGCCTCCGCCTGGCCCGACCTCAAGGAAGACGATGACGGCCCCTCCAGACCGCTGCCCGAAGGCGCGGAGGAATTGTTCAGGAAATCGGACGACTGAATCCTCCCTGTTTCGGGGCAGGATTTCTTCTACTGACATCGCTGTAAGTAGCTTGCGGCGCGCATTTTATTTGCTATAGCGCCTGCATGGTCGATACTCCCGATATCTGGCGCGATGATTACCGGCATCCCGGTTCCTGGGACCGCTCCTATGCGCCGCTTACCGTGCCGCAGATGTTCGCCAACAGCGCGTCTGCGCATCCCGATGCCTATCTCGCCGATTTCATGGGGCGCAAATACAGCTATGCCGATGTCCGGCTTGGCGTGAACCGGATGGCGCGGGGCTTGCAGAAGCTCGGCGTCAAGAAGGGGGATCGGGTCGGGCTGTTCCTGCCCAATGTGCCGCACTATCTCGCCGGCTATTATGGCGCGATGAAGATGGGTGCGACGGTGGTGAATTTCTCGCCGCTCTATTCGGTCGAGGAACTGAAGCATCAGGTGGAGGATTCGGGGACGAAGGTCTTGCTGACGCTGTCGGCCAAGGCGTTGCTGCCGACGGCGCTGGAGGTGCTCGATAACAGCTCGCTCGAAAAGCTGGTGGTCGGCACCGTCGTCGAGGCTTTGCCGCTGGCGAAATCGCTGCTGTTCCGGGTGTTCAAGGGCGGCGAATCGGTGGATATCCCGAAGCGCCGCGATGTCATTCCGTTCGGCGAAATCGTCGATAATAGCGGTCATATCGAGCGCGTGGCGATCGATCCGCGCAAGGATATCGCGCTGATTCAATATACCGGCGGCACCACCGGCACGCCCAAGGGCGCGATGCTCACCCACCAGAATATCACCGCCAATGCGCGACAGATCGACGGCCTCGACCCCGATCCCGATGCCGAAGACCGGATCATGGGGGTGCTGCCCTTCTTCCATGTCTTCGCCAATGCGACGGTGCTGAACCGCACGGTGCTGCGCGGCGGGGAGATCATTATGCTGCCGCGCTGGAATGCCGCGCAGGCGCTGAAGGCCATCGAGCGCACGCGGGCGACGGCGCTGCCTGGCGTACCGACGATGTATACCGCGCTGCTCGATCATCCGCAGACCGCCAGGACCGATTTCAGTTCGCTGCGCGTCTGTATTTCCGGCGGCGCACCGCTGCCGCAGACGATCAAGCACAAGTTCGAAAATCTCACCGGTGCGAAGCTGGTCGA
Source organism: Parasphingopyxis sp. (assembly GCA_041746035.1). GTDB lineage: Bacteria > Pseudomonadota > Alphaproteobacteria > Sphingomonadales > Sphingomonadaceae > Parasphingopyxis. Next base: position 15,487 of record JBGTHW010000070.1, read on the forward strand.
GGGCTACGGGTTGACGGAAAGCTCCGGCGTCGTTTCCGCCAACCCCTATGAGGGCGAGAACAAGGATGGCTCGATCGGCCAGCCCGCGCCCGGTACCATCGTCCGGCTCGTCGACAAGGAAGACCCGTCGCAGCCCGCGCCCGACGGCGAACCGGGCGAGATCGTGATTGCCGGGCCGCAGGTGATGTATGGCTACTGGAACCGCCCCGACGCCGACGACCAGATCCTGCATGACGGCTTCCTGCGCACCGGCGATGTCGGGACCATCGACGAGGACGGCTATATTTTCATTGTCGACCGGCTGAAGGACATGATCGCGGTGTCCGGCTTCAAGGTGTTTCCCAGCCAGCTCGAAGAGATTCTCTATCAGCACAAGGCGATCAAGGAGGCGCTCGTGATCGGCGTGCCCGACGACTATACGGGCGAAAAACCCAAGGCATTCGTAACGCTGGAAAAGGGCGCGGAGGCGACCGGCGAAGAACTGATGGCCTGGCTCAATCCGCAACTTGGCAAGCATGAGCGGGTGGCGGGCGTCGTGATACGCGACGAGATGCCGAAAACGATGATCGGCAAGCTGGACCGCAAGGCGTTACGAGCGGAGGTTGCGGAGGAGGGTTAGCCAGACCCGTCATGCTGAACTTGTTTCAGTATCCATTTCAGCTTCGCAGGATTACTTGTGGGTCTGGAAAGCAACGATGTAGTTGTTTTTGAAACTTTCGCGGGTGTTTCGATCGATAATCAGGTGCGAGTTTCGGGAATGGATGCTGAAACGAGTTCGGCATGACGGAAGGATTCAGTCCCGTTCCGCCATCAATACCCTGTTTCCGCGCTCCACCTCCCGGAAGGCGGCGAGGACGGAGAGGTTGGGGTTGGGCTTTCCTTTTTCGCCCAGTTCGTAAAGCTGGCCGTAGTACCAGAATTGCACGGCGAAACCGGCGATGGGTTTGATGGCGGGGATGGCGATTAACCAGCGAAGCCATCCGGGCAGAAGATGGAGTTCGTTTTCCCAGCGGCGGAGTTCCTTCGCGCCATCCAGTATCTGCTGCGGTGCATCCGTGTCGTAACACATCGGGCGGGCGAGGCCGATCAGGTCTGCCGCGCCGTTTTCCAGCGCGTGCTCCATCGCGGCGCGGGTGCGGAAGCCGCCGGTGACCATCAGCGGGATCGAGACTCGCTCGCGCATTGCCTTGGCGAAATCGGTGAAATAGGCTTCGCGGGCTGCGGTAGATTCGGACACCTCCGGCTGCTTGCCGTCGGTGTCGCCGCCCGCGCCCATCATGCTTGGCTGTTCGTAGGAACCGCCCGAAATCTCGATCAGATCGATGCCCGCTTGTTCCAGCCATTGCGCCACTTGCAGGCTGTCCTCGAAGGCAAAGCCGCCGCGCTGAAAATCGGCGGAGTTGAGTTTTACCGAGACGGGGAAGTCCGGGCCAACGGCGGCGCGTGTCGCTGCGACTGCGCGCAAGAGGAAGCGCGCGCGGTTTTTCAGGCTGCCGCCCCATTCGTCGGTGCGCCGGTTGGCATTGGGGTTCAGGAACTGGGACAGAAGATAGCCGTGCGCGGCATGGAGCTGGACGCCGGTAAAGCCCGCTTTCTTGCAGGCCTTGGCGGCGGCGGCGAAACGTTCGATCAGGATGAGGATTTCCGCGCCTTCCATCGCCACCGGCTCGCCGAATTGCTTGCCGGGAAGCGCGAGCGGAATCGCCGACGGGGCTTTGGGATGCGGGTTGACGATGGCCTGGGTCTGCCGTCCGGCATGGGCGATCTGCGCCCAGAAATGATTGCCGTTTTTCGTGCCTGCCTCGGCCATCCGCGCCAGTGCCGCCTGCATCGCGGCATCGGGCGTGCGGTCGATGACGACATTGCCAGGCCGTTCCAGATGATCGCGATCGATCTGGATGTTGCCGGAAAGCAGCATCCCCGCGCCGCCGTCTGACCATAGCCGATAGAGTCGTTCGAGCGCCTGTGTCGGCACGCCCTGCGCCGTTGCCAGTCCTTCCGTCATCGCCGATTTGGCGAGGCGGTTCGGCAGCGCCGCGCCGCAGGGAAGGGGAAGCGGGGCGCTGAGCAGAACAGTCTTCATTCGGGCAGCATTACGTTCTTCAGATTCATGAATTCATGCAACCCCTGCGCGCTCAGTTCTCGGCCATGGCCGGAGCGTTTGACGCCGCCGAACGGCGCGAGCGGATCGGAGGCAAGCATCTGGTTCACCGCCGTCATGCCCGCCTCGATATCGCGGATAAAGCGCTCCTTCTCGCCCTCGTCCGTGGTCCAGACGCTGGAGCCGAGACCGAAAGGGATATTGTTGGCGACGGTAATCGCCTCGTCCAGGTCCTTCACCCTGAACACCATCGCGACCGGTCCGAAGAATTCCTCCCGCGCCACCGCAGCGCCGTCCGGGATATCGGTCAGAACCGCAGGGTTCATCCAGGCACCCGGTTTATCGGGCACGTCGCCGCCGAACAGTTTGGTCGCGCCCGCCTGCACCGCTTTATCCAGCTGCTCGACGATATCGTTGCGCGCATCCTCGCTCGACATCGGCCCCATCTGGGTATCCTCGTCCATCGGATCGCCGATGCGGTAATTTTTCACGCCTTCGGTGAATTTCTCCATGAAGCGGTCATAGACGTCCTCATGGAGTATCATCCGTTTGGCGCAAATGCAGGACTGGCCCGCATTCTGAAGGCGTGCCTTCACGGCGACTTCGGCGGCCTTGTCGACATCGGCGCTGGGCATGACGATGAAGGGATCGGAGCCGCCCAGTTCCAGCACGACCTTCTTCAGATTATGCCCCGCCGCTTCGCCTACCGCGATGCCCGCGCCTTCGCTGCCGGTCAGCGTTACCGCCGTCACGCGCTCATCGGCGATGATGCCCGCGACCTTTTTCGTGGCAATATGCAAATTCTGGAACAGGCCTTCCGGCCCGCCCGCTTCCAGCACCATCTCCTCCAGCACCGCCGCCGTTTCGGGCGTCGAGCTCGCGTGCTTGAGCAGCCCGACATTGCCGGCCATGATCGTCGGCGCGAGAAAGCGGACGACCTGCCAGAACGGATAATTCCACGGCATGATCGCGAGCACCGGCCCCTGCGGTAGCCAGCGAGCCACGGAGCGGCCATTTGCCAGCTGCTTTTCGATGGGAGCGAGCATCCCGGGGCCGCTTTCGGCGTAAAAGCGGAAGCCTTTTTCGCATTTCTCGATCTCGGCGCGGGCCTGGCCGATCGGCTTGCCCATCTCGAAGGTCATGATTCCGGCCAGCCGGTCGCGATTGTCGGCATATTTATCGGCGATTCTGCCGAGCAAACCGGTGCGTTCGGCATAGTCGGTATTGCGCCAGCTTTTGAAGGTTGCGGCGGCGCGGGCGAGTTTCGCCTCGATCTCGTCGTCGTCGAGTTCGGGAAATGTCTTTCCTTCTTCTCCGGTGGCAGGATTGATTTGGGTCGGCATGGTATCGGCTCCTTGCTGGTTCACTCTGTTTACGTCCGAATCGCGCTGTCCGTTCCCGGTCCGGCGACTGCGCTTGACCATAGCCAACCGGCTCGCCCATAGCGACCGTATGACCGAAGCGATTACCCCGGATGTGACCAAGCTTTCTTTCGAGGACGCATTGCAACAGCTCGAAGCCATTGTCCGTCAGCTCGAGACCGGCGAAGCACCGCTCGACACATCCATCGAGCTTTATGAGCGCGGCGAAAAATTGCGCGCGCAGTGCGAGACGCGCTTGAAATCGGCGCAGGCGCGGATCGAGAAAATCCAGCTCGACAGCGACGGCAAGCCGGTCGGCACCGAACCGCTCGATCCGGAATAGCGGAATGGGTGTCGTCTCGATAGGCCTGAATCCGGCGCTGGATCGCATGGCCAAGGATATCGACATATTGTTCGATACCTGGTTGCAGGTGCCCGCCGATTCCCGGTCGCAGCTGTATCAGGCGATGCGCCATGCCGCGATTGGTGGCGGCAAAAGGCTGCGCCCGATGCTGGTCGTGGCGGCGAGCGCGCTGTTCAATGTCGATCGCGACAGTGCGATGCGGGTCGGCTTCGCGGTCGAGTGTATTCATGTCTATTCGCTGGTCCATGACGATCTGCCCTGCATGGACGACGACGATCTCCGCCGTGGCAGGCCGACCGTGCACAAAGCATTCGACGAGGCGACGGCGGTGCTGGCCGGGGATTGCCTGCTGGCGCTGGCTTTCGAGATACTGGGCGAGGAGGCGACGCATCGCGATCCTTTCGTCCGCGCCGAACTGATGCGCGAACTGGCCAGGGCGAGCGGGCCTGCGGGAATGGGCGGCGGGCAGATGATGGACCTTGCCGCCGAATTTCAGCTGCTCGATCTGCCCGCCGTGACGCGAATGCAGCAATTGAAGACCGGTGCGCTGATCGGCTTTTGCCTGGAGGCGGCGGGGATCATGGCGCGCATTCCGCCCGATCATCGTACGCATTTGAGGGGGTATGCCCGCGATCTCGGGCTGGCTTTCCAGATTGCCGACGATCTGCTCGATGTCGAAGGCGACGAAGAAGCGGCGGGCAAGCGGGTCGGCAAGGATGCCGAAGCGGGCAAGGCTACGTTTGTCTCGCTGCTCGGCGTCGATCGGGCGCGACAACAGGCGGAGATGCTGGTCGAGCAAGCCATCGACCATCTGCGCGACAGCGGCGAGGAAGCCGATATGCTGCGCGCTATTGCGCGTTTCGCGATAGAAAGGACACATTGATGGCAGCCAGGCGAACCGGCGTATATCCGGGCACTTTCGATCCGATTACGCTCGGCCATATGGATATCATCCGGCGCGGCGCGAAGCTGGTCGATACGCTGATTATCGGGGTGACGACGAACCCCAGCAAATCGCCGATGTTCGGCGACGATGAGCGGCTTGAAATGGTCGAGCGCGAGGTCGCCGATTGCGACGGCGATATTAGGGTCGTGCATTTCAACTCGCTGCTGATGGATTTCGCGCAGCGCGAGAATGCGAGGGTGATTATTCGCGGTCTGCGCGCCGTCGCCGATTTCGAATATGAATATCAGATGGCCGGCATGAACCAGCAGCTTGATGATTCCATCGAAACGGTGTTCCTGATGGCCGATGTCTCGCTCCAGCCCATCGCCTCGCGGCTGGTCAAGGAAATCGCGATGTATGGCGGCGACATCCATAAATTCGTAACCCCCGCCGTCGAGGCGGAAGTCAAGGCACGTGTCCTGGAAATCGGGCGGAAGGGCGAATAAACAGCCGCCTGTTCATCGGCCTTTCAGCCTGACTATGGTTGCGCTAAGGCAGGCACCGCAACGCCGCGCCGGTCGGCGAACAACCGGCGATACAGTTATGTCGAGGACATCATGCGTTTGAATTTCATCCTGTTTGCCCTTCTGTCGTTCACCGCAGCCTGTGGCTCGTCGACTCCCCGGATCGCCGCAGCGGCCGATGCCGTGGCAGCGGCGGGTGCGGTCGATCCCGGTGCGACGGCGACAACGCCCGCGCCCGATCCCGAAAACACCCTGCTGCTCGATTTGTCGACCGTCGGACGGGTTGCGGTTCGGCTGCGCCCGGATGTCGCGCCGGGCCATGTCGAGCGGATCAAGACGCTGACCCGGCAGGGTTTCTATAACGGTATCATCTTTCACCGCGTGATCGACGGCTTCATGGCGCAGACCGGCGATCCGACCGGTACGGGGCAGGGCGGTTCGGACCTGCCCGATATCGCCGCCGAATTCAGCCGCCTGCCGCATGTGCGCGGCACGGTTTCGATGGCGCGGGCAAACGATCCCAACAGCGCCAACAGCCAGTTTTTCATCATGTTCATGCCGCGTTTCCCGCTGGACGGGAACTATACGCCGTTCGGTCGGGTGATCGAGGGTATGGAATATGTCGATGCGATCCCGCGCGGCGAGCCGCCTGCGGCCCCGGCGCGGATCATTCGCGCCTCGATCCAGGCCGATAATGTTCCGCCGCCGAGTGCCGCCGAAGTCTCCGCGGCCAATGCGGCGACCCAGCCTGCCGCTGATCCGCAAGCAGCGATTGCCGCCGCGCTGGCTGCGGAAATGGCGGAAGAAGGCGAAGACGCGCCGCAAGAATGAGTGAGGGCTTCGACAGATTCAACCCAGCGGTTTACAGCACGATGAAATGCGGTTGAATCGTCATTGCGAGCGCAGCGAAGCAATCCAGAGCCTCAGGCATCATCGCTAGCGGCCCTGGATTGCTTCGTCGCTTCGCTCCTCGCAATGACCGAATCGGTTCAAGCTAAGGTCGTTATGATTCAGAACGAAACTGTAACCATTCGAAAGCCGCCACCCATGCGCGTCGATCTTTTCGATTTCGAATTACCCAACGAACGCATCGCCATGCGTCCCGCCGAACCGCGCGACGCCGCCCGTATGCTGGTGCTGGACGGCGAGCGGACGCTGGACCGGATCGTTACCGATCTCCCCCAGGCGCTGCGCCCCAGCGATGTTCTGGTCTTCAACAATACCCGCGTCATCCCGGCCCAGATGGAAGGGCGGCGCGGCAATGCGCGGATCGGCGCGACATTGCACAAGCGCGAAGGACCGCGCGGCTGGCGCGCCTTTATTCGCAACGCCAAACGGCTGAAGGATGGCGACCGCATCGAGTTTGCGGGAGGCGTCGCGGTGCTGGCCTCTGACCGTGCCGAGGATGGCAGCTTCCTCCTTACCTTTGAGGGCAACGAACCCGCCGAAACCCTGATCGAGCGGGCCGGGCGAATGCCGTTGCCGCCCTATATCGCCAGCAAGCGCGATGTCGATGCGCGCGATCTGCATGATTACCAGACGATGTTTGCCAGCGAGGCAGGCGCCGTCGCCGCGCCGACCGCTGCGCTGCATTTCACGCCCGAACTGATCGAGGCGCTGGCCATCCACGGCATCGAGCATGTCACGCTGACCCTGCATGTCGGGGCGGGGACGTTCCTGCCGGTCAAAGCCGAGGATATCCGTCATCACACAATGCACAGCGAATGGGGCCGGATCGATGCGGAAGCGGCGGGTCGCCTGAATGCCGCCAAAGCCGACGGCAACCGCATCATCGCCGTCGGCACGACAAGCCTGCGCTTGATCGAGAGCGCCGCCGAAGACAGCGGCCATATCGCGCCGTCCGAGGGCGATACGGACATTTTCATTACGCCGGGCTATTCCTTCCGCGCCATCGACGGCCTGATGACGAATTTCCACCTGCCGAAATCGACGCTGTTCATGCTGGTCAGCGCCCTGATGGGCCGGGAGCGGATGCTAGCGGCGTATAAACACGCCATCGACAGCGATTACCGCTTCTACAGCTATGGTGACGCGAGTTTATTGTTGCCGTAGGGTAGATATCGATTGGCACTTGACGTTCGAAGGACAGGGTGTGGTGGAGTTAAAGCATGAGGATGAGGGTTGGCAAAATGCGGGTTGCGGTCTGGTTGGGGTTCGTTCTTATTTCGTCGCCTTTATGTGCTCAGCCAGCCGAAAAACCGCAGCTTCTGATACTGGGCGCGCCGCACTTCGCTAATCCCGGCCGGGATGTCGCGAATAGCGAGATCGAGGATGTCCGGACGGCTTCGCGGCAGGCCGAGCTGGAGCGTCTTGTCGAGCGGCTGGCGGAATTTCGTCCAACGCGCGTCGCCGTCGAGGTCGATGAGTCGCGTCAGGCGCTGATGGACGAACGTTATGCCGCTTATCTCGAGGGCACGTATGAAATCTCGACGAACGAAACTTACCAAATAGGTTTTCGGCTGGCGGCGCTGCTCGGGCTGGACCGTGTTTATGCGGTGGACTGGAGTGAGCCGCCGCCCGGCGGATGGGATCCCTACAATTATGCAGAGCGGGCCAGCGAGGTCGGATTGCAGGAACGGTATAATGAGTTTGTTGCCAACATTCAGCATAGGATTGCAGAAGAAAGCGCCGCTTTCCCTTGCACGACGATTTCGCAATGGCTGCGAAAATTTAACGATCCGGTCCGCGAGTTGATCGATCACCAAAGTTATTACGAGGTTGCCAGAATCGGCGATGCCGGTGCGGCGTGGGTCGGCCATTGGCACACCCGTAACCTCCATATCAGCCAGAATATCGAGGATTTGGCCATCGGAAGCGGGGAGCGCGTTCTTGTGGTCTACGGGGCCGGGCACAACTATCTGTTGAAGCGGCAAGCCGAGGAATCGGACGCATTCGAGGTCGTCAACGCCCTCGAATATATTCCGCACGATCATGGAAGCCGCTGCTGAACATCCATCGATGATAAACGACAACCGGACGAATTGGGGTAAGGCTGCTGGCCATTGAGCGGTCGGCCCGGTACGCGCGGTGCCTATGAGTTCGCGATTCTCGTTCACCATCTCTGCAACCGACGGCCTGGCTCGCACCGGCACCATCGCCATGCAGCGAGGCGATATCCGCACGCCGGCCTTTATGCCGGTCGGGACGGCGGCAACGGTGAAGGCGATGAAGCCCGCCGATGTGCGGGCGGCGGGGGCGGATATTATTCTGGGCAATACCTATCATCTGATGCTGCGTCCGGGCGCGGAGCGGGTGGCGGCGCTGGGGGGGCTACATGGCTTTATGGGCTGGGATCGGCCGATCCTGACCGATAGCGGCGGCTTTCAGGTGATGAGCCTGTCCGATCTGGCGAAACTCAGCGAGGAGGGGGTGTCGTTCAAGAGCCATCTCGATGGCTCTCAATACATGATCACGCCAGAACGTTCGATGGAGATACAGCGATTGCTGGGTTCCGATATCGTGATGGCGTTCGATGAATGCACGCCGTTCCCCGCAACGCCCGAACAGGCCGAAGCCTCGATGGAACGCTCGATGCGCTGGGCGAAACGCTCGCGCGAAGGTTTCGATAGCGGCGATGAGCACGCCAGCCGCGCAGCGCTGTTCGGCATCCAACAGGGATCGATGGACGAAGGCTTGCGGCAGCGGTCTTCCGAGGCGCTGATCGATATCGGCTTCGATGGCTATGCGGTCGGCGGGCTGGCGGTTGGCGAGGGGCAGGACGAAATGTTTCGGGTGCTCGATTTCGCCGCACCGATGCTGCCGGGGGACTGGCCCCGCTATCTGATGGGGGTCGGCAAGCCGGACGATCTGGTCGGGGCGGTCGCGCGCGGGATCGACATGTTCGATTGCGTGCTGCCAACGCGCAGCGGGCGGACGGGGCAGGCTTTCACGTGCGATGGCCCGATCAATATCAAAAATGCGCGCTTTGCCGAAGATACCGCGCCGCTCGATGAGACATGCGCCTGCCCGGTCTGCGGACAATGGAGCCGTGCCTATCTCCATCACCTGGTCCGTTCCGGCGAAATCCTCGGCGCGATGCTGATGACCGAGCATAATATCGGCTTCTATCAGGCCCTGATGACCGATATGCGGGCGGCGATCGCTGAGCGGCGATTTGTGGTTTTTGTCAGCGATTTCGTCACGCGCTATCGCGGTGGCTGACGATTGGCGCGTTGTTTCGATCTGTGTTCGGTCAGGGGACGGAACGCTAAGCAGTTCGCTACGTTGTCGTTTATGCACGATTGTGAATTTTTGGGAGAATGCCATGACAGACCCCGTCCATGATAATGACGTAAAGACGAAATCGACGGCAGGGCGCGTGATCGGGCTGATCGTAACGTTGATCGTAGCGGGAGCCGCAGTCTGGTTTCTGTTCGGACATGATGTAGCCGATACCGTTCCGGAGGAAGACATAGTTTCCGGCAGCGAAGAGCAGGCTCAGTAACCGGTTTTCGCGCGATACTTGTCGGCAATGTGCCGCAGGAGAATGAGACAATGGCTCTCGTCGAAATCGAGCGCTGCGGCGAATATGCCGTGCTCACGCTCAACCGTCCGGCGGCGATGAATGCGCTGTCCAAGGCACTGCGGAGCGAACTGGCGCGAACGGTGCGCGATATGGAAGCCGACCCGGACATCCGTGTGTTGATTTTGACAGGCGCGGGGGAGCGGGCCTTTACGGCGGGGCTCGATCTCAAGGAACTCGGCGCGGGCGAGGCGAGCGTTGGCGATTCGGTCGATAGCGAAGACCCCGTCACCGCGCTGGCCCATTTTAGCGGCCCGATTATCGGTGCGATCAATGGCGTGGCGATCACCGGCGGGTTCGAGGTCGCGCTGGCCTGCGACGTGCTGATTGCCAGCGAGAATGCGCGCTTTGCCGATACTCATGCGCGCGTCGGCATTATGCCGGGCTGGGGGCTGTCGCAGAAACTGTCGCGCATGATCGGCATCAGCCGCGCCAAGGAACTCTCGCTGACGGGCAACTTCCTGTCCGCCGAACAGGCGGCGGAGTGGGGGCTCGTCAATCGTGTCGTCCCTGCCGACGAATTGCTCCCTGCCGCGCGGCAATTGGCCGAGGACATGCTTTCGGTCGAACCGGATATGCTCGTGAACTATCTCCGCCTGATCGACGATGGCTATGCCGCGACATTTGGCGAGGGCATGGCAATCGAGGCCGAACGCTCCTCCGGCAATGCCAGCGTTTCTGCCGAGGAGATCGAGCAGCGGCGGATCGCCGTGCAGGCGCGAGGCCGGGGGCAGGCAAGCTGAGCGGAGGCGAGTTTTCTATAAGGCGGGCCGAACAGGGTGATGCAGAAAAGCTGCCCGTCGTCGAGGTGTCGGCGGGGCATGCTTTCCGAGGGCACCCGGTTCTTGAATGGGTCGCCGATGAGGAGCCCGAACCCGCGCAAACCTATGTGCCACGAATTGAAGCGGGCCAGGTTTGGGTGGCGGAGGCTGACGGGGTGTTCGCAGGCTTCCTGAGTTCCGAAACGATGGCGCGAGAGCTGCATGTCTGGAGTTTGCAGGTGCGATCCGATTATCAGAAGCGCGGAATTGGTCGCTCGTTGCTAGAGGCTGCGATTGACTATGCGCGCGACTGCGGACTGACCCGTCTGACGCTGACGACGTTTCGCGATCTGGCCTTCAACGAGGGTTTCTATGCGTCGATGGGATTCCAGCGATTGGAAGGCTCTGATGTGCCTGAGCGGCTTGCGAAGGAGTTACAAAATGAAGCGGAGCAGGGTCTGCCGATAGAGCGACGGTGTGCGATGGTGTTGAAGTTGGGCTGATTAAATAAATCCGTTTGGGCTGAGCTTGTCGAAGCCCTGTCCTGTTCCTTTCAGGCGGTAGGAAGTGAAGTGCAGCCCTTCGACAGGCTCAGGGTGAACGGTTTTTTGAGGTGGGGCCTTATTCCGCGGCAATCGCGGTAATCTCTTCCGTTCCCTCAGCAGCCTTTTCTGCCGGCCCAGCCTTTGTAAACGCCAGCGCGCCATCGTCGATCTTGCCGTATTTCAGGACGCGTATGTCCTTGGTGTAATTCTGTAAATTCTGCCACACGCCCTTGTGGCCTTGTGCGGGGAGCAAATGTTCGGCGCGCTTGAAATAACCCGACGAAAAATCCACCCAGGGGCGGCGCTCAATCACCTCGTCTTTGGGCAGCCGCGGCGTCACGATCTGGGTGCCGGTCTTGTCCATATGGTTGAGCAGGCGACAGACATAATCGTTGGTCAGGTCCGCGCGCAGCGTCCAGGAGGCGTTGGTGTAGCCGAACGAAATCGCCATGTTCGGGACATCGGAGAACATCATCGCCTTGTAGGTGATCGTATCGCCAAAACCGACCGGCTGGCCATCGACGGTAATATCGATGCCGCCCGCCATTTGCAGGTTCAGCCCGGTCGCGGTGACGATGATATCGGCCTCCAGCTCCTTGCCGGATTCGAGCGCGATGCCGTTAGCCGTGAAACGGTCGATATGATCGGTAACGACATCGGCCTGACCATTCTTTACGACGCGGAAGAAATCGCTGTCGGGGACGAGGCACAAACGCTGTTCCCACGGATTATAGCTTGGCGTGAAATGCGTCTCGATATCATAGTCTTCGCCGAGCTCGTTGCGGATGCCGGTGAGCAGCATATCCTTGATTTTTTCCGGCTTGTTTCGCGCGCGGCCAAAAATGAATTTCTGCATCAGCACATTGCGCCAGCGGATGACATTATATGCGAGTTTCGCCGGCAGCCATTTTCGCAGTTTGTTAGCGAATGCATCCGTTCCGGGACGCGAGACCATATAGGTCGGCGAGCGCTGAAGCATCGTTACATGACTGGCGGGTGTATCGCTATCCAGCAGGGCGGGAATGAGTGTTACCGCTGTCGCGCCAGATCCGATCACGACAATTTCTTTGTCCTGATAATCGAGGCTTTCCGGCCAGTGCTGCGGATGGACCACCGTGCCCTCAAACTGGCCGAGGCTATCCCATTCGGGCGTGTAGCCCTCGTCATAATTATAATAGCCCGCGCACATATACAGGAAATTGCAGCTATATTGCCTTGGCTCGGCATCCTCGCCCGCTGCGACATCGACCGTCCAGCGCGCGCTTTCGGAGTCCCATGACGCGGATTTCACTTTGTGGCGATAGCGGATTTTCTCGTGAATGCCGTATTCGGTCGCCGTCTCGTCGAGATATTTCAGGATCGACGGGCCGTCCGCGATGGCCTCCTGCTCGGTCCAGGGTTTGAAGGCATAGCCCAGCGTGAACATATCGGAGTCCGAGCGGATTCCGGGATAGCGGAACAAATCCCATGTCCCCCCGAAACTCTCGCGGTTCTCGAGGATCGTGTAGCTTTTGCCCGAGCAATTCTTTTGCAGATAATAGCCCGCGCCGATGCCCGAGATACCGGCACCGACCACAAGAACGTCAAAATGTTCGATAGGATTATCGCGCGCCATGGGCTGTCTCCTCGGGGAGAATATACGCCAACTTTACGTTAACGGCAAGTTGGTTACTGGTTTGCCAAATTGCGCCGCAAGACCTCCGCTCCTGCCGGTTCGAAGCTTTCGGCGATGAGCTTGGGCCACAGCAAGCCCATATTCTCCGAATTCGACAAGGCGAGAATGCCCTGACCGGTTTCCGGATAGAGAATTGCGATGCTTCTGACGCCGGTGTCGGCACCGGTATGTTGAAGCGCATATCCGTCGCCGGGCAGATTCTGGATCACCTGCCATCCGAGGCCGAAAGGGACACCCTCCGGTCTGTCGGTCGCCGGTGTTATGGTTTGCAGCCAAAGATCTCCCGATAGGCCAGCTCCGCCGATCACATAGGCCAGAAACCGTCCATAATCCCCAGCCGTGGTCAGAAGGTTGTCGGCGGCATTCGCTTCGGTGTGCCGCTCGATTTCGAGTGGCTGGCCTTCAGTATCGTGCGGGATCGCATAGCGTTCTTCGGATACCGCCTCGCTCCAGATGAAGTGCGTATCGTTCATCCCCAGCGGCTCGAACAGATATTCGTGAGCGAGGTCTTCGATCGGCCGGTCGAATCGCGCCTCCAGCGCATGGCGCAGATACTCCATGCCTTCGCCGGAATATTGCTGGCGGCTGCCCGGCTCGAACTCGAAACGCAGAACGCCGTCGGCGGCGAGATAACGCCAATTGGGAAAGCCGGTGCGATGGGTCAGGACATGACGCGTCGTCAGCCGGGCAAGTTCGGGCGCATCCGCGATATCGGGATCGACATAATAGTCGCGCAATGGCTCATCGAGATCCCAGAGTCCGGCATCTACCAGCTTCAGCGTCAGCATCGCGGTTACCGGTTTGGTAAGCGAGGCGATGTTGTAGATCGCATCGACGGGTGCCGCGCGCCCTTCGACAAGCTCTCCCAAAACGCGCACCTGCTGCAACCGTCCGCCCTCGATCCGCGCAAGCGCCATTGACGGAATGTCGAGCAACGCCATCGCGGCCTCGAGATGCCGGTCATTGTCGAAAAGTGGCGATCGATAGCCCGCAGTTTCGTCTGCCTCGCTATGATCGAAGCTCAGCACGCGCCGCATTCGCCATTCTCCGGCGTCTAGCATCCATAGCGTTGTGAAAGCCGCCGATCCCGACAGCACCTCTACGCCGTCGTGTCCGCGATTATAGAAATTATGATCGCCCTGCTGGATCGCACCGTAAAGTTCGCCTTCGCCATAGAGCGGAAAAACCCGGTTGGTATCGGCGACGAGTCGGCGGATGGGCTTGGTCTCGCCGCCGCCGCAGATATTCTGCGTAAAGGCGGCCATGAAAGCCGCCCGATCCTGCACCCCGCCCTGATCGTGATAGAATTCAAGATCGTCCGATATCGCGCTTTGGATGGCGTCGAGATCACAATGGTTGAACCCGCGTTCGAACACCTGTGCGTCCATCTCCATAATCTGGTCCTCCAGGCTGGAAGAACCTTCCGCCGAAGCGATGGCGGGAAGCGCGAGAATCAGCGCAGAAAATGCTATTGTGCGTATGAGGCTTGCCGACATGAATGCAGTTTTCCGTTTTGCGCGGGAACCCATCCCTTTAGATTAGTGTATTATTGTATCAATACAGTTGAGTATCTAGAGTGAACAGGGTGAATCTTCAGTCCCCGAATTTCACATCTAGAAATCCCGGCATCGGGCCGTTCCAGTCGCCGTCATCGGCGGCTGATTTTTTGGGTGCGGGTTTGGCCTGCTTCTTTGGAGCCGCTTTGGCTTCCGGTTTCGGCTCGGGCTTTTCGCTCGTGTTCGCCGCTCTGGAGCGGGGTTTGCGTCTTGGTTTTTCGGACTTTGGTTCGTGCGCCCTGGCTTTCGATTCCGGCGTGTCGTCGGCCTTGTCCGCTTTCGCAGGTGCGCCACCGCCAGCCCCGATCTTCTGCCCGGTTAGTTTCTCGATATTGTCGATGGCTTCCTCGTCCGCCGGGGTTGCCAGCGTGATCGCGATGCCTTTTGCGCCTGCTCGCCCGGTCCGTCCGATGCGATGGATATAATCGTCGGGGTGCCAGGGGGCGTCGTAATTGAAGACGTGGCTGACGCCCTTGATGTCGAGCCCGCGCGCGGCGACGTCGGAGCCGACAAGGATGTTGATGTCGCCGTCCTTGAAGCGTTGCAGCTCGGCCATGCGCGAACGCTGGTCCATATCGCCCTGAATCTGCCCCGCCTTGAAGCCTTCTTTTTTTAGCTGTTTTTCGAGATCGCGCACCGTTGTCTTGCGATTGGCGAAGATCAGCGCGCTTTCGACAGTCTCGCCGCGCAGCAATTTGATCAGCGTCGATTTCTTCGTTCGCGAGGTCACGCTAACCAGCCGCTGCTCGATATTGTCAGCCGCAGTCGCAGGGCGGGCGACCTCGATATATTTGGGATTGCTCAGAAATTTGTCGGAAAGTTTCTTGATCGGCGGCGGCATGGTGGCCGAAAACAGCATCGTCTGGCGATTGGCGGGCAGCTTCTGGCAGATTGTCTCGATATCGGGAATGAAGCCCATATCAAGCATCCGGTCGGCCTCGTCGATTACCAGCAGCGAACAGCCCGACAGCAGGATTTTGCCGCGATCGAACAAATCCATCAGCCGCCCCGGCGTCGCGATCAGCACATCGACGCCTTTTTCCAGCGCCTTCATCTGATCGCCCATCGATACGCCGCCGATCAGTAAAGCCATCGAAAGCTCCTGATACTTGCCGTATTTCTCGAAATTCTCGGCGACCTGCGCGGCGAGTTCGCGGGTCGGTTCGAGGATCAGCGAGCGCGGCATCCGCGCGCGGCTGCGGCCATGGCTGAGAATGTCGATCATCGGCAGCACGAAGCTCGCGGTTTTGCCGGTGCCGGTCTGGGCGATGCCGATAATGTCCTTCATCATCAGCACGGGCGGGATGGCTTCGGCCTGGATCGGCGTCGGCTCGGTATAGCCGGAGTCCTCCACGGCGCGTAGCAATTCATCGGAAAGGCCGAGATCGGCGAATTTCATATATATTCCAGATTGGGTGAGTGATGCCGCGTCTTTAGCCTGCGCGTCCTGCCCGTGGCGAGTGGGCGCTGGGGCCGCGAAAGTCAAGCGGAAGCGGTTAGTTGGCCGGGCCGGCCTGCAAGGTGTGGAAGCCGGAAATCGCGCATTGCCCGCCCGCGCGCGATTGCACGAGATCGCGATTGACGCATACCTGTCCGTCCTCGCCCGGAACCAGGTAGAAGGCGGAATAATAGCCGAGATTGACGCATTCGGAATCCAGCCGCGCGCGGATGACCCGGCGGTCGCGCATCATGAAATCGACAACACCGGGCCGGGTGAAGCGGGCGCGGGCGATCTGGCGAACCGGCTGGCACTCGTCGGCGGGCCGCTCGCGCAGCCGGATATTGGGCCTTGGCATCGGTGTGCGTCCGGGCGGGCGACGCAACGGACGCCTCACCGGGATACGTATGATGATGCGGCGTTCGATGATCTGCATGGCGAGGACAACGGGCGAGGCAGTGGCAATATCAGGATGTTCGGCAGGCGGCTCGGCGGCGGCGGGGGTCGCCGCCATCATGATCAGAAGAGCAAAACCGAGATCGTTCAAGAGTGTACTATCCTCCGGCGCGCTGGGTGGCGTGCAGGCGTTGAACGCAAGCTGAATTGGCGCGCGCGGCGCGGCAGGCTATGGCGAGGCAATGGACAATGGCGCATTTCTGGAGCGGCTCGCCGCGATTGCCGGCGACAGGGGCATCGCCACCGATGCCGCCGATCTTGCGCCCTGGCTTACCGACTGGCGGGGCCAGGTGACGGGCAGCGCGCTGGCCATGGCGTCTCCGCAATCGCGCGAAGAGGTGCAGGCAATCGTCCGGCTGGCGGGTGAGGCGAACGTCGCCATTGTGCCGCAGGGCGGCAATACGGGCATGGTGGCGGGCGGCGTGCCGCAGCCTGACGGACGCTCGCTGCTGCTCTCGCTGCGCAAGATGGATGGGATCCGCCGGGTCGATACGGAAGATAACAGCCTTGTCGCGGAGGCTGGCTCCATCCTTACCCGCGTCCATCAAGCAGCAGCGGCGCAGGGGCGGCGCTTCCCGCTATCGCTGGCATCGAAGGACAGTGCGACAATCGGCGGGCTGCTCGCCGCGAATGCCGGGGGCACGCAGGTGCTGCGCTTCGGGCCGATGCGCGCGCTGACGCTGGGGATCGAGGCGGTGTTGCCCGACGGGTCGCTGTTCGAGGGACTGTCGACGTTGCGCAAGGACAATCGCGGCTACGATCTGCGGCAGCTGCTGGTCGGATCGGAGGGCACGCTCGGCGTGATTACAGCAGCGAGCCTGAAGCTGTATCCCGCCGCGCCGCATCGTATGGTGGGATGGATCGGCCTTGCCAGTGCGAAACAGGCGCTGACGCTGCTGCGCGCGCTGGAAGGCGTGCTGGGCGAGGCAATCGAAAGTTTCGAGCTGGTGCCGGACGACGCGCTGGCGCTGGTGCTGGAGCATATCGCCGATACCCGCGCGCCGCTTTCGGAGAGCCATTCGTGGAATGTCCTTGTCGAGTTGCGCACTGCGGCGGACCCGGAAAAGCTGCGGTCCGGGCTGGAAAGCGCTCTGGCCGGAATGCTGGAGTCCGGTCTGATCGCGGAGGCCGTCCTTTCCGAAAGCGAAGCGCAGGCGGCGGCACTTTGGAAACTGCGCGAGACGATTTCGGAAGCCGAACGGCTGGACGGGATGGCGGCGAAGCACGATGTTTCGGTGCCGGTTTCGAAAATGCCGCGCTTCATCAAACAGGCGACCGGCGCGGTCGAGCGGCGCTTTCCCGGTTCGCGGCCGATAGCCTTCGGCCATCTTGGCGACGGCAATGTCCATTTCAATGTTCGCGCGCCTGTCGGGGAGGACGACGAAGCGTGGTTCGCCGAAACCGGCGAGGCGGTAAGCGCCTTTGTTCACGATCTCGCCCATGCCGAGGGCGGGTCGCTGTCCGCCGAACATGGCATCGGCCAGCTCAAGCTCGCGGAATTCGCGCGGCTCGCCGATCCGGCCCGGCTGGCCGCCCAGCGCGCGATCAAGCGGGCGCTCGATCCGCAGGGTATCATGAATCCGGGCAAGCTGGTTCCGCTTGCGAATTCGCGCGAACCTGACTAGACCGCAGCCAATCCGGGCCGTCCCTTTCAAGGGCGGCCTCTTTGCACTTCAGGACTCCAGGAGAATTTCGATGGCCAGCGCCGCACCGCAACAGGCACTTCCGCTGCTTTACAACGATATCGCCCCGCTTTCCAGCCAGACCCATGCCGGGTTCAAGCTTCAGAAGCGCGACAAGGCACCGTTCCTGACCGAGCAGCACGCCATTCCGGTGACGATCGACGAATTCGTCATGGTCCAGCGCAACATGCCGATCGT
>JBGTHW010000071.1:0-3481 GCA_041746035.1 Parasphingopyxis sp.
GTCATCCGTGTGCCCCCCGCCGATGCGCCGAAATCAGTCAAGCCCGACAAGGAGCGCGCGCCGCTCAGCAAGGATCAGATCGCCTTCGCCCGCACCCTCGATTTCCATCGCGACAAAAGCGCGCTGGTCCTGAACAAACCCCCCGGTCTCGCCGTGCAGGGCGGCACTAAAACCAAGGATCATGTCGACGGCCTGCTCGATGCGCTGCAATATGACGCTGCCATGCGCCCGCGTCTCGTCCACCGGCTCGACAAGGATACGTCGGGGGTGTTGCTGATTGCGCGCAGCCCATCGGCGGCTGCTTATTTCTCCAAGAGCTTTTCGACCCGCAAGACGACCAAAATCTACTGGGCCATCGTGACCGGCGTGCCCGAAATCGACGACGGCATCATCGATCTCGCGCTCGCCAAACAGCCGGGGACCGGCGGCGAGAAAATGCATGTCTTCGAGCAGGGGCAATCGGCGAAGACCCGCTATCGCGTGATCGAGCGGGCAGGCAACAAGGCGGCGTTCGTCGCGCTGCAACCCTATACCGGTCGCACCCACCAGCTGCGCGTCCATATGGCGGCGATCGGCCATCCGATCCTCGGCGACGGCAAATATGGCGGGCCGAGCGCCTTTCTGACCGGCGAGATCAGCCGCAAACTGCATCTCCATGCGCGGCGGCTGAAACTCCCGCATCCCGATGGCGGCACGCTGGATGTTAGCGCCGAACTGCCCGAACATTTCGCCAACAGCATGGTCGCGCTGGGTTTCAGCCCGGAACTCGGCGATATGCCGTTCGACAGCGCGCCTGCCGAGGACGCGAAAACAGCACAGAAAAAAGCCGCGCGCGCCCATGCCAAGGACCAGCGCAAGGCAAGACGCGGCGAACGGCGCGGAAGGGGGAAGCGGTGAACAAGCTCGCCATCTTCGATTGCGACGGAACACTCGTCGACAGCCAGGGCAATATTTGCGTGGCGATGGACGAGGCATTCATGGCGGTAAAGCTCACTCCGCCGCCGCCCGACGCGACGCGGCGCATTACCGGCCTCAGCCTGCCTGAAGCTATGAAAGCTTTGCTCCCCGGTGCGGAAGCGGCGCTGCATGACGAACTGGTCGATCATTTCAAAACCGCGTTCTTCGCGATGCGCAGCACCGGCGCGGTGCATGAACCGTTATATGAGGGGATCGGCGAGCTCGTCGAAACGCTCGATACCGAAGGCTGGCTGCTCGGCATAGCCACCGGGAAATCGGATCGGGGCCTTGCCAATGTCCTCGCCACCCACGATCTTGCCGATCGTTTCGTCACCCTCCACACCGCCGACCGGCATCCCTCGAAGCCGCATCCGTCCATGATCGAGGCCTGCATGACCGATACCGGGGCGGCACCGGAAACCACCATCATGATCGGCGATACCAGCTACGACATGGAAATGGCGAAGGCGGCAGGCGTCATGGCCATCGGCGTCGGCTGGGGCTATCACCCGCCCCTTGAACTCACGGCGGCGGGGGCCGACATGGTGGTCGATCGCCCCGGCGAAATCGCCGCGATCTTGAAAGACTTTGGCCAACAGGAACCTGCATGACCCCCGAAGACCGCGACCGGCTCGCCAAATCGCGCTATCAGGTAATCCAGCTTTGCCGCTTTACCGGCATTGTCCTGATGATCCTCGGCCTGTGGATCTGGGCGGGCGATATAGTGCGCGAAGGCGGCTGGCCGGTGGTGGGAATTCCGCTGTTCGCACTCGGTTCGTTCGAGGCCATCGTCCTGCCAACCTGGCTCGCTGGAAAATGGAAGAGTCCCCCCGAAGAATGAAACGATTTTACGAAGAAGCGGTCGCTGCCGAAACCGACGATGGCTGGGGCATTGCGCTCGATGGCAAGCCAGTGAAGACGCCCGGGCGCCATGCGCTCGTCCTGCCCCGCGAAAAACTCGCTTTTGGTGTGGCCGCCGAATGGAGCGGGCCGCAGGGCGAGGTCGACCCGGTTTCGATGCCGCTGACCGGGCTTGCCAACGCCGCCATCGACCATGTGACGGCCAACCGCGAAACTTTCGCCAGTGAACTGGCAAAATATGGCGAGACCGATCTGCTCTGCTATCGCGCCGATAATCCGGCGGAGCTGAATGCGCGGCAATGCGCGGCCTGGGATCCGCTGCTCGACTGGGCGGGGCAGCGCTACGATATCGCTTTCGAGACGACCAGCGATATTGTTCATCGCCCGCAACCGGAGGAGACGGTGAAGCGGTTGCGCGATGCGGTTGCGGCGCTCGATCCGTTCCGCCTCGCCGCACTCTCCCCGCTGGTGACCATCGGCGGCTCGCTGGTCGGGGCAATGGCGCTTGCCGAGGGCGATTTCGACGAGGAAACGGTGTGGGCGGCGACACGGATCGACGAGGACTGGCAGGCCGAGAAATGGGGCGACGACGAGGAGGCCATCGCCGCCCGCGATGCCAAGCGTCGGGAATTCGGCGCGGCGATGCGGTTTTTGCGGTTGCTCGACGCCTGATAGCCAGTCGAAAGGTTGCTCCGGGTTACACTGACTCGCCCCCGAAAAATTCTCAACTTGTCTCCGCTCCTACCGTATCGGCCTGTGTCTTGTCCCTCGGCAGAAACCAGCGCGCGATGATTCCGCCCGCGACGATAAACATCACCGCATCGGCGAAGAATAGATAGCCGTGATACAGCCAGTCCTGATGCCACCAGATCGGATTTCCGAGATGCATGAAAACCGAAGCGGCGATGCCGAATAGCGCGACAATCGAGACCCGCGCGACGAAATCGCGCACATGGCCGGACAGGGTATATAGCGCGCCGCCCAGTATCAGCGCCGATATCAGCATATGGATGAAGCCGCCAAGCATCGTCGACGCGCCGCCGATCTCCTGGCCATCCGGATTATAATGGATCATCGCGACCGGGCCGCTCAGATACATCTGCTGCTGCGCCTCGCCCGTACCCGACGGCACCAGCGCCGTCGTCGCGCCGCTATTGTCCATATTCGACGCCAGCACGCTCTGAATGGCTGCCGCCTCGTTATCGCCGACATCGCTGAGCGGAATGGTCCCAAGCACGGCAAAAAAAACAAAGCCGAGTATAAACATCGCCACGGCAGCAACGACGGAACCAAGAATAACACGGATCATAAGTGGCTCTCCCTGTAGTTGGCAGGAAGCTAGGACGGCATTTCCCATTTTGGAAGCGGTTTATTGGCGGGCGACCTCACGGGCGAGCAGCGTCATTGCGAGCGCAGCGAAGCCATCCAGTGCTTCGTGCAAAACTCTGGATTGGTTGACCTTCGGTCGCCTGCGGCCATCTGCGCTCGCAATGACGGTCAGAAATCGCTCACTTCCGTTCCCCCCGTCAGCCCCCGCACGAAATCCACCAGACCCGTCCGCCGGTTCCGCCGCAGCCGTTCCGCCTTCAATATCGCCAGCGCGTTCGCCGCGCATATCTCCGCCTCGTCATTGACCAGCACATAATCATATTCGGCCCAGTGG
>JBGTHW010000072.1:0-6042 GCA_041746035.1 Parasphingopyxis sp.
CGCGTGCAGCGCATCGTCATGATAGCGCAGCCGCAGCGCCGCCGCATCGGCAAACCCCCGCGCCTCCGCGACCTGATCGCGCGGCAAATCGCGAGACGGCATCGGCACCTTGATATGGCGGCCATTGGAAACCGGGGAGTCGGCGGTGAAAGCGAGTTCGACCTCCGGCTCGCGCGCCATAGCCCGCGCCGCGCCTGCGAGGGCGGACTTAAGGGCGTCGAGGGGGTTTTTATCGGTCATTGTTCCAGAAAAAAATTTGCGTTCTAGCAGCCGAACAATATTCTGGAAAATCCCATTCTACGTCTGCGTCAGCGTATTCGGTTCTAACTTTTTTGGCGTTGGCTTGGGAATCACCATTATTCCAGAAATGGTTTGCAAATACAACTGCAGAGCGCAGATCATAGTTGCTGTCGTCAACGATTCTATCTCTTTCAACGACGGCATTGTTTTTTGCTTCTACTATTTCAAAGCTACGGAAGTTATACAGCGTTTTAGCTTCAAATGCCCCGTGCCAATTGCTTCGTAAAACGTATAAATCGATCCGACCCTTGGATTTTTTCAAGCGATCATCTTTGTGGTATTTGTCTTCGCGATAATCGCAAAGCGAAAGACACCCTAGCCGCGAGGCGGCATTGGAGAGTACGGAAACGCACGGCGTCTCATTGTACGCAAAGGGGTCATCCTCGTGATGATCCAAAGCATGGGCAAATCTGTTTCGAATTGCGTAGCTCTCTGAAGCCCATTCAAACCAAAACTGTTCGCGTGCAGTATCATCGACGCGAATTTTCAATTTCGGCACTTTTATCATTCAACATTCCCCACCACACTCTCCGGCAAATCCGTCCCGAACACGCGCTGATAATATTCCGCCACCAGCGGCCGCTCCGCCTCGTCGCATTTGTTCAAGAAACTCAGGCGGAAGGCGAAGCCGAGTTCGTTGAAGATCGCGGCGTTCTGCGCCCAAGTGATGACGGTACGCGGGCTCATCACTGTCGAAATGTCTCCGGCCATGAAGCCCTGACGCGTCAGGTCCGCGACCTTGACCATATCCTCGACCGTTTTCTTGCCCTCGGCGGTGTCCATATCGGCGTTCTTCGCCAGCACGATCTTGGCTTCGGTCGCGGCGGGGAGATAGTTGAGGGTGACGACGATGTTCCAGCGGTCCATCTGGCCCTGGTTGATCTGCTGCGTGCCATGATAGAGGCCGGTGGTGTCGCCAAGGCCGACCGTGTTCGAGGTCGCGAACAGGCGGAAATACGGGTTGGGCCGGATCACGCGATTCTGGTCGAGCAGGGTCAGCTTGCCCTCCACTTCCAGCACGCGCTGAATCACGAACATCACGTCCGGGCGGCCCGCATCATATTCATCGAACACCAAAGCCGTCGGCGTCTGCAAAGCCCAGGGGAGCAGCCCTTCGCGGAATTCGGTGACCTGCTGGCCATCGCGCAGCACAATGGCATCGCGCCCGACCAGATCGATGCGGCTGATATGGCTGTCGAGATTGATGCGGATGCAGGGCCAGTTGAGCCGCGCGGCGACCTGCTCGATATGCGTCGATTTGCCGGTGCCGTGATAGCCCTGGATCATCACGCGGCGATTATGCGCAAAGCCCGCCGCAATCGCGAGCGTCGTATCGGGATCGAAAACATAGCTCTCGTCGCGATCCGGCACGCGCTCGTCGGCCTCGCTGAACACCGGCACCTCCATATCCGAATCGATACCGAACAGATCGCGGACTTTCGCTATTTTGTCGGGTTCTGCCATGATCGGCTCGGCGCGGCTGTCGGGCTGGGTATTGGGAAGGGTGGCCATCGGGCAAAGTCTTTCGTTCGGGATTTGGCGATATGTTTAGGCGGTTACCATGTGGCTTACAAATGCATTGACGTAAACGGAAGGGACAGGGGGATAAGTTGTTCGTTGCATTTTTTGTCATGCTGAACTCGTTTCAGCATCCATTTCCCGGCTTGGCCCCCTGCTTTTTGAATGGAAATCCGGCTATAATATCAAGTGTAGGATTGCCATTCTGTCTCCCAATCATAAAAGGAGTCGCGTGCGACAAAAATGGATGCTGAAACGAGTTCAGCATGACGGTGGAAGCGATCAGCCCCAAGCGAAAATCCGCCAGCCGCGTTTTTCGGCGATTTTGCGCAGATTACTAGTGGGATTGGTGGCAATCGGTTCGTCGCTCCAGTCGAACACCGGCATATCGCTGGGGCTGTCCGAATAAAAGCGTATTCGAACCGCATCGCGTTCGATGCCCTCGCGCGCCATCCAGGCATCGACCATGCGCAGTTTCGCGTCCGCATAGCAATTCTCGCCATCGATCCTGGCCAGGATCGCGCCATTCTCGTCTCGCTGGCTGCCGGTGCCGATGACATCGTCGAACCCCAGTCTCCGTGCTATCGGCACGGCATAGAAGGCATAGGAGGCCGTCGCCAGCACCAGCCGCCGCCCCGCCGCCCGATCCGCCTCGATTCGCGCGATGGCCTGCGGATGGACATTCTCGGCCAGCGTCTTGTCGGCGAAACTTTCGGCCAGGGTGGCGATTGTTTCCGCCGGAACGCGCGGCCCGAGCAGCAAGCCGTGATTGATCTCTTTTAGCCTGCCCCTGTCCACGAAATTCAGGAGATAGCCGATTACAGATGCAGCCACGACCGGCAGCAGCATCAGACGCCATCGCTCGTGCCGCCATGCCGCATGGAGCAGGAACGGCGTATAGGTCGGTCGTTTCGTGATCGTCTTGTCGAGATCGTAAAGGGCGATTTCCGTCATGCTTATACGCCCATAGCACGGCATAGCGGCTTGCCGAGGGGCGAATTTGGCCGCATTAGGCGTGGCGATGAGTTTTGACGCCGATTTTACCGAAGACGAGGGAGACGAAAAGCGTGTGTTGCGCTTTTCCGGTCGCCTGACCACGGCCCGTCTGGGGGATGTGCCACGCCGTCTCGAGCGGCTCGATGTTTCGCCATCCCGTGCCGATATTGCGGATGTCGACCGGATCGACACGGTAGGCGCGTGGCTGCTGCACAAGCTGAACCGCGATCATGGCGCGGAAATTGTCGGGGGGAGCGACAAGGCGGATCGCCTTATCAAGCAGGTCTCGATTGCCGACGAGAAGGCACGGCGTCTGCCGGAGGAAAGCAACCTGTTTTCGCTCACGCTCCAGCGGATCGGCCATGCAACGCTCGATGCGCTATCGAGCCTGAAGGGCCTGCTGATCTTCTTCGGCGCGCTTGTCATCGCGGCGGGCGGCGTCATCGCCCACCCCAGACGGTTTCGCTATAATGCCGTGGTGCAGCAGTTCGAATCGGTCGGTGTCGCCTCGCTCGGCATCGTCGGGCTGATGAGCTTCCTGATCGGTATCGTCATCGCCCAGCAGGGCGCGGTGCAGCTCCGCCAGTTCGGGGCGGAAGTGTTCACGATCAATCTGATCGGCCGGATCACGCTGCGCGAGCTAGCGGTGCTAATGACCGCGATCATGATTGCCGGGCGTTCGGGCAGTGCTTTTGCCGCCCAGATCGGCTCGATGAAGCTCGCCGAGGAAATCGACGCGATGCGCACCATCGGTATTCCGCCAATGGGGGCGCTGGTGTTGCCGCGCGTGCTGGCGACGACGCTGATGATGCCCTTGCTCGGATTTTATGCCGCAGTCATGGCGCTTGTCGGCGGCGGCCTGCTCTGCTGGTACGCGCTCGATATTCCGCCGCCGACCTATATCCAGCGCATGCGCGAGGTCGTGCCGATGACCGATTTTTATGTCGGCATGATCAAGGCACCGGTGTTCGGCTTTATCATCGGCCTGACCGGTTGTTTTCAGGGAATGCAGGTCGAGGGCAATAATGAGGAGGTCGGTCTCAAAACCACCGCCGCTGTCGTCCAGGCGATTTTCCTGGTGATCGTGCTCGATGCGTTTTTCGCGGTGTTCTTCTCTTCGATAGGCTGGGTATGAGCGACGAACCGATCATTTCCGTTCGCGGCCTGCGTAACAGCTTCGGCGATTCCGTCGTGCACGAAAATCTCGATCTCGATGTCTATGAGGGGGAAATCCTTGGCGTCGTTGGCGGGTCGGGCACCGGCAAATCGGTGCTGATGCGCTCGATCATCGGCCTGCAGGAGCCGGATGCGGGCGAAATCACCGTGTTCGGCGAGCGGATCGACCAGGCGACGGCGGCGCAGAATCTCGACATCAGAAGGCGCTGGGGCGTGCTGTTCCAGAATGGCGCATTGTTTTCGACACTCACGGTATCGGAAAATGTCCAGGCACCGCTGCGCGAATTCTACCGGAATCTCGACCAGGATTTGCTCGACGAGATTGCGACCTTCAAGATCGTGATGAGCGGCCTTCCCGCCGATGCCGCGCCGAAATACCCGTCCGAATTGTCGGGCGGGATGCGCAAGCGTGCGGGTCTGGCGCGCTCGCTGGCGCTCGATCCGGTGCTGCTGTTCCTAGACGAGCCGACCGCCGGACTCGATCCGATCGGCGCGGCGGCGTTCGACGAACTGATCGTGGAATTGAAACAGACGCTCGGACTCACGGTTTTCCTTATCACGCACGACCTCGACACGCTGCATGCGATCTGCGACCGTGTCGCGGTGCTGGCGGACAGGAAAGTTATCGCTTCTGGGACAATCGAGGAATTGCTTGCCCTCGATCATCCCTGGATACAGGAATATTTCAATGGACCGCGTGGCAGGGCTGCCGCGCCCAAGGCCGCCTAGGGCCAGGAGAGAGTTATGGAAAACCGCTCCAACCAGATGCTTGTCGGCGGGGTTGTGCTGTTGCTGGTCGTCGGGCTAGTCGCCTTCACCATCTGGCTCGCCAATGTCGGCAGCGGCGACGACAAGCAATACGATATCTTTTTCTCGCAGGGTGTGGGCGGGCTCGCGCGCGGATCCGGCGTTACCTATGCCGGTGTGCCTGTCGGCCAGATCGACGAGATATCGCTGCTCCCCGATAATCCCGAATTCGTCCGGGTGCGGATCCGGATCAATAATGAGGTTCCGATCCTGGAAGGCACGACTGCGACTATAGAGGGCATCGGCTTTACCGGCGTATCGCAGATTTCGCTCGATGGCGGTACACAGGGTGCCGAACCGATCGACGATCCCGGGCCGGAAGGTGTGCCGGTCATTCCCACCCGTCCCGGCGCGTTCGGCGAATTGCTGAACAGCGCGCCCCTCCTGCTCCAGCGGCTGTCGACACTGACCGAGCGGCTGACCGAGCTGCTCGGCGACCGCAACCAGAATTCGATCGCCGCGATCCTTGAAAATATCGAGCGGCTGAGCAGTGACCTTTCGGTGCGCGGCGAGGATATTTCGGCGACACTTGCCGATACGCGGGTCGCGATCCGTCAGGCAGGCAATGCGACCGAAGAAATTGGCCAGCTGGCGGATACCACAGACCGGTTGCTTACAAATGACGGGCAGCAACTGATCGGCGATCTGCGCCAGGCGGTGGCCGCTGCGGAATCCAGCATGCAGACGCTGGACCGGACGATCAGCGCCGCCGAACCCGGCCTCAATGCCTTTTCGCAACAGACGGTGCCGGAGGTCGGCCAGCTGGTGCGCGATTTGCGCCAGATGTCCGATGCGCTGACCGAAGTGACCGAACGGGTGAATAATGGCGGCGCGACGTCGATTGTCGGCGGCAACCGCCTGCCCGATTATGAGCCGCAATAGGGGATTTACGATGAAACGCTTTCTTCCTGTTATCGCGTTGGCGATGCTTGGCGGCTGTATCAGCTTCGGTGCCGAGCCGCCGCCCTTCCTGATGGCGCTCACCGCCGATCAGCAGGTGACGCCCGGTACCGACCGTACCGCCAGCACCGGGCAGGCAATCACAATCGAACGCCCGCAAATACCCCAGAAACTGGCGACCAATCGTGTGCCGGTCCATACCAGCGATACGACGCTCGCCTATCTCCAGAATGCGCAATGGGTGGACACCCCCAACGAACTGTTCCGGTCGCTGGTCAGCGAAGTGGTCGCCGCGCGAACCGGGCGGGTGGTGCTCGATCCCGCGCAATATAGCGCCGATCCGGG
>JBGTHW010000073.1:0-2852 GCA_041746035.1 Parasphingopyxis sp.
CCGGAACGCGCCCGCGCCTCGATCCGCATCGACTGGCCCCGGCGCATCGCCGCGATAATCGCCGCATCGTCGCGGCGGTCTTCGGCCCAGGCATCCGGACCGCGCCCGGCCAACGCGAATTCCCTCCCGCCAATCGTCAGCACCGGCGTCGTGTCCTCGCGCATTTCCCGGCGCAGCCGGATATGGACCTGTCCGTGGACATTGCGGCGCGGCCAGTGACCGATCGAGGCGAAAGGCTGCCATTCGCCGCGTGTGCCGCGTTCCGGACGCGATATGGCGTAGCAGCGCGGTGTCTGCGGATCGCGAAACGCGCCCCATTCCTCGTAAATGCCGAGTGAATCCCGCGCGATGGCGGGCGTCAGGGCGAGAATGGCCGCAACCGTCAGCACCATCGCCGCAACACGGCTCATGTCCGTTCCCCTCCCGTCCCCTCGACGACCAGAGTTTCCACACCGTCTTCGATCATTACGACAGACCCTTGCGGCAGGCTCGGCGCTATTGGCACATCGTATCCGCCCAGCGGTTCCAGCTCCTGCAATATGCCGCGCATAACCTGGCTGGACACGCCGTGCATGATGACGAGCTTGTCGCCCGGCTGACTGCCATGTTCGGCGATCCAGCTTTCGAGCCGCGTGGCGATGGTGGGATAATTCTCGCCATCGGGAGAGGGCCGGAGCAGGCGATGCTCGGGATCGACGATGGGGCCGTGTTCGGCGGAAACATCGGCATAATACCGCCCCGCCCAGGAGCCGGTATCGATCTCGACCAGCCGGTCGTCATGAATGCAATCATGCCAGTCGAGTTCCAGATGTTCGGCAATCACCGCTATCGTCTGAAGCGCACGGCCTGCGCTGGAGGACCATAGCTGCAAATCCGGCTGCGGGCCGAGCTTGTGGCGCAACATCGCTCCCATTTGGTCGGCTTGCTCGAATCCGGCCCGGGTCAGAGGCGTATGCGACTTGTTACCCTGCAAACGGGCGGCGGCATTGAACACGGTTTCGCCGTGGCGGGCGATATACAGGCGATTTGTCTGGCTCATCGCACGGTTGATCGGCAATTCGTGGCACAAAAGCAACAGGGTTCTCCCGTTTATCCAGGGTTCATGAAACTTTTGCGCGCGCCATGCGCTTGCCCGCACGACCCGGATTTTCCGGGCTTGTACGAAAAGGAGTTTCTAATGCGTAACAGTATTTTAGCCCTGGCCATCGGTGCCATCGCGGTAACCCCGGCCATGGCCCAGCAAACCAATGAAGGCTTCACCGGCTTCCGGCTCGAAGCGATTGGCGGTTATGACAATACCAGCGCCGACAACGATGGCGATTTCTCTCCCGGAACCGAGGATCGTTTCGACGATGGCAGCGGCGAGGGGCTGGATGGTTTCCTCTATGGTATCGGCGCAGGCTACGATTTTTCCGCCGGTAATTTCCTCGTCGGCGTCGAGGGCGAAATCACCGATTCGACCGCCGGCGAAGACGATGACGACACGTTCGGCCCCGGCAGTCGCTCCTCCTTCGAAGCAGAACGTGATATCTATGTCGGCGCGCGCGCCGGTGTGCTCGTCAGTCCGAACGGCCTGCTCTATGCCAAGGGCGGCTACACCAACGCCCGCTTCGGCCTCGACGCCGACGATGGCGCGGGTTTCGCCCAAGATTTCGATGCCACGCTCGACGGCTTCCGGGTCGGTGCGGGTTTCGAATATCTGCTCGGGCGCAATGTCTTCGGCAAGATCGAATATCGCTATTCCAACTATAGCGACCTGGAGGTCGATGTCGCCGACACCAATGTCGATTTCGACGATTTCGATGTGAATACCGACCGGCATCAGGTCGTCGCGGGCGTGGGCGTGCGCTTCTAGGCGGGCTATCCACAGAAAACGCGCCTTGAAAGGGGTCGGGGCCTTGCGCTCCGGCCCCTTTTGCTTTGCGATAACCGCGTTGGCGTGGGGCGAAACCGGCGCTATAGCCGCATGAGCAAATTCTCAGGGGAAGACGATGAAGGCGACGATCGAACGGGCAGTGCTGCTGAAAAGCCTCGGCCATGTGCAATCCGTGGTCGAGCGCCGCAACACCATCCCGATTCTCTCCAATGTGCTGATCGAGGCGAAGGAAGGCGGCGAACTGCGGCTGATGGCGACCGATCTTGATCTCCAGATCGACGAGACGGTCGAGGCACAGGTCGAAACCGCCGGGGCGACCACGGTCTCCGCCCACACGCTGTTCGATATCGCCCGCAAACTGCCCGAAGGCAGCCAGGTTTCGATCGAAGCGGCGGACGGCAAGATGCAGGTCAATGCCGGTCGCGCGCGATTCAGTCTGCAAGCCCTGCCGCGCGACGATTTTCCGGTCATCGCCGAGGGCGAACTGCCGACCAGCTTCGATATCGAGGCGGGGGTCTTGCGCGAACTTGTCGACAAGACGCGTTTCGCGATCTCGACCGAGGAAACGCGCTATTATCTCAATGGCATTTTCATCCATGTTTCGGACGACGATCAACCGGTGCTGAAAGCCGCCGCCACCGACGGCCATCGCCTCGCGCGCTACACGATCCCCCGCCCGGATGGCGCGGAGGGCATGCCGGACGTTATTATTCCGCGCAAATGCGTCGGCGAATTGCGCAAGATGCTCGACGAACTCGACGGGACGGTGCAGATCGCGCTGTCGGACAGCAAAATCCGCTTCGGCCTCGGCTCGGCGGTGATGACCTCGAAACTGATCGACGGCACCTTCCCCGATTATAACCGCGTCATCCCGACCGGCAACGACAAGCTCCTCAAGATCGATCCGCGCAGCTTCGAGGAAGGCGTCGATCGCGTCGCCACCATCGCCACCGAAAAAACCCGCGCGGTAAAAATG
>JBGTHW010000074.1:0-11275 GCA_041746035.1 Parasphingopyxis sp.
GTTACGCCGTGCCCGCTCGACCGCCCCGCGCGCGACCAAGGCGCGACCCTGGCCCTCCAGAGCGGCGAGATCGTTCGGTTCCATGGTGAGCGCTTCGCGATAAAAGCGAATCGCCTTGCCCGGTAATTCGCGGGCCTGCGCAACCTCGGCAAGTGCGATAAAACCGTCGCGATTGCGCGGATCGACGGCAAGCGCGCTCTCGATCAGGTCGAAGGCCTGCTGCTCGTTGCCTGCGGCAAGCGCTGCCCTGCCCTCGGCTACCAGCGCGACGGAGCGGGCATCGATATCGTCATCGGCGCGCTGGCCGTAAACACTGCTCGATACGGTCGCAAGCGTAAGGGAAATCGCAATGGCGAGTGGGGAAAAACGCATAATAAGCTCCAGTATAGTCTCTTGACGATCCTCTAGCATGCTCTTTGCAGCCTTGCGAAGAAAAACCCGTCAGTCCGGTGGCGGGCCGGGGTCAACAGATAACCGTCGCCCGACGGCATTCCGACGGGCGTAGCCGGTTCCGCCTTTCGGAAATCCAAACCAGTGCGCAAAAAATCGGAAATCCGGCCTTTCCCCTCATCGCCGAGCAATGAACACACCGCATACATCAAAAAGCCTCCTGGCACCACGAGCGGCGCGGCAAGGGAGAGGATATGCCGTTGCCGATCGACATAGCCGGCAATGCGCCCGGGCGTCAGCCGCCAGCGCCCCTCCGGGTTCCTGCGCCACGTTCCGGTTCCACTGCACGGCGCATCGACGAGAACGAGATCGGCCTTGCCGGTGAACTTCGAAAGCGCGTCCGCTTCGTCGCCGGGATTGAGCAAAAGCGTTTCGATGCCCGGCATCCGGCAACGCGCGGCGCGCGGAGCGAGCGCAGATAACCGGTTGCGATCGGTATCGCAGGCCAGGATGTGCCCGTCGCCATGCACGGCATCATAAAGCGCCAGCGTCTTGCCCCCGGCACCGGCGCATAGATCGACGATAGTCGAACCGGGCTGGGCTTCGCAGGCGTCGGCGACGATCTGGCTGCCCATATCCTGAATATCGACGAAGCCCTTATTCCAGATTCGTTCGGACTCTATCGGGAAACCCGGCGGCAGGCGGATTGCGCGCTGCGCCAGATCGATCTTTTCCGCGCCGTCAAGGCTGCCGATCACGTCATCGCGCGAAGCATACATGCTGTTGACGCGGATATCGAGCGGTGCCCGACCGGCAAGGCTCGCAATGTCAGCTTCATCGAGCTCGTCGGCAAACCGGTTTCGGAGCCAGTCCGGCAGCGATTTCCGTTCGGCTACCGGTTCGGTATCGGCAATCGCCGAAGGCCCGAATTTCGAGCCATCGAACAGCGTGCGAAGAGCGGGATTATCTGCCGCGAGTCCGAGCATTGCCGCGCGCCCACTCACTGGCGGTATCGCGAAATGGCGGATCGCTTCATAGACATGTTCGCGCACAGCCCGGCGGTCTTTGGAACCGGCATAGCGCCGTGCCTTGAAATAGCGGCCAATCAGCGTGTCCGCTGCCGCTCCGCCATTTCGGGTCGCCGCGATAATCTCGTCCAGCAGCTCGATCGCCGCTTGCAGGCGGGCCGCGGGCGTCATCGCGCCCTATCTCGTCGGATAATTGGGCGCTTCGCGCGTGATCGACACATCGTGGGCATGGCTTTCGCGCAGACCCGCATTGGTAATTCGCAAGAATTGCGCACGTTCGCGCAGGGCGTCGATCGTCGCCGAACCGGTATAACCCATCGCCGCCTTCACGCCGCCGACGAGCTGATGGATCACGTCCATGGCCGGTCCCTTGAACGGAACCTGTCCCTCGATCCCTTCCGGCACAAGTTTGAGTTGCTCGGAGACATCCTGCTGGAAATAGCGATCCGCCGACCCCCGTGCCATCGCACCGACCGAACCCATCCCGCGATAGCTCTTATAAGAGCGACCCTGATAAAGAAACGTCTCGCCGGGGGCTTCCGTCGTGCCGGCGAGAAGCGAACCGATCATCACAGCCGAAGCGCCGGCGGCGAGCGCTTTGGCGACGTCGCCGGACGTGCGCAGTCCGCCATCGGCGATCACCGGGACATCCGATTTTGCTGCCTCCCCGGCGGCTTCCAGTACGGCGGTCAGCTGCGGGACACCGACCCCTGCGACAATGCGGGTGGTGCAGATCGAGCCGGGGCCGATCCCGACCTTCACCCCGTCCGCACCGGCATCGATCAACGCCTTAGTCCCTTCCGCCGTCGCGATGTTGCCTGCTATGACCTGCACGGAATTCGAGAGTCGCTTCACGCGCCGGACCGCTTCGCCGACTGAAGAATTATGGCCATGCGCGGTATCGATGACGATCAGATCGCATTCCGCATCGATCAGCGCCTCGGTCCGTTCGAATCCGTTATCGCCCACTGTTGTCGCGCCGGCGACCCGCAGCCGCCCCGAACCGTCCTTGGTGGCATGCGGAAAGGTAACAGCCTTTTCGATGTCCTTGACCGTCACCAGCCCGACACAGCGATACTCGTCATCGACAACCAGCAGCTTTTCGATTCGCCGCTGATGCAGCATCCGCCGCGCTTCTTCCTGCGTCACGCCCTCGGCCACTGTTGCCAGATTGTCTTTCGTCATGAGTTCCGAAACCGGCTGCTCCGGATTTTCGGCAAAGCGGACATCGCGATTCGTCAATATACCGACCAGCTTTCCGCTTTTTTCGGTAACCGGAATGCCGGAAATCCTGTTACTCTTCATCAGCTCCAGTGCATCGGCAAGCGTCTGGTTTGGCGTCATCGTGATCGGATTAACAACCATGCCCGATTCAAAGCGTTTTACCGCGCGCACTGCCGTCGCCTGTTCCTCGATCGAAAGATTGCGATGAAGGACGCCGATGCCGCCCATCTGCGCCATCACGATGGCCATATCCGCTTCGGTAACGGTATCCATAGCGGCGGAAAGGAACGGTATATTAAGGGCTATTTCGCGCGTGATGCGGGTCCGCGTATCGGCCTGGCTCGGCACGATATCCGATTCGCCCGGGCGCAGGAGCACATCGTCGAAGGTCAATCCGGTGCTGATATCGATTGCCACGTTTCGCTCCTGCCCGAATCGCTGTGGCGAGTCCCTATAGGGCGGTTGCACGCGCGTTGCTAGCGGCTTGGTGCGGGATAGCGCGCAGGATTTCCCAACGCATGACCGAGCGCGATATGGAGCAAGACATCTTCATAGGCTCCCCCCAGTTCGACAGGCTGGTCGAGATCGTCTTCCGGCCCGTGATAGGGGCCGTTCAGGAACGCTTCAAGCGGTTCCGGATCGGTAAAGGAACCGCCCGCCATGATCGCGGGAACCCCGGCTTCCAGCAGCGCCCAGCCATCCTGCCGCTGGACGAAGGCGTTGGGTTCAAGTCCGTCATAGACCGGTCGCCCGAGTTCTTCGGCGACAGCATCGACAACGGGATCGAGGTCCGTCATCCCGCGCCCGACAATGCCGACCGCTGCGCCGCGCTGTGCGATGGCAATGGTGTCGAGATTGAGTGCCGCGACGATATCGTCCAGCGGCAGCGGTGGATGTTCGGCAAAGGCGTATGCGCCGAGCAAACCCAATTCCTCGGCGGTCGTCGCGACAAAGAACATATCGCGCTCTGGCCGCGGTCCATCGGCAAGGCCGCGCGCAACCTCGATCAAGGCCGCCGTTCCGCTGGCATTATCGACCGCGCCATTGCAGATCCTGTCTTCTGCGCCTTGCGGACGGCACACACCGAAATGATCATAATGGGCGAGAAACACGATCGCTTCGCCGCTATCGCCGCTCCCCGGCAGGCGGGCCACGACATTGTAAGCCCGATACTCCCGCACGCCCGTCGATATGCGGATGTCGAGGCGGGTATCGAGATCGACGGCACGAAAATCGGGCAAAGCGGCGGCGCGATAGAGTCGCCGCAAGTTCAGGTTGTTCGTTTCGAAAAGGTCGCCCGCAGCATCGGGCGAAAGAGCGCCTTCGACCGGGGCCATAACCGTATCTTGCGCAACAGTTCGCCCCTGCGCGTAGCTCTCGCGGATTGCTTCCCAGGGGGTATCGTCATCGATCAATCCGATCACCACAGCCGCTCCGGCCTCGGCCAGCAGTCTGCGACGGTCCCTGAATGCCGGGGCATCCGGCTGGTTGTCGGGCGTACCCGCAAGCAACAGGACAGCGGCACCGGTAAGGTCCGTGCCGGCAAGACTGCCTTCGGGATCGCCGATATCCAGGGCATAACCGGCAAAGATCGCCGGTGCACCGCGCAGGTTTATTTCCGCCGTGCGCCCCAATGCGACGAAATCTTCATCGTCCCATACGCCATCGTCGCCATCGCTTGTCCAGCCTGCAGAGGCCGTCCCACTATGTCGTTCGATCAGCGGTACCGGTTGATAGAAACTGCCGCGATAGCCCAGTCCCAGTCCGGCCTGCGCGAATTGCGAGGCAATGTAATGGGCCGCCACCCGCTCCCCCGGCGTGCCCGGACGCCGCCCCTGGAAGGCATCGCTGGCGAGAATTTCGATATGGTGGCGGAGATCGGTTTCCGTCGGCTGGGCGAAAATCGCGGGTGCTAAAAGAAGCGCGGACAATATTGCGAAAAACCGTGTCATTTTCTAGCCATGACAGTCCAGCTTTGCGTGCGCAAGCGATTGCCGGGCGTTTCCTCGATTCGCCGAAAATTTGCCGACAATTAACACTTGGCAGGCGACCCGCTCCGGGCCACTATGCCCGAGAACGCCACGACGCAGGGAGAGACGAATCATGGAAGCATTAGTCTCGATTTTCGGCTTTCTGGCTATATTGGCGGTGATCTTCGTCATCGCCGGGATCAAGATTGTCCGCCAGGGCTATAATTACACGATCGAGTATTTCGGGCGCTTCACCACCGTCGCGCAACCGGGCTTCAACTTTTTCATGCCGTTTTTCTATCGGGTCGGCCGCAAGGTGAACATGATGGAGCAGGTGCTGGATATTCCGGGCCAGGAAATCATCACCAAGGACAATGCGATGATCTCCACCGACGGGGTCGTGTTCTTCTCGGTGCTCGATGCGGCCAAGGCGGCCTATGAGGTGTCCGATCTTTATAATGCGATCCTCAATCTGGTAACGACGAACCTGCGGACGGTGATGGGTTCGATGGATTTGGACGAAACGCTTTCCAAGCGCGACGAAATTAACGCCCGCCTGCTCGCTGTGGTCGACGATGCGACAACGCCCTGGGGCGTCAAGATCACCCGGGTGGAAGTGAAGGATATCCGCCCGCCGATGGACATTGTCGAAGCGATGGCCCGTCAGATGAAGGCCGAGCGCGAAAAGCGCGCCTCGATTCTCGAGGCCGAGGGTGCGCGCGCCTCCGAAATCCTGCGGGCCGAAGGCGAGAAGCAAGGACAGATTCTCCAGGCCGAGGGCCGGAAAGAGGCTGCCTTCGCCGATGCCGAAGCGCGCGAACGAGAGGCCGAGGCAGAAGCCAAGGCCACCCAGCTGGTGTCCGATGCCATCGCTGGCGGCAATGCACAGGCGATCAATTATTTCATCGCGCAGGATTATGTGAAAACCGTCGGCGAATTCGCGCGCTCGCCCAACGCCAAGACTATTCTGTTCCCGGTCGAGGCAACGCAGCTTATCGGTACGCTCGGCGGGATCGGCGAACTGGCGAGAGAGGCATTCGGCGACGCTGCGGAGGGAACGCCGGTTTCCGGCACAGTTTCCCGGCGCGGACCCTTCGCGAAGGAGTAGATAATGGAATTTGGCGGCATGAGCATCGAAGCCGAAGCCCTCTGGATAGTGCTCGGTATCATCCTGTTGACCGCCGAGATGATTGCACCGGGGGCCTATCTGATGTTTCTCGGCGGGGCTGCGTTGTTTACAGGCCTGCTGGGATACGCCATGCCCCTGCCGATTATCGCCGAATTACTGATTTTCGCACTCGCGTCGATCGGGTCGGTCTATGTCGCCAAGCGCTGGTTCGATATTTATCCGATCCTTTCGAGCAGCCCGCTGCTGAATTCCCGCATCGCCCAGATGATCGGAGATACGGTGGAGGTGGTGGAGCCGATCAGGGACGGGGCGGGACGGGTCAAAGTAGGCGACAGCGTGTGGTCGGCCAGCGGCCCCGATGCGGATGCGGGAACGCGGATGCGTATCACAGGGGCAGAAGGCAACCGTCTCGCGGTGGAACGGATTGCCGCGATAGCCGAAGAATAGCCCGTTCCGGGGACTGGCCCCAACATCCCAGGCAAACCTCTTATGCCAAGCCGACCGGAGGCATTTCTACTTTTTCGACACCAGTGGGTGCCGCCTGCCGGACGCCCTCATCGACATGATTTTCGAATTCCTCGAAATTATCGATGAAAAGTCTGACCAGCTTTTGCGCTGTCGTGTCGTAGGCCTCGCCGTCTTCCCATGTCGAACGCGGATCGAGAATGGCGCTGTCGACAGCCGGAACGCTGACCGGAACCTCGAACCCGAAATTGGCGTCTTCGTGAAACTCGACGCTATTCAGGCTGCCATCGAGCGCGGCATTGAGCAGTGCGCGGGTGTCCTTGATCGGCATCCGGTGCCCCGTCCCGTAAGGTCCGCCCGTCCAGCCGGTATTGACCAGCCAGCATTTGACGCCGCCCTTCGCGATCCGCTCTTTCAGCAAATTGCCGTAAACCGAAGGATGGCGCGGCATGAACGGCGCGCCGAAACAGGTCGAAAAAGTCGCTTCGGGTTCGGTCACACCCATTTCGGTGCCGGCAACCTTCGCGGTATAGCCGGACAGGAAATGATACATCGCCTGGTCGGGGGTGAGCCGCGCTATCGGAGGCAGCACACCGAACGCGTCGGCGGTCAGCATGATGACCGTGCTCGGCACCGGTCCCATATTTTCGGCGGACGTATTCGGGATATAGTCGATCGGATAGGCACCACGCGTATTTTCCGCGAGGCTGAAATCGTCGAAATCGAGCTCGCGCGTTTCCTCGTCCATCACGACATTTTCGAGCACCGTGCCGAAACGCTTCGTGGTCGCATGGATTTCCGGCTCGGCTTCTTCCGAAAGCCGGATCATCTTGGCATAACAGCCCCCTTCGAAATTGAAGACTGCGGTATCCGACCAGCCATGCTCGTCGTCGCCAATCAGTGTGCGGCTTGCATCGGCGGACAGCGTGGTTTTGCCGGTGCCGGACAGGCCGAAAAATACGGCGGTCTTACCGTCGGAGCCGATATTGGCCGAACAGTGCATCGGCATCACGCCCTTGGCCGGAAGCAGATAATTGAGGATGCCGAAAACCGATTTTTTCATCTCGCCGGCATATTTCGTGCCGCCGATCAGGATCAGTTTTTCGGCAAAATCGACGGCGATCACCGTTTTCCCGCGCGTGCCATGCCGTTCCGGATCGGCCTTGAAGCTCGGCAAGTCGATCATCGTGTATTCCGGCTCGAACCTAGCAAGGTCTTGCTCGTCCGGACGACAGAGCAATGTTCGGATGAAGAGGTTATGCCAGGCCAATTCGTTAATCACACGAACGCGAACGCGATGCTCCGGCTGCGACCCGCCATGAAGATCCTGCACGAACAGCGTCTCGCGCTCGCCGAGCGCTGCCATGAAATCTTCCCTGAGAGCGGCGAAATGCTCCGGCGTCATTGGCACATTGACCTTGCCCCACCAGACCGTATCTTCAGTCTCGCTATCGCGGACGATGTATTTGTCCCTGGCCGATCGCCCGGTGTGTTTGCCGGTTTCGACGACAAGTGGCCCGTTTTTGGCCAGTCGCCCTTCTTCGCGTTGCACCGAAGTTTCGACGAGTGGTGCTGTCGTCAGATTCCAGTGCAATTTGGCAAGGGTCGGGATGCCCTGCGCGGCAAGATCGTAAGCGGGTTGACGTCGGGACAAGCGGGCCTCCGGGAAATTGGATAATGCGGTGCTCATGCAGCCGCAGTTGCATTCATGAAGATTAGGCAGATGCGATACAAAAATCAACTTTCCAGCCATTGAAACACCGTGAAAATTTGACGAACAGTCGCCATTGCCGGTTCAGCCGCAGGACGCTAGTCAATCGGACAATGCCCAAAACGGTGATAGACGCATGACTGCCACCATCGCGCTTGTCGATGACGACAAGAATATTCTGACATCCGTGTCGATTGCGCTGCAATCGGAGGGCTTTGCGACGCGGATTTATTCCGACGGCGAGACTGCGCTCAAGGCATTGATCGATAATCCTCCCGATCTTGCCGTGCTGGACATCAAGATGCCGCAGATGGACGGGATGGAGTTGCTGCGCCGCCTTCGCGAAAAGACTGCGATTCCGGTGATCTTTCTGACATCCAAGGACGATGAACTGGACGAGGCACTGGGCCTGGCAATGGGCGCGGACGACTATATCTCCAAGCCCTTTTCGCAGCGTCTGCTGATTGCCCGGATTCGCGCGATACTGCGTCGCACCGATCTTTCCGCGGATAGGGGAAAGGCTGGCGAAGGCGAGGAAATTCCCGAACAGATTGTCCGTGGACGTCTGTCGATGGATCCGGCCCGGCACAAGGTAAGCTGGGCCGATGAGAATGTGACACTCACCGTCACCGAGTTCATGATCCTCGAATCGCTGGCGCAGCGCCCCGGCATCGTTAAATCGCGCGACCAGCTGATGGATGCCGCCTATACCGACGATGTCTATGTCGATGATCGCACGATCGATAGCCATATCAAACGGTTGCGGCGCAAATTTCGCCAGGTCGATGCCGATTTCGATGCAATAGAAACGCTGTATGGCGTCGGCTATCGGTTCGCCGAAGAATAGCGTGGCCAACGATCTCGATCTGCGATGGTCGGGGCGCTGGTCGCTGGCGACCCGTATCCTCGCCGTCAATATCTTTGCCGTCGCGTTGCTCGCCGGCAGTTTCTTCTGGCTCGACAGCTATCGTGTTCGCCTGCTCGACGAGCGTGTCCGGCAGACCGAAATCCAGGCGTCGCTGATCGCCAATATACTGGACCTCGCTCAGGGGGAGGAACGCGAACAGCTCGCCGTGACCCTTGGCAATCGCAGCCGTCACCGCATTCGTATCTATGATAGCGGTGGACGGCTGGTGCTCGACAGCTGGACCCTGGCATCGCCGACTTATGAAAATCGCAACCCGGCCAATGAGGCATGGCAGCGCCATGTCGCACGCTGGCTCGATGCGGGGATCGAGGCGGTGGTTCGTGCCGATCCGCTGCCACCATTCGCGGAGCCGGAAAATGACCGGCTTTCGGCATGGACGGTGGCCGAAACGGTCACGGAGGGCGGGTCCGGCATGGCGCAGGTCGAGCTCGCGCCGGACCGCACTCCGATGGTGTCCGCCGCGATGCCGCTGACCAGCGAACCGGGCGGAGCCTTGCTCGTCACTGCCAATGCGCGCGATATTCGCGGCAATGTTCGCGACGAGAGGCTGCGGCTCGGAATTATTATTGCCGTTGCGGGGCTGGTTTCGATCCTGCTTTCGCTGTTTCTCGCCCGTACCATTGTTCGCCCGCTGCGACGGCTCGCAATCGCGGCACAGAGGGTTCGCCTGGGCCGCTCGCGCGAAGTCGTCCTTCCCCGCCTGCCGTCCCGCCGGGACGAAATCGGCCTGCTCGCGCGAGCGCTTTCCGATATGAGTCAGGCGTTGCGAAAGCGCATCGATGCCACCGAGGCCTTTGCCGCCGATGTCGCGCATGAACTCAAAAACCCGCTCGCATCGCTGCGTTCCGCCGTCGACAGCCTGACCCGGATAGACGATCCCGCGCTTCAGAAGCAGCTTCTCGATGTCATCTGCGACGATGTCCGCCGGCTCGACCGGCTGATAACGGATATCGCCGAGGCCTCTCGCGTCGACGCCGAACTGTCGCGGGCCAGCTTCGAGCGCGTCGATATCGGCAATCTGATCGAGTCGATTCTGAAGTCGCGCGAAACACGCGCTCTTGACGGCCCGGTTCATATCGCTTTTGCGCGCCCGAGATCGCAGAGCACCATGGTGCATGGCGATGGTTCGCGTCTGGCCAGTGTCATAGAAAATCTTCTGGACAATGCGGTATCCTTTTCACCGGAAGGCGGCGTGATCAGTGTCAGCGCGACAAATGACGGCGATAATGTGCAGCTTGCGGTAGAGGACGAAGGCCCCGGCGTTCCCGACCAGGTGCGGGGCGATATTTTTAAGCGTTTTCATAGCATTAGACCGGAAGGCGAAGCGTTCGGTCGCCATTCCGGACTCGGTCTGGCAATTGCGAAAGCCATAATCGAGGGGCATGGTGGCGAAATTTCCGTCA
This sequence comes from Parasphingopyxis sp., assembly GCA_041746035.1. Taxonomy (GTDB): domain Bacteria; phylum Pseudomonadota; class Alphaproteobacteria; order Sphingomonadales; family Sphingomonadaceae; genus Parasphingopyxis. The sequence continues at coordinate 10,249 of JBGTHW010000074.1, forward strand.
CCGACAAAGATGACTCGTCGAGCGGCGCTCGTTTCGTTATCAGTCTGCCGAGCGCCGCACAATGATAGACACCCCTGTCACCAGTCAGAAAGTCCTGCTTGTCACGGGCATGTCGGGAGCGGGCAAGTCGACCGCATTACGGACCCTTGAAGATATTGGCTGGGAGGCGGTCGATAATCTGCCTTTAGTGCTGTTCGAGCGACTGCTGGAAGCGCCGGTCTCTATCGACCGGACGCTGGCCGAACGCTCGCTGGCTATCGGAATAGACAGCCGCACACGCGGTTTCGACGCCAATGCCATCGTCAAGCGGATCAGGGATATTCAGGAAGCGCACGGTTTTCGTATAGAAACGCTCTTTCTGGATTGTGGCGGCAGCATTCTGGAGCGACGCTTTTCGGAAACGCGGCGCCGTCATCCGCTTGCGCTCGACAGACCGGCGTCCGAGGGTATCGGACGCGAGCGGGAGATGCTCCTTCCCATTCGCCGCCGGGCCGATTATATCATCGACACAACCGATAGTTCGAGTAACGATCTCAGACAGGAATTGCGCGCGCGTTTTTCCGCCGGGAGCGGAGCGGAGACTGCTATCACGGTCGCCTCGTTCGGTTTCGCGCGCGGCATATTGCGTAATGCGGATCTTGTTTTCGACATGCGGTTTCTGCGCAACCCGCATTGGGATGAGACCCTCAAGCCGCTTACCGGCCAGGATCACGCCGTTTCCAGCTATATCTCCGCCGATCCGGCTTTTGATGACGCTGTAGGGCGGATCGAGGAGCTCATTCTGCTGCTTCTGCCGCGCTATCTCGCCGAAGGAAAATCATACGTCACTATTGCGTTCGGCTGTACCGGCGGAAGACACCGCTCCGTCCATGTGACAGAGTATATGGCCGGACGGTTGCGCAGCGCGGGATTTTCGCCCACGGTCGCGCACCGCGATCTGGCCTCACCACCACTCGATACGGTGGAACGGTTCCCCGCGAGAAACAATGACGAGACAGGTGACTGAATGATCGGTTTGGTGCTGGTT
>JBGTHW010000075.1:0-12595 GCA_041746035.1 Parasphingopyxis sp.
GGGACGGGCGGATAAAACGCGGCGATCTTCTGGTGCTCGAAGCGATGGGCGGCGGCTTTACCTGGGGAGCATCGATTGTCCGATTTTGAGACTGGCGATTTGCGGTTGCGACAAAGCTGGGTTATGAACTTTTGATTACAGTTGGAAGGGGAATATGATGAGCGATGCAGGAACCTTGACCCGTGCCGATTTGTCGGACTCGGTCCATGAGACGCTGGGGCTTTCGCGTGCCGATTCCGCGGAACTGGTGGAATCGGTTCTCGGTCACATGTGCGAAGCATTGTCGGACGGCGAGAATGTAAAGATATCGGGCTTTGGCAGCTTCATCCTCCGCGACAAGGGCGAGCGTGTCGGACGCAATCCCAAAACCGGTGTCGAGGTGCCGATCGCGCCGCGCCGGGTAATGACTTTCCGTGCCAGCCAGCAGATGCGCGAGAAAATCATTCAGGGCGGCTGAGGTTTTCCCGACAGCTCATGGCCAAGAATGAAGATGCATTCCGGACGATCGGGGAACTTTCCGACGATCTTGGCATCGCCCAGCATATCCTGCGTTATTGGGAGACACGTTTCCCCCAGCTAAAACCCATGACACGCGCGGGCAACCGCCGCTATTACCGGCCCGACGACGTGGCGCTGGTGAAGCAGATACACAGCCTGCTGAACGAACATGGTTATACGATCAAAGGGGTTCAGAAAATACTCGCTGGCAAAGCGGATGCGCCGGACGAAAGTCCGGCAGCCGCTTCCGCTTCGCAGGGTGATCCCGCACTGCCCGCCGATACGATTGCCCGGCTGAAAAAGGTCCGCGATACGCTTGCCGAAGCTTTGGCGGAGTAGCTTTTTTTACGGCGGAGCTAAATCCATACTTATCGTCATTGCGAGCGCAGCGAAGCAATCCAGAGTGGTTCGCGCAAAGCTCTGGATTGCTTCGCTGCGCTCGCAATGACCAGTTCGGTCAAGCCTGATCTCTCGCCATTTATTCCTGTCCCTCGGATGCCAGCGCCTCTCCGATCAGTTTGCGCACGTTCCCGATGCCGTACAGCGCCGTGAAGCTGCCCATGCGCGGCCCCTGGCTGGCACCCAGCAGGGTCTCGTAGAGTGCCTTGAACCAGTCGCGCAGCGGGGCGAATTCGTGCTTCTTGCCGATTTCGAACACCGCATTCTGGATCGTTTCGGCATCGGCATCGTCGGGCATCGCGGCGAGGGCTGTATCGAAATCGCGCAAGGCCTCCGTCTCCTTGCCTTCCGGTGCCCGCTTGCGGAGCGACGCGGCGACGAAATCGCGAAAATAAACGAGCGCATGGTCGATCAGCGCATCGAGACGCCGATGCGTTTCCGGCGAAGCCTCAGGCGCATAGCGTTGCACGAAACCCCAGAGGAGTTCCTTGTCATCGGTATTGGCGACGCTGACGAGATTGAGCAGCATCGCGAAATCGATCGGCATGTTCGGTTCGGGCGGCTCGCCGGCATGGATATGGTGGACCGGATTGCCGAGCTTTTCTTTCATTTCCTGATCCGGATAGCTCTTCAGAAAGCGCTGATACTCATCGACCGCTTTGGGGATAATCTGGAAGCTGAGCTGTTTTGCTTTTTGCGGATCGCGATAGATATAGAAACTCAGCGATTCCTGCGGCGCATAGGTTAGCCACTCCTCAATCGTCAGGCCATTGCCCTTGGATTTCGAAATCTTCTGGCCTTCCTCATCGAGATACATTTCGTAAATCATGCCTTCGGGCTTGCGCCCGCCAAGGATTTTGGCGATCCGGCCCGACAAGATGCCGCTATCGGTCAGGTCTTTCCCGTACATCTCATAATCGACGCCGAGCGCCACCCAGCGCATCGCCCAGTCGACTTTCCATTGCAGCTTGCAGCCGCCGGAAAGGATACAATGTTCGGTCTGTCCGTTATCGGGATCGTCGTAGCCGATCAGGCCTTTCCGGACATCGACGATATCGATCGGAACTTGCAGGACTTTGCCGGTGGCCTTTGAAATCGGCAGGATCGGCGAATAGGTGGCCCGTCGCTCTTCGCCCAAAGTCGGCAGCATGACATCCATGATCGCATCGTAATTTTCGAGCACGCTGACCAGCTGCGGATCGAACCGGCCGCTTTCATAGCATTCGTGCGAGGCGACGAACTCGTAATCGAATTCGAAATCATCGAGAAACCGGCGCAGCAGGCTGTTATTATGGTCGGCATAGCTGTCATGGCAGCCATAGCAATCGGGTACGCGGCACAGCGGCTTGTCGATATGCTCATGCATCATATCCGAACGGGGCAGGTTTGGCGGAACCTTGCGCATTCCGTCCATATCGTCGCTGAACGCGATCAACTGGCTTTCCCATCCTGTCAATTCGGTCAGCGCATGGCGCACCATCAGGGTGCGTACGACCTCCTGGAATGTGCCGAGATGCGGCAGGCCGCTCGGGCCATAGCCGGTCTCAAAAACAATCGGCGCGCCCTTCTCCTTCCCGTCGGGAAAGCGTTTGATCAGCTTGCGGGCCTCTTCATAGGGCCAGGCTTTCGATTGCAGGGCGGCGTCGCGCAGCGCGTTCATGTTGCTCTTTCGTTCCGGTTAGGCAATGGAGGCGGCAGTCGTGTCCAGTCCGTCAGACCCTCTCCCGCACAACGCGCTTCATGCCACCCATGGCGGCATTTGGATAGCCTCTCCCGATGGCGAAATTCGCGAGGTCGGGCGCGGCGAGGCAATAGCCGCTGCCAGCGAAACGCCGATGATCCTGCTCAATGCGCCGATGACCGGGCAGCGGCTCGGCTATCCAGAGGTATCGGGGCTGGATTTGCTGGAGCTTTTCGCCTTCGTGCATCCGGCGCGGTTTGCCGTGCCGACGCCGGTGGGGCTGGCCAAGGCGCTCGGCCTTCCGATACCGTCGAGCGACGAGGACGCGGCGATGGGATTGCTCGAAGCCGCCCAGCACCTCCTCGCCACGCTGCAATGGGAGGACTGGGGCGAACGTTATGGCGCGCATTCGTCTGCCCATGCGCTGTTCCGACTGCGATGGCCGTGGGCGGCGCGGGTTTTCGAGCGTGTCGAAAAACCGGCCAAGCCCGAAAAATGGTTATTCTCGCTACTGCCCGAATGGGAGGAGGAGCCGCCCCGGCCCGCGCCGCGCACCGTATCGCTCGATCCCGCAATCGCGCGCGAACGTCTCGTTTCGCTGACCGGCGAGGGTGCGGAAATACGTATTGGGCAACAGGATTACACGACTGCCGCCGCGAAAACCTTCGCGCCGCGCAAGACCGAGGGCCGCCCCGAAATGCTGCTGGCGGAAGCCGGGACCGGCATCGGCAAGACGCTCGGCTATCTCGCGCCCGCGTCTCTCTGGGCCGAGCAGGCGGATGGCGCGGTCTGGATTTCCACCTACACCAAGGCATTGCAGCGCCAGCTCGACCGGGAAACCGAGCGGGTGTTTCCTGATCCGCTGGAGCGCCGCCAGAAGGTTGTCATCCGCAAGGGGCGGGAGAATTATCTCTGTCTGCTCAATCTGGAGGACGCGTTGCAGGGTGGGTTTGCGGGACGCGCGGCGGTGCTGGCGCAGCTGGTGGCGCGCTGGGCGATGTATAGCAAGGACGGCGATATGGTTGGCGGCGACCTGCCCGGCTGGCTGACCGCGCTGTTCCGGCGAACGGGTTCCACCGCGCTGACCGACCGGCGCGGCGAGTGCGTTTACGCCGGTTGCCCGCATTATCGCAAATGCTTTATCGAGCGCGCGGCGCGGGCGTCGGAACATGCCAGCCTTGTGATCGCCAATCATGCGCTGGTGATGATCCTGTCCGAACGCGCGCGGGGCGAGGGTGGTGCGCTCGGGCGAATTATCTTCGACGAGGGCCATCATCTTTTCGATGCGGCGGATTCAACCTTCTCGGTTGCGCTCTCGGGGCAGGAGGCCATCGAGCTGCGCCGCTGGATCGTCGGGCCGGAAGGCAGGCATCGCGGGCGGCGGCGCGGGCTGTCGGCCCGGTTGATGGATGTTGCCTCCTATGACGAAGCCGGTGGCCGGGCGATTGAGGCGGCAAGCGCTGCGGCGGCGAATCTGCCAAGCGATGGCTGGCTCGGACGGATCGCCGAAGGGCTGGCGCTCGGACCGATCGAGAAGCTGCTGGCGGCGGTGCGAGAAACGGTATTCGCGCGGGCGAGAGCGCAGGACGCCGGATACGGACTGGAGACGGAAGCGGCGGAACTCGATGGCGCGGTGATAGCAGGCTGCGGCGCGGCGGCGGAATCGCTCGAAAGCCTGATACGCCCGCTGATCACCCTCCGCCAGCGGCTCGAAGCCATCCTCGAAGACCCGCCCGACTGGCTCGATTCGCAGGCGCGTGCCCGCATCGAAGGCGCGATGGCCGGGTTGCGCACTCGCAGCCAGACTATTGTCGCCTGGATATCGCTGCTCGTGCGGCTCGGTGGCCCCGCCGATCCCGATTTTGTCGACTGGCTGGCGGTCGACCGATACGATGGCCGCGAATACGATATCGGCCTGCATCGGCACTGGCTCGACCCGACCAAGCCGCTCGCCGAAACCGTCATCAAGCCGGCCCACGGCCTGATCGTGACCTCGGCCACGCTCAAGGGTTCGGAAGACTGGGATGCCGCCGAAAAACGTGCGGGCGCGCAGCATCTCGATTTCGCACCGACGCTGTTCGAAGCGCGAAGCCCGTTCGATTATGCGGCGAATAGCGAGGTGCTGATCGTCACCGATATCCAGCGCGGCGACATCCCTTCGCTCGCCGGAGCCTATGCCATATTGATCGAGGCGGCGGGCGGCGGGACGCTCGGGCTGTTTACGGCGATTGCGCGACTGAAGGCCGTTCATGCGCGGATCGCCGACCGGCTGGCGCGAGAAGGATTGCCGCTGTTCAGCCAGCATGTCGATCCCATCGACACCGGCACACTCATCGATATCTTCCGTGACGATCCGCATGCCAGCCTGCTCGGCACCGATGCGCTGCGAGATGGCGTCGATGTGCCGGGGGAATCGCTGCGGCTGGTCGTGCTCGAAGGCGTACCCTGGCCGCGTCCGACAGTCCTCCATGCCGCGCGCAAACTCGCCAATGGCGGGAATGACTATGTCGACCGCGCCGTCCGGGCGCGGCTGGGGCAGGCGTTCGGGCGGCTGATCCGGCGCAAGGACGATGTGGGCATGTTCGTGCTGCTCTCCGCCGCTACCCCCTCGCGCTTGCTCGCGGCTTTTCCGGACGGCACACCGGTGTCGCGCGTGCCTCTCGACGAGGCGGTGGCGCGGGTTGCGGCGCGTCTTTCCTCTGTCACGGAAATCGGGCAACATATCCGCGACAATGCCCGTCCGGAGACCGAATGAAACGCCTGATCCTCTTGCGCCATGCCAAATCGAGCTGGGACGATCCGGTCGAACGCGATTTCGATCGCCCGCTCAACGGCAAGGGCCTGAAGGCCGCGCAGGCGATGGGGCGCTATATGCGCGAGCAGGCGATATCCTTCGATCATGCTATCGCCTCGCCCGCCGAGCGGGTCAGGGAAACGCTGGCCGGGGTGGCATCGGTTTATGGGAAAACCATCGAGCCCGTTTGGGATCGCCGGGCCTATCTCGCTTCGGACCGGACGCTGCTCGAAATCGTGCAGGAAGCGCCGGACGATGCGGAAAGCCTGCTCCTGTCCGGCCATAATTCGGGGCTTGAGGATTTGGTGCTGTTGCTCGTGCCCGACAAAAAGGGCGACAGGGAGCGCGCCAAGGTCGAGGAGAAATACCCGACCGGCGCGCTTGCCGAAATGACCTTCGATGTCGATAGCTGGGAAGATATAGAGGCCGGGACGGGGACGCTGCTGCGCTTCGTTCGCCCCCGCGATCTGGCCGACGAGCTGCGGCCGGATCAGGAGTAACGAAAGTTCGTGTCAAATGCAGAGACGATAACCGAGCTTCGCGAAATGAATGACGATGAGCTCATTGAAAAGCACGATGAGTTGGCGAAAGCCACCGTGGTTGGAACCCAGCATTACCTTCAGGAAATTTATCGGCGGGACCAAGAAAGGGTTGCTGAAAAGATGCTGCATTACACCAAGTGGATAGGGGTGATGACCGGTGTTGTAACGATCGCAACTATCGTAAATGTGATAATAATTTTCTGTCGATAAAGGGTAACTCTCAGCTACCTCTGGGTCTGGGGCAAATCATTCTTGTCAGAATGAACTATTATGGTTATATAATGCCCGTCTTTCTCGCCAAGACGTTGGCGATCAAGGCAGCAGGAGATCCGCCACTGTCTCGTCGATGTGGCACTGGCGGATAAGACGGTCGGCGCGGAGCCATCCGGTCAAAACGGAATTCCGCAACACCAACCGGGCCTGCTCCGGCGATCCATATTGTCTGTCTCGACAGGAAAGCCGGACGGTCCACACCCGAAGCCCGTAGACCTCAATGCGGCGCTTCACCCCGCTAAACGGTCCCTAAAGACCGGGTGGCACACACTGGCGCAGAGCCACCGGATGCAATCCGAGGCACCACGCGCCGACCGCTCGTGTTCTCTCCTGATGTCACGAGGCGCATAGCTGCGCCCGAAATACCTCCCCAACGCGCTGCACCGGGGAGGATTTTCCGTTTAATCCGCCGAACCATGCACCGCCGTCAGATCGACGCTGCCCGGACGTTCGCCGCCCTGCGCCTCGATCCAGTCGTGAATTTTGGTCTCCAGCACCGCCATCGGCAGCGCGCCGGTGTTCAATATCTGCGCATGGAATTCGCGAATATCGAAATTGTCGCCGAGCGCCGCTTCCGATTGCGCGCGCAGCGCCTGGATGGTCAGCGCGCCGACCTTGTAGGCCAACGCCTGTGAGGGAATCGCGATATAGCGTTCGACTTCCGATGTCGCCTCGACATTGGTCATGCCGGAATTTTCCAGCATATAGGCGATGGCCTGATCGCGGCCCCAGCCCTTGCTATGCAGCCCGGTATCGACGACGAGCCGCATCGCGCGCAGCATTTCGTCATTGAGATGTCCGAACCGCTGATAGGGATCGGTGAACAGGCCGAGCTCCGCCCCGAGCGTTTCCGAATAAAGCGCCCAGCCTTCGACATAGGCGGTATTGCCGCCGAAGCGGATGAAATTGGGCAGTTCCTCGTTTTCCTGCGCAAGGCTGATCTGGAAATGATGGCCCGGCGCGCCCTCATGCAGATACAGCGTCTCCATCCCCGGCGTCAGCCGTTCGTCGAGATTATAGGCGTTATAATAGAAGATGCCGGGGCGCGAACCGTCGGGCGCGCCTTGCTGATAGGAGCCGCCCGCTGCGGTGGCTTCGCGGAACGGTTCCACCGCGCGGATTTCCAGCTCGCCTTCGGGCAGCAGGCTGAACAGTTCGCCGATACGCATATCGACGCGTTCGCCGATCCGATAATATTCCTCGCCCAGCCATTCGCGCGATTCGGGCTTGAACTGCGGATCGGTGCGGATGAATTCGAAGAATTCGGCCAGCGTGCCATCGAAGCCGACATCGGTCTTGATCTCTTCCATCTCTTCGGTAATCCGCGCGACTTCGGCGAGGCCGAGATTATGGATATAGTCGGGCGTCACATCGAGCGTCGTCGTGTCGCGAACCAGCTGCGCATAGAGCCGGTCGCCGCCCTGCATATGGGTCAGGCCAACGCCTTCCCGCGCCACCGGCAGATATTCGTCGCGCAGGAAATCGCGCATCCGGGCGTAGGCTTCGAAGATTTCCTGGGTCGCAGCACGATATCCGGCGGTCAGCCGGGTCTTTTCCGCTTCGGAAAAATCGTCCGGGAAATTCTGCACGGGGGTGAAATATGGCGATCCTTCGATGCCCGCTTCCAGCTGGGTATCGAGCTGTTCGATAACCCTGCCGATGGTCAGTTTGCTCTCGACGATACCGGACGCCATGCCTTCGCGGAGACGCGCGATATTGCGATCCCAGTTTTCGAGAAAATCTTCATGGCGGCTGAGATTATTGTCGTAGTCTTCCACCGTGTTGAACGGAGCCGCGCCCTGGCCCGATGCGAAGGTCGGATAAAATGTGTGAAATCCCTGAAAGTGATTGATCGGGCGGACGATGGTCAGGGCCATCAATTCCGGTGTCAGATCGCGCAGCGCCTCCTCGGTCTGGCGCTTGAACACATTATAGGCGATCTGGTTGGTGGGATTCAGCGCGCTGCGGTCGATGGCGTTCAGCGCCGCGAGATCCGCCTCCGCCGCCGCACGTTCGGCATCGTAATGCGCATCCGAATTGAAATCGCCGAGCTGGTCGGCATAGCGCATGTCGCCTCGAAAAATCGCGCCGATAGGATTGCGCTGGAGACTGGCCTCGTCGCTGGTCGCGAACAGCGCGCGCAGCCGCTGGTCCTCGGTCGTTGCCTCCTGCGCCATGCTCTCGCCCGTGCTTTCATGGCGATCGGCAAAAGCGGGGGAAGCGGCGGCCAGCGGCGCGAAAAATACAGCAGACGCGAGAAGAAGTGTTTTGCGGGACATAGGGGAAAGGCTCCTGTGGATAAGGTGTATTGTTCTGATAGAGGGGGATGGTGTCCGCAATCGGGCAAACAGAAAAACTTTGCCATTGCGCTTCGGCGAGCGACCATGGCGTTTCTGCGAAATGCAGCGGCGCTCCGGTGACAGCCTAGGCCTTGCTGTCGGTTGCGCTATCCCATTTTTCGGCATCGAAAACCGGGAGCCTTGCGATTTCCTTCCCGCGGTCCTGCTCCGCCAGTCTCAACTCATAGAGCTTTTGCAGGTTCAGCCAGAATTCCGCCGATGTCTGAAAAAAATGGGCCAGACGCAACGCCGTGTCGCCGGTAATCGCGCGCTGGCCATTCAATATCTGCGTGATCCGGTTGACCGGAACGCTAAGCCGCCGGGCCAGCTCCGCTGCACTCATGCCGAGTGCATCGAGGTCCTCGCGCAGCGTTTCGCCGGGATGGATCGCTGTGCGGGGCATAATCGAACTCCTTTTATCCTTTGTGATAATCCACGATTTCGACTTCGGTCGGGCCGGGGGAACCCTTCGGCCATTCGAAGCACATTCGCCATTGCTGATTGATGCGAATGCTCCATTGTCCTTTGCGGTCGCCATGTAATATTTCGAGGCGATTGCCGGGTCGATCGAGATCGCGGATATCGACCGCTGCATCGAGCTGATCGAATTTCCGTTCCGCAGCCCGCTCGAAACCGGAGAATGCTTTTACCCGCTTTCCGCGATAGAAAGACTCAGTCCGCTTATCGCGAAAGCTGGCGATCATAATTTGGGGGTATAATATATATTACGCGTTACGTCAAGCATAATTAAAGCTAATAATGCGAAGTTGTTCCTTCGCCCCAGGGCAGTTCGCGGAACCATTTGGTGATGATGTATTTGACGCCCTGCCGCACCTTCATGCCCTGATGCAGCGTCCATGTGTTGGGTTCGCCCTGCGCGTCGAGATTGTTCCAGCACAGCAGCTTGCCCTTTTCGGCATGGAACATTTTGCCGAGTTTCTTGAACCGGGTCGCGCCGCCGGTCTGGGTGTCGTTGAGAAATACCATCGCCGTCCAGATGCGCTGGCCACCCTGGTTTTTTTCGGTTTTCCAGTAGTCCTGATCGACATAGAACCAGTCATGATGCGGCTTGAATTGCTGGCCGATTTCGTAGCGCTGTCCCTGGATAGTCTCGCCATTTTCCTTGGCGATGCCCATGAAGGCGGTGATCTTGTCCTCGATTCTGTCGATGGCGGCGTCTTGCCGGTTGAAATCGGTCGAGGAACTGGTCCGGAATTCGGTATCGTCGGTTGCCGAAAGCAGTGTCGAAGGTCGGGCATCGCGGTCGATCTTCTCGCACAATATGCGGCATTCCTCGTCATTCAGGAAATCGCGCGCGACATAGATATCGACATTGCGGCTGGGAACGCGCTGCACACCCGGCTGTGCGTCGATATGATCGACAATCGCGCGGTTGCGTTCGGCAAGGACGGTGGCATCGGAAAGGCTCATGCGGGTTCCGCTATCAAAAAGCGCGAGTCGGGAAAAGCAATTACTGGCCTATTCGATGGTTTCGCCGCGCACCATGACGAAGCCGACATTTTCCAGTGTGCGAATATCCGCAAGCGGATCGCCATCGACGGCGATGATGTCGGCGGAATAGCCGGGCGCGATCCGACCGATCTCGTTTTCGAGACCGAGCAGTTCGGCGGCATCGAGCGTGGCGGAGCGTAGCACCTCGGTGGGCGTCATCCCGACCATCTCGACATAGAGCGCCAGTTCCTCTGAGTTGCGGCCATGTTCGAATACGCCGGCATCGGTGCCGAATACAATCGGGATGCCCTGCTCATGCGCGCGCCGTGCCGCCTGCCCGACAACCGCCAGCGTCTCGCGAACCTTGACCTCGACCTGCGGCGTATAGACGCCGGTGCCGAGCCGCTCGCGGATGCCGGTATAGGCCATCAGCGTCGGCACCATGACCGTGCCGTTCTCGCGCATCGCGCGCAGTGCCGCATCGTCGGCGAAGGTGCCATGCTCGATGGAATCGACCCCGGCGCGGGCCGCGGACTCGATGCCGCGCGCACCGTGGGCGTGGGCGGCGACGTGCATGCCGAGATTGTGCGCGGTGGTGACGATGGCGGTCAGCTCTTCATCCGTAAAATGCTGGCCGAGGCCGCGCGCCTGTTGGCTGAGGACGCCGCCGGTCGCGGTGATCTTGATGAAATCCGATCCGCGCCGCGATGCCTCGCGCACACGCGCCGCGCATTCTTGCGGTCCCGTGCAGGTGTTGCCGCCGCTCAGCACTTCATTGACCTCGGCGCGGAAGCCCGAGACATCGCCATGCCCGCCGATGATCGAAATCGCCGGGCCGGACGTGAGAATGCGCGGGCCGGGCAGGATGCTTTCGGCGGTCGCCCGGCGCAGGACGATACCGACTTCGGGATCGGAGCCGGGATCGCGGACGGTCGTGAAACCGTCGAGCGCGGTGATCCGCATGTTTTTCGCGCCGATGACGACGCCCCATTCATCCGGCTCGACCGCCTCGTCGCGAAAATCGCCGCCGGGATCGCCGGAAAGATGGGAGTGGGTTTCGATGAGGCCGGGGAGCACGGTCTGTCCGCTGAGATCGATGATTGTCGCGCCTGCGGGCGCCTGGTGGCCATCGCCGATGCTCTCGATCCGTCCGTCGCGGACGGTGATGGTGGAGGGTCCGCGTACCGTCTCTCCGGCGGCGGTAATCAGGCGACCCGCATGGATGACAGTCACCTCCTGCTGCGCCTGCGCGGCGGTGGCGGATACCAGAATGAAAGCAATGAAAATCGAACGCAGCATGGAAACTCCCCTTTGGCATCATGCTGCTGCGTTGGCGCGCCGGTTGCAAGCACAAAAAACGGCCCGGAGCGAAAACTCCGGGCCGTTTCTGTTTGCGTTTTGCAATCCTAGTAAAAGAAGTCGTAGATCACGTCGTCGATATAGCCCGAGTGGACATCGACGAGGATCACGTCGTTATAATACCGCACCCAGCGATAGCCGCCATAGGCCTGGGGCAGACGATACCGGTAAGGATCGCTGATCCAGTAACGCTGGCCATAAAAGGCTGTGCCAAGATTGAAGCCGATCCCGTAGCGGCGATAGCTGTTGCCGCGATAGGGCGCGTAATAGCGACCGGGGCGGTAGGCGGTGCGATAGCGGTCGCGGTGGCCGCGCCAGTCGTAGCGGCGGTCGCTGCGCCAGTCCCGGCTCCAGCGGCGCTGGTCCTGACGACGGTCGAAGCGGCGGTCCTGGCGGTCCTGAGTGCGGTCGAAGCGGCGCTCCTGCCGGTCCTGATAGCGATCGAACCGGCGTTCCTGGCGCGAATTGGGTTCGCGCCTGTCGAAGCGGCGTTCCTGCCGGTCCTGATAACGGTCAAACCGGCGCTCCTGCCGGTCCTGCCGACGGTCGAACCGTCGTTCCCGGCGCTCTCCGCCGCGCTGGAGCATGGCCAGCTGGACGGGGGCGGCGGTTTCGGCGCTGGCGGTGTGAAATCCGCCCTGTCCGGCGGCAAGAGCTGGCGTCGTGGTTGCTGCGGCCAGCAATAAGGCAATGAAAGGGGTACGCATGATCCTGGTCTCCTGTGGGCCAACCGTGGCCCGGTGGAGCGCTTGTATCGCATGCTTCGTGACCGGAATTTGAACCGGCCAGTCAGCAACCGGAAAGCAAAACGGCCCGGAGGGTATACTCCGGGCCGCTTCTGCTTCGCGCTTTCGCGAATCTAGTAGAAGAAATCGTGAATCACGTCGGCGATATAGCCCGAATAAACATCCACGAGCAGCACGTCGTCATAATATCGGACCCAGCGATAGTTTCCGTAGGCCGGGGGCAGACGATAGCGATAGGGATCGCTGATCTGGTAGCGCGAGCCGAAGAAGGCCGAGCCGAGGGTGAGGCCTATACCGAGCCGGCGATAGCTATAGTTGCGATAGGGCGCATAATAGCGGCCACGGTTAAACAGCCCGCGATTGGCCCGGCGATAGTTGCGCCAGCTATAGCGGCGGTCGTTGCGCCAGCTGCGGTTCCAGCGGCGCCGGTCCTGACGATAGTCGCGGCGCGCTTCGCGGCGATCGAACCGGCGGTCCTGGCGGCGGTCAAAGCGCCGCTCCGCGCGTCGATC
>JBGTHW010000076.1:0-13753 GCA_041746035.1 Parasphingopyxis sp.
GCGCATCTTCGCCCGCCAGCGCCCAGTCGCGCAGCGTAGCGTGCGCACCGACATCGGGATCCTGCTCCAGCAGCACGACCCGTGCGCCCGGCACCAGCGTTCGCCGCCCCGCGTCCGGTTCGATCTGGCCGGTCAGCATCCGGAACAGCGTGGTCTTGCCCGCCCCGTTACGCCCGATCAGCGCCAGCCTGTCGCGCGCGCCGATATGAAGGTCGATGTCCCGGAACAGCCAGTGCGTCCCCATATTGAGGCCGACATTTTCGAAGGAAAGGATGGGGGCTGCCATGCGGCGGACTTAGGGGCGTGGAACTTGCCGGACAAGCGGCGCGTTCGCTTAACGAATCCCCAACCGACGGAGAAACCCGATGAAACTCTATTATGCCCCCGGTGCCTGTAGCCTCGCCGCCCATATTGCGCTCGAAGAAGCGGGCGCGGATTACGATGCGGTCAAGGTCGATCTCTCCAGCCATGAAACCGAAAGTGGCGAGGATTTCCGGAAAATCAGCCCGCGCGGCTATGTCCCCGCTATCGATACCGACGATGTCGGCTTCATCACCGAAAACCCCGCCGTGCTGATGTATCTGGAAGACACATACGGTTCGAAGCCCGAGGGTCGGGATCGTTACAAGATGATCGAATGGCTGGGCTTTATCGGCACCGAGATTCATGGCGGCTATCACCCGCTGTTCGGCGATGCGAGCGACGCGGAAAAGGCCGAGGCCCGCAAGAAGCTGACGAAGAAATACGAGCTGGCCGTCGAAATCCATGAAGGCGGCGAATGGCTGGTCGGCAACAGCCCGACGGTCGCCGACAATTATTATTTCGTGACGACGCTGTGGGCCGACAAGATGGAGGTCGATGTGCCCGAGCCGGTCAAACTGTTCCGCAACGACAATATGCAGCGCGACAGTGTGAAAGCCGCGATGAAGGCGGAAGGATTGGGCTAGCGCGGGAAGACTGGATTGCGGTAGGCATACTGCATGACCAACTTCCCGCTCCCCAACGCCTCCCACGATCTCACCAGCGAAGTCGCCCTCGTCACCGGCGCCACGTCCGGCCTCGGCTGGCGCTTTGCGCGGGTGCTGGCCAGTCAGGGCGCAAAGGTCGCCATCGTCGGGCGGCGGCAGGAGCGGTTGGATGAACTGACCGCGCTGATTGCGGAGGACGGAGGGGAGGCGCTGCCGATACAGGGCGATATGGCCGATGCCGAGAGCATCGTGGATATGGTCGAACAGGCGGAAGCCGCGCTCGGCACGGTCACTCTTCTGGTCAATAATGCCGGTATCGTCGACGCCGAACGCGCGACCAAAATGCCGCTGGAGCTGATCGACGCGGTGTTCGATACCAATCTGCGCGGGCCATACATCCTCTCCTGCGAGGTGGCACGTCGGCTGATGGCGGCGAAAAAGCCCGGGCGGATCGTGAATATCGCCAGCATCGCGGCCTATAATTACGGCCCCGGCAGCGCCGCCGCGCTCTATTCGATCACCAAGTCCGGCATGGTGCGGATGACTGAAGCGCTGGCCGTTGAGTGGGCGAAGTTCGATATCAATGTCAATGGCATCGCGCCGGGGCTGGTCCGCTCCGAAATGTCCGAAGGGATGCTGGAGCGGATGGGCGATTTCACCGTGCACTTCCCGCGCAAGAAAATCATCGAGGTGGAACAGCTGGACAGCACGCTGCTCTATCTGTGCGCGCCGAGTTCGGATTGCGTTACCGGGACGGTGATAAAGCTCGATGACGGGCAGGGATCGCGTTAAGGGCCATCTCCTCAGGCGGCGGCAGCCCGAACCCCGCCCGGTTTTCCGCGACAACCAGCCGTGCCCCGGAGAGGCTGATATGGTGGGAATCGAAATAGAGCGGCTGGCCTTCATGCAGAAGGGCGCATCCACGCGTTTCGCACAGCACAGCAGCGGGTTCGATAATGGTGACGCCGAGATCGCGCCATGCGTGATAATTTTGCTCGATCCAGCGCGTGGTCGCATCGACTTCCGCCCGGTCGCCGCTCCAATGCTCGCTCAGCGAATTGCGGCTTGCCAGATGCGCGAGCCTGCGTGGTACGTCGAATGGCTGGGCGGGAACCGGACCAATGAGGATAACATCGCGTCCCTCTGTCCTGAGGCCACGGATGGTCCGATCCAGTCTCACGACGTTTTCCCGGGTCGCGTAATTGTCGCTTTCCCAGAAGGCGGAGAGGATAACCGTTTCGATCGACGGGTTTTGGGAAAGCATGTTCAGAACTTCCGCGTTGAACCGCACGCAGCCGGGATCGCGTTCGGGATCGTAGCCGGCGATCGGCGGACAGCTTGCGCGGGTGCGCTGGACAAGGGCGTCGCCATCGACCGCCAGATTTTCGCCCAGCGCCCAGGCGAACTCGACGCCGTGACTGTCTCCCCACAAAAGATAGCGGGGTTCGACGTTGGCACCCAGAGTGCATTCTGGCCGGGCACCGCCGATCTGGCTGGTGATGCAGATGTCGCGCACCGGGCTAATATCGTTGCGCGCCTCGGCCATACGGATTGCCTCGGGCGTGAATCGCGAGGACCAGCCGTTGCTTGCCAGCATAATGGCGGAAACACCACACACGACACTCATAGCGACCCCGGTGCCAGTGAAAATTTGCTTTCGCCCGAAAGGAACTGGCTTGCGGAATGACTGCTCGATGTAGCGCCACGAAACAATCGCCGCCGCGAACGAAGCCGCGATCACGGCGATGGCGGTCAGTCCCGCAACCGGCGCATCGGTGGCATATTCGGTAAAGACGATGATAGGCCAGTGCCACAGATAGAGCGAGTAGGAGATCAGGCCGATAAATACGAAGGGCTGCCAGCCCAGTATCCTGCCTGCGACTGTGCCCGGCGCACAATGGATAAGGGCGGCAGCGCCGAGCACCGGGAAAAGCGCGTTAATGCCGGGAAAAACAGTCTGGTTATCGAAAGCGAACACGGCCCAGCCAATCGTCGCGCACCCGGCCAGGCAAACAAGCTCGCGCAACATTATCGACCGCAGGGCCGGGATAGCGCCGACGGCGAGCAATGCTCCAACGAAAAGCTCCCATGCACGCGGCGGCAAAAGATAGAATGCAAAGCCCGAGCCGTCCGCCTGCGTATATACCGCCATTGCCAGCGATATCGCCGCGACGCCTGCGATGATCGCGACGCGCCATCGTGCCGCATATCGTGCGACGAGAATCAGCAGTATGGGAAAGCCGAGATAGAATTGCTCCTCCACGGCGAGCGACCAGGTATGGAGCAGCGGCATGGTTTCCGCACCGCCCGCGAAATATCCGGTCTCGGTAAAGAACCCGACATTCGAGACAAACAGTGTCGCCAATATCGCCGAGCGGGAAACACCCTCGAAATCGCCCGGCAGATACAGCATGCAAGCCGCCGCCAACACGGCTGCGATGACAGCCATCAGGGCAGGCATGATCCGGCGCGCGCGGCGCTCGTAGAAGCGGATGATCGAGAAGCGGCCTTCATCGACTTCGCGTGCGATTATCCCGGCTATCAGGAAACCGGAAATGACGAAAAATATATCGACACCGACATAACCGCCGGAGAATAGATCATCCCCCCCCCCCCGCCCGCGTGGTAGAAGAGCACGGGGAGCACCGCGACAGCGCGCAATCCGTCGATGTCCCGGCGGTAGTTGGTTGCGTTCATTGGCACCTCGATCCGCGACGCGTAACGATGGTCGCCCGGATTTCAGCACACGGCAATGCCACGATGGGCTTAAAATCGGGTTAGTATCGCAAGAACAGTGATAAAACTGGATGACGGTCAGGGGTCGCGCTGACCCTTCTCCCCTTGAGGGAGAAGGTGGCCCGAAGGGCCGGATGAGGGGCCGGTCGCGTCCGCCCCCCAAAAAGACTCTTTCCTGTCGCCAGCGACCGGGTAGAATCTTTTCGGGCGAAGACGCGCCCGGCCCCTCACCTGATCTCTCCCACAGGGGGAGAGGGACGCACGACCAGAAGCCCGGAGTACACCACCAATGACCCCCACCCACGGTACCGTCGATCCCAAATTCCAGGCCGTTGCCGATGAATTCGCCCGCAATTTTGCCGAGCGCGGCGAGGTGGGCGCTTCCGTCTGCCTCAGCGTCGATGGCGAAACCGTGCTCGATATGTGGGGCAGGGTGGCGGATCCCGAGACCGGCGCGGAATGGACGGAGGATACCGTCTCCATCGTCTTTTCCTGCACCAAGGCCGCCGTGGCGCTGTGCGCGCATATCCTGATCGATCGCGGCGAGCTCGAACTGCACAGGCTGGTCACCGATTACTGGCCGGAATTCGGCAAGAATGGCAAGGAAGCCGCCACTGTCCAGATGATGCTCAACCATGAAAGCGCGCTGCCGTCGCTCCGCGAAGACGTGAAGCCCGGCGGGTTTCTCGATTGGGAGTATATGATCAACCGCATGGAGGACGAGGAGGCGCATTGGGAGCCGGGCACGCGAAATGGCTATCATATGGTCAATTTCGGCTGGACGGTCGGCGAGCTGGTGCGGCGGGTTTCGGGCAAGAGCCTCGGCCAGTTTTTCCGCGATGAAGTCGCCGATCCGCTGGGCGCGGATTTCTGGATTGGCATTCCGGAGGATTTCGAGAGGCCCATCGCGCCGATCCTCGTCGCCGAGCCGGACATGACGCAGGAAATGCCGCTCTTTACGCAAAAAATGTTCGGCGACCCGAAATCGGTGCAGGCAAAAAGCTTCCTCAACACTGGCGGCTGGAGGCCGAACGATGCGGACGGCCATCGCGCCGAGATCGGCGGTGGCGGAGGCATCGCCAATGCGCGCGGGCAGGTGGCGATGTACACGCCACTGGCCAATGGCGGATCGCATAAGGGCGTGACTTTGGTATCGCGGGAGCGGCTGGCCCATATGGAACGCTGCTCGACGGCCACCTCGGTCGATTTCACGCTATTGTGCCCGACGCGCTTCGCCTCGGGCTTCATGAAATCGATGGACAACCGCAAACTCTTCGGCGGCGCGCAGATGACCGCGATCATCGGCGACCGCGCCTTCGGCCATGTCGGTGCCGGTGGCTCTATAGGCTTTGCGGACCCCGAATGCGGCCTGGCTTTCAGCTACACGATGAACCAGATGGGCATGGGGATTTTGCTCAACGCGCGCGGCCAGAGTTTGATCGATGCGGCATACGGTGCGCTGGGCTATCGTTCCAATGTATCGGGGGCATGGGTCCGGTGAACGTAAAAGCGACCAAAACAGACGGTTCGCATGAAAAGATCGAGATCGTGCTTTGCGGTGCCCAGGCTTCGTGGACGAAGCTATTCATCGCCGATTGAGGCGAGGGCGCCGAAACCGATATAGGAACTCGTCCACCAAAGCCTGTCACCCTCCGCCTCTTCAATCCCAGCCCCTTCGCTGTCATCAAACCGAAACATTATCGTAACGCGTGTCGATCGTTGAGGTATAGAAGCCTCGCAGACCTGTCATCGGAGCTTCGTTACAATGAATCATGCGCGATTCCTGCTGTCGTCCTGCGCCGCTGCGACGATCGTGGTTACACCGGTGTCGGCGCAGACGACGGCAAGCCAGGCGAACACAGAGTTGGCCGAAGCCCCGCCCGCGACATTCGATGCGCCACCGCGAGTGCGGACCGATAACGGCTGGGATTTCCAGCCTTTCGGGAGACTCCAGTATGACTTTGCCAGCGTGAATGCCCCGGATGGTATCGTCGATCCTGAGCTGGGCTTTTCGAGCGAACTGCGGCGCGGGCGGATCGGCGTGCGCGGGGCGATACCGGGCGGGTTCGAATATAAGTTCGAGGTCGATTTCGCCGATAACGATGTCGAGATTACCGACGCGATTCTCAGCTATGAGGCGGGCGATGTCGCTTTCACCGTGGGTCAGCACAATAATTTCCAGGGGCTGGAGGAGCTGACCTCGAGCCGCTTCACCAGCTTTCTGGAGCGCGCCGCCTTTACCGATGCCTTCGGGTTCGAGCGCCGCGTCGGAGTATCGGCGAATTATGCCAGCGGCGACTTCCGCTGGGATGGCGGCGTGTTCACGGCAAATATCGATGGCCTCTCCGACGACGGTTTCGCCAGCTACAGTTTCGATAGCCGTGCGACCTTTTCGCCGACCCTGGGCGAGGATACGCAGTTGCATTTTGGCGGCTCGGTGCATTATCGCGACCTGCCGGATGACTCCGCCCGCCGCTATCGCCAGCGACCCGGCGTCCATTCGGTCGATATCCGCTTCATCGATACCGGCAGTCTGTCGGCGATCGGGGAAACCGGCTATGGCGTCGAAGCCGCTGTCATCCATGGGCCAGTTCACGCTGTGGTGGAAGGCCACTGGCTGCGTCCGTCGCTGGCCGGGGCATCCGACCCGACCCTCTTTGGCGGTTATGTCGAGACCGGCTTCTTTCTGACGGGTGGCGATTCGCGCGGCTATGGCAGCGGAAAATTCGATCGGACGCGGCCCAATGACCCCGTCGGCGAGGGCGGCATCGGCGCGGTGCAAATCAACGCCCGCTACGACTATCTCGACCTCTCCGACAATGGCGTTGTTGGCGGCACTCAGAATCTCTATGGGCTGGCACTGATCTGGACACCGATCGATTATCTGCGTTTCTCGATCAATTATAATCGCATCGACTATGAGGATGCGGCGATCCTGACAAACGCGCGCACCGATTATGGCGTCGATGCGATCGGTGCCCGGGCGGAGGTCGATTTTTAGGACGCGTGCCAGATGCCAGATGCCAGATGTTTGACACAGACGGACCCTCCGCATAGCCAGCTACGAAGACATATGGGGAGACGAATTATGGTTCGCACTTTGGCTAGGGCGCTGATGTCGGCGCTGGCGATTGTCGGCTTCGGCGGGTGTGCCTCTACCCAAACCGACAGCGTCGCCGCGACTTTTCCGGTTCCGTGCGCCGAGCCGATGGAGTGCAACGGGACGGCCGGGGCACCCGCTTCTTCCGCAACCATCGACTGGGATCAATGGGGCGTTCCGCATATCGATGCGGAGAGCCGGGAAGGCGCGTTTTATGCGCTGGGCTGGGCGCAGGCGCGGGGGCGACCGGACCTGTTGCTCGAAATGATGGGACAGGGCCGGGGCCGCGCGGCGGAGCTGTGGGGCGAGGATTATTTCCAGAGCGACGAACTGATGTGGCGGATGGGTGTGCCGCAGGCGCTCGATGTGCTTTATGAGGCGCAGGGTCCGGAATATCAGCGCAATCTCGATGCGTTCGCCGCCGGTATAAACGAGTATTTTGCCGGAAATCCCGATGCCGGTTCGCAAGAACGCCGCCGGGTGCTGCCGGTTTCCGCGCGCGATGCGATTGGCCACGGCCAGCGGGCGCTCAATCTCACCTTTATGGCGGGTGAGGAGCTGCAGGGCTTGCAGCGGCGTCTGGCAGGCCAGGAAACAGCAGCGATGGAAACCGCTGCCGGAGAGCGCGGCTCCAATGGCTGGGCGATCGCGCCGTCACGCTCGGCAAGCGGCGATGCGATGCTGCTGATCAATCCGCATTTGCCGTGGGATGGTCTGTTTACCTGGTTCGAAACGCATATCACGACGCCGGAGATCAATGCCTATGGCGCGACGCTGATCGGTCAGCCGGCTATCAGTGTGGGTTTCAACGAGCGGCTCGGCTGGACGCACACGGTGAATGTGCTTGACGCGACCGATGTCTATGCGCTTGCCGTGGAGGGCGCGGGCTATCGTTTCGGCGGGGAATTGCTGCCGTTCGAGGTCGAACAGGCGACAGTGCGGGTGCGCGGCGCGAATGGCGCAATGGAAGAGCGGACACTAACGCTGACCAATTCCGTGCACGGCCCGATACTGGGGCGCCGCGGAGACATCGCTTATGCGATCCGCGTTGCCGGGCTGGCCGATCCGGACCATTCCCGCACGATCGAGCAATATTGGGATATGGTTGCCGCCGATAATCGCGCGGCATTCGAGGCGGCTTTCTCGCGTCTGCAAAATCCGATGTTCAACATGGTCTATGCCGATGCCGACGGCGAGATCGCCTATGTCTCGAACGGCCTCCATCCGGTGCGCGCGCGCGGCGATGCCGCGTTCTGGCGCGACGTGGTCGATGGCAGCGATCCGGCGCTGCTCTGGACGGACTACCACCCCTATTCGGCGCTGATGCGGGTCGCCAATCCGCCCAGCGGCTTTGTCCAGAATTCCAACGAACCGGGCTGGACCAGCGCCATCCCGCCCGCCATCGATCCGGCCAATTTCCCGGCAGACTTTCCGCCACCCTTCATGCGCAGCCGTCCGCAGCATGGCATCGAGATGCTGCTCGGCGACGAGAGCATAAGTTTCGAGGAACTGGGCGCCTATGCGCGCGATACGCGGCTGGCGCTGGCGGATAATGTGCTGGATGAGCTGGTCGCCGCGGCCCGGGCCGATGGCAGCGAAGCGGCGGTGCGCGCCGCCGATGTTCTGGCTGCCTGGGATCGCCGGACGGAACTGGGCAGTCGTGGCGCGGCGCTCTTCATGCTATGGACATCGGCCTATCAGCAAAGTGGCGTGGAAGGATTTTATGCCCGCCAATGGGATTTTTCCGCACCGGCCGAATGGCCGGACGGACTCGGTAATGACGGTCTTGCCGTGGCCGCGCTCGTGGCCACCGTCGCCCAAATGGAGGGAGCGGGCATTCCGATCGATGTCCCCTGGGGAAATGTCGCGCGCATTCCGGATGACGGCGGCCATGGGGCAACCCTGCCCGTTACCCTTGGACCGGGCGAAATAGGGGCGTTTTTTGTCGGTTATTTCTCGCCATCGGGCGAAGGGCGGGCGTTCGATTTTAGCGGTGGCACGAGTTTCGTTTCGACCGTCGAGTTCGGCGCACAGGTTCGTGCTCGCGCGCTGCTGCCCTATGGCAATTTCGCCGAACGACCCGAAGGCGTACAAAACCAACTCGAACTGCTGTGTGAAAGCCGGTTCCGCGATGTGAATTTCACAACCGAGGCAGTGGCCGAGTCGAGCGTAATGCGCGAAGAACTTGCGCTGCCCGTCCCGGGAGCGCGCTAAGCCGCCAGCCGCTCCGGGTCGGTATCGCGGGCATAGGCGATCTCGCCGCTCTCCGCATAGGTGACCATTTCAGCAACATTCGTCGCCTGATCGCCGATCCGCTCGATATGCTTGCCGATGAACAGCAGGTGCGCGGCCTGGCTGATCCGGTCGGGGTGCCTGATCATGTATTTTAGCAATTTCGCGGTGAGCTGGTCGTGCAGGTCATCGACAATATCGTCGCGTTCGATCACCGCTTCGGCCAGCGCCTCGTCGCCCTCGGCATAGGCGCGCACCACGTCGGTCAGCATCGCGCTGGCTTCGTTGCTCATGCCCGACAGAATATCCCAAACCCCCTGCGGGAATTCCCCGGAAACACTTTCGACACGTCGTGCGATATTCTTCGAATAATCGGCAGTCCGTTCCAAGAGGGCGCTCATTTTAATCGCGGCCACTACGACACGCAGATCGTCGGCCATCGGTGCGCGGAGCGCAATGATATTGACCGCTGCCGCTTCGGCCTGCTGATGGAGCGCATCGATCGCCTTGTCGTCTTCTATGACGGAATCGGCCATCGCTGTATCGCGCTTGTTAAGCGCCGACATCGCATCGGTCATCGCTGACGATGCGCGCACACCCATTTCGAGGATCATGGCGCGCAACGCCGCCAGTTCCTCGTCGAAGGCCGACACCGTGTGTCTCGCACGTGTTGCCATATTTTGCTCCTTACCCCTTTATGCACGGGCGCACTAAATTGTGACACTTATATTACAACAAAAAGACTCGCGGCGCAAATTCTTATGGTGATACGCAAAAGGCCGGACAGTTTCCCGCCCGGCTTTGGTCGGCAAGGTAAGATAACGCCTAGTTTCGAAGGTCTTCCAGTGTCAGTACGGTCATCGCCTCGGCCACTGCGGCATAGCGCGCCTGCACGTCGTCGGGGTTGGCGATCATGCCTGCTTCGACCAGATAACCGTCCGCGCCCCATGCCGAAACATATTCGGCGACGAATTCGCGAAGCCCGCGGATTGCGTCGAGATGATTGCCTTTGACATAGACGAACAGCGGTCGCGCACCCGGATATTCGAAACTCGCGATACTGTCATAGGACGGGGCGACACCGTTGAGCGCAACGCCGACCACCCGGCCCTCATTCTGTTCCAGAAAACTATAACCCAGCAGCCCGAGATAACCCGGATTCTGCGTGACCTTCTGGACGATCAGATTGTCGTTCTCGCCGGCTTCGATGAAGGCCTGGTCTTCGCGGATCGAAGTGCAAACCTCGTCCTTGCGCGCCTCGTTCTCCTCTTCCAGCGCTTCCATCGCCCGATTGGTTTCGCACCCCGTTTCCATGATCAGTTCGACAAAGGCATCGCGTGTACCGCTCGTGCTCGGTGGACCATAGACCCGGATCGGCACATCGGGCAACGAAGTATCGATGTCGGACCAGTTCTCGTTGGTCTGGGGTTCGCCCCAGGGTTCGGCGGCGAGCGCTTCATAGAGTTGCGCGGTGGTCAGCGAAAAACGCGGCCCTTCCGGCGACATCACGACGGCAAGCCCGTCGATGCCGACTTGCAGCTCGATAATCCGGTCGACTCCGTTTTCCCGGCAAGTTTCGAATTCGGTGGTTTTCATCCGCCGCGATGCATTGACGATATCCGGATGACTGACGCCATTTCCGGCGCAGAACAGCTCGATGCCGCCCCCGGTACCGGTCGATTCGACGACCGGCGAGCCGAATTCGGTGTTACGCGCGAAATTTTCCGCGACCGCACGGGTGAAGGGATACACCGTCGAGCTACCGACAATCTTGATATCGCGAACGCCGCCATCGTTGCCGCCGCCACCGCAACCGGCAAGCGCCAACAGCGTAGCGATCATAGGGGCTATAAAGGATGTGCGCACAGGATTCTCCATAATGAGTGTGCAGAAACAGGCCGCAGCCGAATGCCGGGGGCCGATGCACCCCGGTGCTACATTACTGTGACAGTTTGATGAAAAAGGACATTTTGTGCGTGAAAAGGAATTTGCGAAGGGGCCGCTTCCCGAGCGCGCGCAAATCGCCTAAATAGGCTGGAATGGCGCTCGACGATCTCCGTTCCAAGCCGTTCTTTGTCGACAAGAACCGGGCATTCTGGCTGCTCCAGTCGGTCGGCTGGTCCGGTTATTTCGTGCTGCGCTCGCTCTCCGGCATTTCCAACGCAATGGGGCCGCTGTTCATCCTGCCAACCGCCATCGCGACCGCCACCGGCTATTGTCTGACGCTGATCATGGCGGTGGTCTTCCGCTATCTGATCACGCGCAAACCGCGGGTGACCTGGGGCGGATCGGTGCTTACGGTGCTTGCCGCCTCGGCGGTTTTCTCGGTGATCGAGGTCTGGGCGTTTACCGGCTTTTTCCGCAGCGGAGAAATACCGTCTGGCTTGCAGTTTTTCGGCGCGATCCTGCTCGATTTCACTTTGCTTGTCGCCTGGTCCGGCCTCTATTTCGGCATCAATTTCTACATATTGATCGAGGAACAGAACGATCAGCTGCTGCGGCTGGAAACGCAATCCTCGAACGCTCAGCTGGCCATGTTGCGGTATCAGCTCAATCCCCATTTCCTGTTCAATACGCTGAATTCCATCTCGACCCTGGTGCTGCTTAAACAGACCGAGCGCGCCAATGCGATGCTCTCGCGGCTGTCCTCTTTTCTGCGCTATACGCTCGCCAATGAGCCGACGGCACAGGTTCCGCTCAGCCAGGAGGTTGAAACCCTCAAGCTCTATCTCGAAATAGAACGCATGCGGTTCGAAGACAGATTGCGGCCGATTTTCGATATCGATCCCCGCGTCGCGCGGGCGCGCCTGCCCTCGCTATTACTCCAGCCACTGGTGGAAAATGCCATCAAATATGCGGTAACACCGCAAGAGGAGGGCGCGGACATCCGCATTTCGGCGCAACAGGTCGGAAATAACGTTCTGATCGCCGTGTCCGACACCGGCCCGGGGTTGCGGGAAGCCGCTCCGGCGCGGAAGTGTTCGACAGGTGTCGGCCTCGTCAATATCCAGGATCGTCTGGTGCAGGCCTTTGGGGACGATCACCGTTTCGCCATAACCCCGGACGACGAGGGCGGATTTCGTGTAGAGATAGAAATCCCGCTCCAGTTCGAACAGGCAAAGGAAGCCGCATGACCATCAGAGCCATAATTGTCGACGATGAGCCGCTCGCTATTCAGGGGCTGCAATTGCGCCTCGAGCCGCATGACGATATCGAGATTATCGATACCTGCACCAATGGCCGCGAAGCCATCCGTGCGGTCAAGACGCACAAGCCCGATGTCGTTTTCCTCGATATCCAGATGCCGGGTTTCGACGGATTTTCGGTCGTGCAGGGGCTGATGGATATCGATCCGCCATTGTTCGTCTTCGTGACCGCCTATTCCGACCACGCGATTCGCGCTTTCGAGGCGCAGGCGGTCGATTATCTGATGAAGCCGGTCGAGGAAGAACGGCTCGCCGATACGCTGGCCCGGGTGCGCGACAGGCTGGCCGAGAAGAACAGCAGCGAGGAGATCGCCAAGCTGAAAGAAGTTCTCGCCGAGGTCGCTCCCGACGCCGCCGAGGAGATGGAGGCGGGCAGCGACCCTGCTCCCGCCGGACGCTTTGAGAAGCTGCTCAACGTCAAGGATCGCGGCCAGATTTTCCGCGTCGATGTCGAGAGCATCGAGCGGATCGACGCGGCCGGCGATTATATGTGCATCTATACCGGCGACAACACGCTGATCTTGCGCGAGACGATGAAGGATCTGGAAAAACGCCTCGACCCCCGCACATTCCAGCGCGTCCACCGCTCGACCATCGTCAATCTGGATCAGGTAAGGCAGGTGAAACCGCACACCAATGGCGAGTGTTTCCTGGTGCTGGGGAGTGGCGCGCAGGTGAAGGTGAGCCGCAGTTACCGGGATGTGGTGGCGCGGTTTGTGCATTGAGCGCACATTTGGGGGCGACGATCCGATCTCCTGCGCGTAGACTGGACGGCAAGGAGATGCCGATGACCGACCAGCAGGATCGCGCCCGCGCGTTTCACATCCTTCATGTGCCGGGCGATCCGCTCGTGTTATTCAATATCTGGGATGCGGGCAGCGCCCGCGCCGTGGCCGAGGCGGGAGCGGAGGCGCTGGCGACGGGCAGTGCGTCGGTGGCGGGTGCGCGCGGTTATAGCGATGCCGAAGCCCTCCCCATGCAGCAGGCGCTGACCAATGCCGAGCGCATCGTCGAGGCCGTCGATCTGCCGCTCACGGTGGATTTCGAGGGTGCCTATGCCGCCGAGCCGGTCCTTGTCGCCGTCCATGCCGCCGCCATGATCGAAACCGGTGCGATCGGCATGAATTTCGAAGATCAGGTGATCGGCGGTGACGGGCTTCATCCCGCAGAATTCCAGGCCGAGCGTATCGCCGCTATCCGCAAAGCCGCCGACAATGCAGGCGTCGATTTTTTTATCAATGCCCGAACCGATATGTGGCTCAAGGCAGGATTGTCGCCGGTCGCCGAAGATTCGCGGTTCGAAGAGGCGCTCGCCCGGGCCAGGGCCTATGCCGATGCCGGAGCCAGCGGCTTTTTCGCGCCGGGCCTGACCGCCGAGAAAGAGATTGCGGCGCTCTGCGAAGCCTGCCCGCTGCCCGTCAATGCAATGATGTTCGATGCCATGCCGGATCACGCCCGGCTGGCCGAACTCGGCGTCGCCCGGATCAGCCACGGACCGGGGCCGTGGCGCG
>JBGTHW010000077.1:0-3200 GCA_041746035.1 Parasphingopyxis sp.
GTGTATGCGCGCGAATTGACCGATGCCGCGATATTCGCTGTCGGCGAGGACGGCGAGCTGCGCACTCTGGCGCTGGCGAATCCGGAAGACGATACGCTTGAGCAACGCCTGAACGATGCGTCCTTTGCCCGGCTCGAAACAGCAACGCAATCGGCCTATAATGATGCGGGCGACCGCTTCGAGGCGGTGTCGCGCTTTGGCGAGGGAACCGGCTTTTTGATCTATGCCTCGCGCGCTTCGGACCCGCAAATGCAGCTGCAAACCGAGCGCGCGCAGGCGATCCTCAACGACTATAATGAGCTGATCGACCGGGGCAGGGTTGTGCAGCTTCAGTTCAATCTCGCGCTGCTCGTGATTTCGCTGCTTATCGTGGCGGCGGCGATCGGTATCGCCCTCAATGTCGCCGACCGGCTCGTTCGCCCGGTCGGCGCGCTGGTCGATGCCGCGCGAAAGGTGACCGAAGGCGATCTTTCGACCCGGGTGCCTGAAACGCGAGGACGCGACGAGATCGCTACGCTGGCAAGCGCTTTTAACCGGATGACGGGGACGCTCGAGGAGCAAACAGGCGAACTCGTGCGGGCAAATGACCAGCTGGATAGCCGCCGCGCCTTCACTGAAGCAGTGCTGTCAAGCGTTACCGCGGGCGTGGTGTCGGTCGATGAGGACCGGCAGATCCGCTTGGTCAACCAATCGGCCGCAGATCTGTTGAAGGCCGACACTGGCGATGCGCTGGGGCGCTCGCTGCACACGCTATCGCCTGAGCTGGAAAGTCTGCTCGATGGTGACAAGAAGGGTGCCGTCATCCAGACTGCCGTCGACGGCGAGCCGCGAACGCTTGCTGTGACGATAGTGGCGGATCAGGGCGGCCACGTGCTGACTTTCGACGATATTACACAGCAACTTCTCGACCAGCGCCGCGCGGCGTGGTCGGATGTGGCGCGCCGGATTGCCCATGAAATCAAGAATCCGCTTACGCCGATCCAGCTTGCCGCCGAGCGTCTGCAGCGCCGGTTCGGCGACGTGGCGGACCCGGACAGCGGAACCTTTTCCAAACTCACCAGTACAATTATCCGCCAGGTCGGCGATCTGAGGCGCATGGTCGATGAATTCTCGTCTTTCGCGCGCATGCCCAAACCGGTTTTCCGGCAAGAATCGGTCGCCGATATCGCGCAGCAGGCGCTTTTCCTCCACGAAGTGGCGCATCCCGAGATCGCATTCGAATATGCAGCGCGCGACGATCTTCCCGCTCTGGTCTGCGATCGGCGGCAGCTGGGCCAGGCTTTGACGAATGTCGTCAAGAATGCGGTTGAGGCCGTGAGCCAGAAATTCGGGGAAGGGGAGCGTGGCGGAGAGGTACGGATGACGGTCGACGTTGATGACCGGCACCAAACCATAGAGGTAACGGACAATGGCATCGGCTTGCCCGAAGAGCGCGGGCGGCTTACCGAACCCTATATGACGACGCGGGCGCGAGGCACCGGCCTGGGCCTCGCGATCGTCAAGAAAATCGTCGAGGAACATCTTGGCACAATCGGCTTTTCGGACCGTCCCGGTGGCGGTACGCGGGTACGCATTTCCTTTGATTCCGAAACTCTCGCAGGCCTCGAAACAGTGTCTGCCACCGACGAGGCCGATGAGCGCCTTTCCCAATTAACACGCAGCAATCTGGATTAGAATCATGCCGCTGGATATCTTGATAGTCGATGATGAGCAGGACATTTGCGAGCTGGTTGCGGGTGTGCTCGAAGACGAAGGTTATGAAGCGCGCACCGCGCTCAGTAGCGATGGGGCGATTGCAGCGCTCGACGAGCGCCGCCCGTCGCTCGTATTGCTGGATGTCTGGTTGCAGGGATCGAAGCTGGACGGACTGGAATTGCTGGAGGAAATCAAGCAGCGCGATCCCGGCCTGCCGGTATTGATGATCTCCGGCCATGGCAATATCGACACAGCCGTCGCCGCGATCAGGCGGGGTGCGGTCGATTTTATCGAGAAACCGTTCGAGGCGGCGCGGCTGTTGCATCTTGTGGCAAGGGCGACGGAGACGGACCGGCTGCGACGGGAAAACGAGTCGCTTAAGGCAAGGATCGGCGAGGAAGATGAGCTGAACGGGAGCAGCAGCGCCATCAACGCCGTGCGCGCGACGCTGAAGCGCGTGGCGGGAACGGGTAGCCGGGTGCTGGTGACAGGGCCGGCAGGTGTCGGCAAAGAGGTGGCGGCAAGGCTTCTTCATGGCTGGAGCAATCGGGCAAACGCACCGTTCGTCGTTGTCAGTGCCGCGCGCATGACGCCCGAACATGTCGAGCAGGCGCTGTTTGGCGCAGAAGACGAGAAGGGTCCGCGGCCCGGGCTATTCGAGCAGGCGCATGGCGGGACGCTCTTTCTCGACGAGATCGCCGATATGCCGCTGACGACGCAGGGGCGGATTTTGCGTGTCCTCACCGATCAGCGTTTTGCGCGAGTTGGCGGGCAGCGAATGATCAAGGTCGATGTGCGGGTGGTGTCCGCAACGTCCCGCGACCTGAAAGTGGAAATCGAGAGGGGGCGGTTTCGCGAAGACCTGTTTTATCGTCTTAATGTGGTCCCGGTGGAGCTGACACCGCTCGCCGAGCGGCGAGAGGATATTCCCGCTCTCGTCGAGCATTTTGCCGCGCGTTACGCTTCGGAACGGCGGGTGCCGAATCCCGAAATTTCCGAAGAAGCCCTTGCCGCGATGCAGGCGTATGAATGGCCCGGTAATGTCCGGCAGCTCCGCAATATCGTCGAGCGGACTATTATCCTCGCGCCCGGAGACCGCATCGCGCGGATCGAAGTCGATATGCTTCCGCCTGAAGTGCTGGAGAACCAGATACAGATTGCATCGAATAATGGCGGGCAGGCAATTATGGCTACGCCGCTCCGCGAGGCGCGGGAGACTTTCGAACGCGAGTATCTTCAGGTTCAGATCAGGCGGTTTTCCGGCAATATCTCGCGCACTGCGGAATTTATCGGCATGGA
Organism: Parasphingopyxis sp.; assembly: GCA_041746035.1. Lineage (GTDB taxonomy): Bacteria > Pseudomonadota > Alphaproteobacteria > Sphingomonadales > Sphingomonadaceae > Parasphingopyxis. The sequence goes on from JBGTHW010000077.1 coordinate 2,995, forward strand.
GCGTTCGGCGCTTCATCGCAAACTGAAGACGCTCGGCATCAACGGCAGCAAGAAGGCTGCGGAGTAGCCCGATAGCCATTTCGACAATTGAATCGGCGGCGGGCTGAACCTACATTGCTTTTGGAAGCGGCGGGCATCATTTCGCTGCGGGATTATCGGATCAACGATACCCAGCGGGCCGCGACCCGCCAAGAACCGGAGGCCTC
>JBGTHW010000078.1:0-14043 GCA_041746035.1 Parasphingopyxis sp.
CAAATCCGGTGTCTCGACCGCGCTGCTACCAATCGCCGCGATTATCGCCTAGGAGCGCGAGATGAAGCCTGTTGTTTTCGGTATCGCCGGTAAATCCCTGTCCGATGAGGAGCGCGCGTTCTTTCGCGAATGCGATCCGGCGGGCTATATTCTGTTCGCGCGCAATATTGTGGACCGCGCGCAACTCCGCGCGCTGACCGACGATTTGCGGGATTTTTCGGGCCGCGACACCTTGCCCGTCCTGATCGATCAGGAGGGCGGGCGCGTCATGCGCATGAAACCGCCCGAATGGCCCGATATGCCGCCCTGGGGCGCGTTCGATGCGCTCTATGAAAAGGCGCCGATCTCCGCACTGGAGGCGGCGCGGGTCAATGCGAAAGCCATCGCGCTGACGCTGGCCGAATGCGGCATCACGGTGAACTGCCTGCCGCTGCTCGATGTCCGGCAGGATAAGACGACCGACGCCATCGGCGACCGGGCGCTCGGTAGCGATCCGATGCGGGTCGCGGCGCTGGGCCGGATGGTGCTCGATGGCATGGCCGAGGCCGGGGTCGCCGGAGTGATGAAGCACATGCCGGGCCACGGCCGCGCGCTCGTCGATACCCACAAGGATCTGCCGCGCGTTACCGCCAGCGCGGAGGAGCTGGAAACCGATATCGCGCCGTTCCGCAAACTTTCCGATACCGGCATGGCGATGACCGCGCATATTATCTACGAGGCGTGGGACGCGGATCGCTGCGCGACGCTCTCCCCCACTGTGATCGAGGAGATTATTCGCGGCGCAATTGGCTTCGATGGCCTGCTGTTTTCCGACGATCTCGACATGAAGGCGCTGCAAGGCGATCGTGCGCGGCTCGCCGCCGATGTCGTCGCGGCTGGGTGCGATATCGCGCTCAATTGCTGGGCGCGGATGGGCGAGATGACGGCGACGGCCGAACTGCTGCCCGATATCTCCGTAATCTCCCGCAACCGGCTCGATCGTGCGATGGAAGCGGTATCAATCAATGCACAGCCCCACGATCTATCCGCATTGATGGCCAAGCGCGACGAGCTATTGTCCCACGCATGAACGATCTGTCGATCGAAAATTTCGAGGATGTGCCCGAGATCGCCGAGGCCGAGCGGCTGACGCTCGATATCGATGGCTGGGAAGGCCCGCTCGATCTGCTGCTCAGCCTTGCGCGGACGCAGAAGGTCGATCTGCGCGAAATATCGATCCTCGAACTGGTCGAACAATATCTGGCGTTTATTAACGACGCCAAGATACTGAAGCTCGAAATCGCCGCCGATTATCTGGTGATGGCGGCGTGGCTGGCCTATCTCAAATCCTGCCTGCTGCTTCCCAGGGAGGAGCAGGAAGACCCCAGCCCCGAAGAACTGGCGCTGCGCCTGCAACTCAGGCTCGAACGGTTGAACGCGATGCGCGAGGCCGGGGCGCGGCTAATGGGGCGCGACCGGATCGGGCGCGATGTCTTTCTGCGCGGCGCGCCGGAGGGACTGAAGGTCTTTCGCAAGAGCCAGTGGCAGGCGCAGCTGTACGACGTGATCGCCGCTTATGGTCGGCTGCGGGCGCGGACAGAGCCTGCCGTCCATATCGTCGCGCAGCGCGCGGTGATGACGCTGGAAGACGCGCTGGCAAGGCTGGCGAAGATGATAGGCGAAGTGCCGGGCTGGGCGACCTTGCAGAGCTTCCTGCCGGAAACCGACGATGCCGGCTATCGCCGCTCGGCGATGGCGTCCAGTTTCGTGGCGGCCCTCGAACTGGCGCGAAACGGCAAGGTGAAGATCGATCAGGACGAGGCCTTTGCCGATCTGATGGTGTGCGCCGGATGAACGACTGGCCCGACGACGATGTCCGTTATGTCGAGGCGGCACTGTTCGCAGCGGAGGAGGCGCTGAAGTTGAGCGATATCCAGCAGGCGGTCGGTGAGCATGTCGATGTTAAGACGGCGCTGGAAGAGCTTTCTACGCATTATGCGGGACGCGGTATAAGTCTCGTGGAACGCGGTAAAAGATGGCATTTCGAGACCGCGTCCGACCTTGCCCATATCCTCCGCCGCGAGCGCGAGGAGCCGCGCAAACTGAGCCGCGCGGCGACCGAGACGCTGGCGATCATCGCCTATCACGAGCCGGTCAGTCGCGCCGAGATCGAGGCGATTCGCGGTGTCCAGATTTCCAAGGGAACGCTCGATGTGTTGATGGAGGCGGGCTGGGTCCGCCCCGCCGGTCGCCGGGAAACGCCGGGAAGACCGTTAATTTACGCAACTACCCCTGTCTTTCTTCAGCATTTCGGTTTAGAGAACAGGCGCGACCTACCCGGTCTCGACGATCTCAAGGCAGCCGGGCTGCTCGATCCTGTGGAAACCGCGCTCGAAGAGATCGAGCTGGAAAATGTAATACAGGATGACTAACTAGGCCGCGGATAAGGAGAAAATTCATGGCTTTAGGTCCGTGGCAAATTGCTATTATCGTGTTGCTCATCGTGCTTTTTTTCGGGCGCGGGCGGATTTCCGATATGATGGGCGATCTCGCGAAGGGGATCACCAGCTTCAAGAAAGGCCTGCGCGAGGATGACGAGGACGATTCCCCGTCATCGCGATCCGAACCGCCGCGCATTGCCCCTCATTCCGCACCGCCACCGCCGCCCGAAACGACGGTCGAGGCAACGCGCGAAGACAGCAAGAGCTGAATTTGTGTGTTTTTTGCGTTCGCCCGGACCGGCTGGCGCATTGACCCGGTTTTAAGGTAATTCAGCGCCTATGTTCGAAATCGGTGCAGCCGAACTCCTGCTTGTCGCGGTCGTGGCGCTCGTCGTTATCGGGCCAAAGGATCTGCCGGTTGCGATGCGCACTGTTGGCAAGTGGCTGGGGCAGTTGCGCGGCATGACGAGCCATTTTCGGGTCGGCCTCGATGCGATGATCCGCGAGGCGGAAATCGAGGAACAGGAAAAAATCTGGGCGGAAAAGAACGCGCAGGTCATGCGCGATCATCCGCCGGACGATGAACAGCAAGGCGCTGGCGATCCGATGGCAGGCCAAATGAAGCCGCTTGCGCCCGAAACCGATAAGGAGACTGCCGACGATGCGCCTTCGCCGCCGCCCCCTCCGCCTTCAAACGCCGGCACCGGCGACGCGGAACGCGATCTTTTCGGTGACAAATCGTGAGCGCGGAAGACCTCGATGAGGTCGACCAGAGCAGTGCGCCTTTGCTCGACCATTTGATCGAGCTGCGCAATCGTTTGCTCTGGTGCATTTTCGGCCTGGCGATAGCATTCGGCGTTTGCTTCTATTTCGCCAGCGAGATTTTCGCGTTTCTGGCCCAGCCGCTCCAGGAGGCTTTTCCGCCGGGGCAGGGGCGGATTATTTACACCCAGCTCTACGAAGCGTTTTTCGTCGAGATCAAGGTCGCGCTGTTCGGCGCCTTTATCATCGCCTTCCCGCTGATCGCCTGCCAGCTCTGGCTGTTCGTGGCCCCCGGTCTGTACAAGAACGAGAAGGGTGCCTTCCTGCCCTTCCTGCTCGCAACGCCGGTTCTTTTCACGCTTGGCGCGGCGCTCGCCTATTATCTCGTCATGCCGATGGCGTTCCGTTTTTTCCTCGGCTATCAGGGCGAGGTCAGCGGCCTGGAACAGGAAGCGCTGCCCGCGATCGGCGAGTATCTCTCGCTCGTCATGCGCTTCATCCTCATTTTCGGGCTGGCGTTTCTGCTCCCGATCCTCGTGCTGCTGCTGAACCGCGCGGGCATCGTCGATCGCGCGAAGCTGGTGGGCGCGCGCAAATATGTTATTGTCGGCGTGTTCATCATCGCCGCGATATTCACACCACCCGATCCGATCACCCAATTGATGCTGGCGATACCGCTTTGCCTTCTGTTCGAACTCACGCTGATCATCATCTGGTTCACCGACAAACGGCGCGCGAAAAAGCAGGCGACGGCGTGATGCAGGGGCTGTTCCTCGAAGCCGGTGACGGCAGCGATGCGCCGTTTCCGGTTCGCGAGGGATGCAGGGTTACGCCGCTGATCGAATCGGCGGAAATGTATCCGCGGCTGGAGCGGGAAATCCTCAAGGCGAAGCATAGCGTCTGGTTCGCCTTTCGCGTTCTCGATCCGACGACGAAACTGCGATCCGAAGAAGCGCGGGCGGCGGGGCATGACACATGGCTCGATCTGATAGCAGACGCCCTCGACCGGGGGGTCGAGATACGCATTTTGCTGACCGACTTCGAGCCGGTCCTTGCCGATTATCTCCATGCCGGATCCTGGGGCAGCTTCACCGCGTTGCAGGAGAAACTGGCCGATTTGCCCGAAGCACGGCGATCGCTGTTCCAGATGATCGTGATCCAGCATGAAGGGGAAATCGGCTGGGGCTGGCGGCAATTCCTGCGGCTGGCGCTGCGCAAGCGCGTGCGGCGGCTGGTCGACAAATTGCTCGGCCAGCAGGATCGCGACGACCGGGTATTCGAGACGAGACCCGGCCTCTGGCGCTGGCTGGACTGGCACGATGGTCGTCCGCATCGCTGGAAATCCGGCCCGCCGCCCCGTCTCTGGCCCGCCACCTATCATCAGAAATGCGCGGTGATCGACGGCAAAAAGGCGACCATTGGAGGACTCGATCTCGATGAACGGCGCTGGGACGATTCCGATCACGATCAGGCGGCGGATGAAAACTGGCACGATGTATCGAGTCTCGTGGAGGGGCCGATCGTCGCCGATGTCGCACGGCATTTCGTCGATTGCTGGAATCGCGAATTGCCGCGTTTTCGCGAAATCGTGCAGGAGTGGACAACCGGTGCGGCGCGCGAGCTTACGCTCGGCGCACTCGATGAGGCGGTCGTGCCCGAGGTCGAACCCACGGGGATTTGCGGACAGGCCGTCACGCAACTCGTGCTGACTCGGTCGCGCAAATCCGGGTCGGTCTTCGCCACCGGTCCACTGCCGGACATCCGCCAGATAGAAGCCGCGCATCGCAAGCTGATCGGGGTGGCGCGAAACCGGATCTATATCGAAGCGCAATTTTTTCGCTCGAAAAAGGCGGCGGGCTGGGCGATCGAAGCCCTGGAGAATAACCCCGGACTCGAACTCATAATCCTGATCGCCAATGTGCCGGAGGAAATCGCCTTTCTCGGGCAGCGCGATCAGCCGGTGCACAAACATGGCGAACATTTGCAGGCGCGGGCGCTGGGCCAGATACTGAGAGCCGGGGGCGCTGACCGTGTCGGTCTTTTTACGCTGACGAAGCTCGAAGAGATTACGAGTGAGGATCGCAAACTCGTCGATGAGCGCGGAATCGCCTATGGCTCAAGCGTCATTCACATCCATGCCAAGCTGCTGATCGCCGATCGCGCCGCGTGCCTGATGTCATCGGCCAATATAAATGGGCGCAGTTTCGAATGGGATACCGAGCTTGGCTATCTCTGGCAGCAGGATGACGGGGCGATTGGCGCATTTCGGGACGATCTCTGGACGCGCCTGTCGGACGGTCATTTGCCGCCCGATGCAACGCTAAGCGACTGGCACCATATTGCGGAGCATAACCGGACGACGGACCGTGAAGGCGACCGCAAGGGCTTTATCGTCCCGTATCAGCGCAGTCGGGCGCGCCGTTTCGGCAATCCTTACTGGTGGATACCCGATAGCATCGTGTGACCGATACAACAGGAAACGGGCCCTTCCAGAACCTGAAAGAACCCGTTCACGCGTATCTCGATTTCCTGCTTCGACTTCCTGCTTCGACAGGTGCGCAAAGCCTATTCGGCTGCATCTTCGATCGTGTCGCCGACGCTTTCGATGTCTTCGCCGGCACCGCCGATCGTGTTGCAGGCGGCAAGCAGCAGGCCTGCGGATACAAGGGCGGCTGTGGCTAGTTTGGTAATCATCGATACTCTCCCATACTGTTTAATGCCGTGGCGGCATATCAGGACAATGGTTTGGCGAACCGTTCGTTCCCGGAGAGCAACGATTCCGTCTAACCAGGGCTGTTCGATGGCCCTAAAAAATTGGACCCGAAAGCGCTTCCGGGGGGAGGGAAAGCGGTTTCGGGTCCGTGTTAACGGATAGTGAGAGCGGGGGGGCAAAAGGTCACTATCCTTGGCTACATAACGGGCTGCAAGGAAAACGGTTCCATAAAAACCAAAAAAATCCGAAAAAAAGTTTTAGCTCTATTTTGCAGACATTTAGGAATAAGAAAAACGCTTTGCTTCAGGCTGGCGGCGCGGTTGCGATGTCGACTACCGGAATCTCGATGCAATAGCTGGTTCCCGCCTCGTTCTTGTCGAGCGGCGAGCGCAACTGGCGCGTCAATCCGGTAATAACCCGCTCATAACGCTCTGCATCGGTGCAGTCAGGGCTGGCAGAGAGGGCTTCGCTCCGAATTTCGAGTGTCGCCAGACTGTCGTCGGCTTTCGCGGTCAGCGCGATCGACAGTTCGACCTTGTCGCTGCACTGCATCGCCAGTTCGGCAAGCTCGGTAAGCAGGAAAGCGATGGGGACCGCATGGTCCTGGGCGACGCGGAGATTGGCGATGTCGAGACCGATCGCCAATTCCTGCCCGTGGAAACCCGGCTGGCTCAGGCCGGATGCGATCTCCGCGATAACCGGGCGGATCGGGATCGCCGATCCGGCTTCGCTGTCCGCCAAGATATTCCGCTGAACGACGGCGAGCGCATCGACGCGTCGCCGTATCGAAGCATAGGCTTCCGTCGCATCGCCGGTTTTCGCAGCGCGGGCATGGAGACTGAGCAGGCTGGAGACGACCTGGAGATTATTCTTCACCCGGTGATGGACATCGCGCGTCAGGCGAACCTGTTCGGCAAGGCCCGCTTGCAGTTCGCGCTCCTTGTCCTGAAGCTGGGCGAAAGCGGTTTCGAAGGCGCGGCCCAGTTCCTGTATTTCCAAAGCGGGCGTACGGGTAGGCGGCAAGGCAAAGGCACCGCCCTCGCCGCCATAACGGGCGACCGCTCGCTGCAACTGCAAAATCGGGCGCAGCAACATCCGGTCGACGACCAACCAGCCGACCAGCGCGGCGGTCAGCAGCATCGCCACGGGTAGCGCAATCGTCAGGATTTCGGCAAGCCTCAAAGGCGTATCGGGAAGGGCGGTCAGCAGCCGGACCCGGCTGTTGGCGAGTGTATGCTCGAACCGCCTCGGCGTGGCGGGGACGCTGGCGGGCTGCCAGTCACGGATCGGCAATTGCAGCGCACCCTGCGCCAGCCGCATTTCGAAATTCCCGACCGGTTCCAGCGGTGCGGCAAGCGCCGAGAGCGTGGTGTCCGGAAGTTCGGCAATACCGATCAGGCGGCGATTGGCCCCGGATACAACGAGTGTCATTGCCTTCATCTTCGGATCGAGAGACATGCCAACGAATCCGCCATCCAAAACTGCCGGGGTATAGCGATAAACGAATCCGGGCGTCGCGCAGACTATTTCGCCGTCTGTCATCGCAATGGCGAAATGCATCTCCTCGGTTTCCAGACCGACCAGCGATTGCAGCGTTTCGCTGCATTGGTCCGGCTCCGACCGGTCGATCGCCACCGCCGTCGCCGCCGTGCGGAGGCTTATCGCGATTCTGTCGAAGGCGGCGGACAGGCTTCGTGCGCTCGTTTCGGCGATCAGTTCGGATGCATCGGCACGAGTTGCGCGCGCTTCGCTAGCGGTATCCAGAGAAGAAAAAAGAGCGATCAGGCCAAGCGGGAGAAGCGCCAGCCCCAGCGCAATCAGCATTTTCAGGCCAGTGGAGAGCCGCGCAAATGGCGTCGGATGCAATTGGCTATAATTCATCGATCTCCCGACGGCGGCTTAGCCGAGTTTGCCGAGGAGAGCGCGCATGTCGGCAGGAATTTCTTCGCTTACGGCTTCGTTATAAACCGAGCGAAGGGCACGACCGATCTCCGACGGGTCATCGCCGGTGTCCTCGCGATCCTGACCGGCAGGAGCGTTCGTCCGGTCGCGCGATTTCCTGACGGGCTTGTCGCCTGTATAAGTCAAATTATCGTCCTCTGGTCGCACAGGCCTTTTGCGGTTTGTAAACCCCGTCTGCCGATCACCGCAACCGTCAGCGACGTTGTCGCCGGGAAAACCTGTCTATATGCGACCCGTCAATTAATAATGAAACAAAAGCGAGCGGCGTTTGTTCCCTAGAAAATGGATTGGAGGCCGGTACTGGATGCTGACGCGTATATAGCTGCGGGTTGCTTTTTGTACCGCGCGCCAGCACATACCGCACGCCTCTCGGGAGAGATTTACGATGGCCACACTGGGCGAACAATTATCCCCTCATCTGCCGCTGCTGCGCCGCTATGCCCGCGCACTCACCGGCAATCAGCAGCATGGCGACGCTTATGTGCGCGCTACGCTGGAGACGATCGTCGCCGCGCCCGATGAATTTCCGCGCGATGTGGACCCGCGTCTGGGAATTTACCGCATATTCCAGACAATCTGGTCCTCCGTCGATCGCGGCGGGCCGCTCGATAACGACATGAACGACAGCGATTCAGCGGAAGATATCGCCGTGGCCCGCCTTGCCATGCTCGCCAATCTGCCGCGCCAGGCGTTGCTATTGTCCGAGGTCGAGGGGTTCGTGCCGGAAGATGTCGGATATCTGCTGGATGTCGATACCGACAAGGTCGAAAAGCTGACGGAAGATGCGAGGGAGGAAATCGAGGCCCAGATCAAAACCCGGGTATTGATCATCGAGGACGAGCCGATCATCGCCATGGATCTGGAAGGCATAGTCCGCGATCTCGGCCATGACGTGACCGGCATCGCGGTGACCCGCGACGAGGCGGTTGCGCAGGCGCGCGACACCGAACCCGGCCTGGTTCTCGCCGATATTCAGCTTGCCGATGACAGTTCGGGGATCGATGCGGTGCAGGATATTCTCGGCGATATCGACGTGCCGGTCATCTTCATCACCGCCTTCCCGGAACGGTTGTTGACCGGTGAGCGGCCCGAACCGGCCTTCCTGATCACCAAGCCGTTTCAGCATTCCAGCGTCAAGACCGCCATCGCGCAGGCATTGTTCTTCAATCGCGAGACGGTGCCCGCCGCCTGAAGGCGCAGTTTTCGCATTAATGCTTGACCGGCCCTATCCATTTCCCACACAAGGAAAACATGAGCGAAGAAGAACCCCATCTGTCGAAGGACGAAGCGCGTGCCGGTTCCACCCCGCATATGACGCGTGTCATCCTCGCGGTTTCTCTGTTTTTGATCATTGGCATTTTTGCATTACTGTTGTTCATCTGGGGTTCCTGAAGAGGTTTCGGTGCGACCGCTTCTGGCTATCCCGTAACATTCGGCTTATCGTCGGTTAGCCGTTGCGCGAGTCGCGCGGCGCTATTTGGGGGAATGTGTAATGGCTGAACAGCGGGACAAACTCGCTGAGCCGCAGCAAGACGCCGACAGGCCGCCGCCTCTGCCCGATGCCGAATTCAAGGCGCAGCTTGGCGAGGTCATCCCGCATCTGCGTGCTTTCGGGCGCTCCCTTTCCGGCAATCCCGACACCGCCGACGATCTCGTGCAGGAAACCCTGCTCAAGGCGTGGGCCGCGCGCGCGCGTTTCCAGGCGGGCACGAATATGCGCGCCTGGACATTTATCATTCTGCGCAATATTTTTCTGTCGCAGATGCGCCGGTCCAAATTCAAGGGCGAGTGGGACGATCATACCGCCGACAAATTGCTTTCCGCGCCGGCGAGCCAGGACCGGCATGTCGAGCTTGGCGATATGCAGCGGGCATTGCTTCAACTTCCCGAGCCGCAGCGGGAGGCGCTTATTCTGGTCGGGGCCGGGGGGTTCGCTTATGAAGAGGCCGCGGAAATTTGCGGCTGCGCGGTCGGCACGATCAAGAGCCGCGTTGCGCGCGGGCGCACCGCGCTCGAAGAATTGATGGAGCAGGACAATGTCTCGCCGCGCAGGGACCACCACGGCAAGCCGGGCAAGACAGTGCTCCAGGAAATAATGCAAGAGGTCGACGATCTCAGCAATCGTTGAGCATATGGCTAACGCAGTTTTTTGAGCATGGCCTCGAATTCTCTGGCCGTCGCGTCCCGATCGGGGCAGCGCGCGAACGCCCTGAACAGCGATTCGCCGATTTCCGTCCTGCGCGCGAAAGCGAACCGCTGTGTACGAGGCGGTGCGGCGATATTGCCTTCCAGAAAGGGGTGGCGCTGGCGGGTCATGAAAGAGTAACGGATGATCCCGCCCGGAGTTTCACGATTTCGTAAAAAACAGGATATATCGGACAACCGTGGCATGAAAGCGACACATTCGCGGGACGCTCTTGCCGAAGCAGCCGCACGGGCGCGGGGCCATTCGCCCTTTCTGCATCGCCTGTTCGATCGGAATAGCGATTTTTTCGAACTGATACTCGCGGACGGCGTCGTTGCTGCGCACGACGCGATCTCGGTGGACGCCGAAGCGGACATTGCCGGAGCCCTGAGGCAGGCCCGCCAGCAACTGGCGATGGCGACGGCGCTGGGCGATCTTTCCGGCATCCTTTCCTTCACCGAAACCGTCCACTGGCTTTCCGATTTCGCCGATTTCGCCGTTGACAGGGCGATCTCGGTCGCCTTTGCCGAACGGTTCGATGGCGAGGAGGTAAAGGGTTTTGCCGCGATTGCCCTTGGCAAACACGGCAGCCGCGAGCTCAATTATTCGTCGGATGTCGATCTGATCCTGCTGTTCGACCCGGCGACCCTGCCGCACCGGAACCGGGACGAGCCGCAGCAGGTGGCGGTGCGCATTGCGCGCCGCATCGTCGAAATATTGCAGGAGCGCACGGAGGCGGGCTATGTCTTCCGCGTCGATCTCCGGCTGCGGCCCTCGCCGGAGGCGACGCCCATCGCCTTGCCCGTAAACGCCGCAATTTCGCATTATGAATCCAGCGCGGAAGCCTGGGAACGTGCGGCCTTCATCCGCGCGCGCACGGTCGGCGGAGATCGGGAGTTTGGCGACTATTTCCTTTCCGCGATCCGCCCTTTCATCTGGCGGCGGGCGCTCGATTTCGGGGCGATAAGCGAAATTCGCGCGATGTCGCGGCGCATCCGCGATCATTATGCGCAGGGCCAGCAGCTCGGTCCGGGTTACGATCTGAAGCGCGGCAGGGGCGGCATTCGCGAGATCGAATTTTACGCGCAGATCCACCAGCTGATCCATGGCGGACGCGACGAGACTTTGCGCGCGCCTGCCACGCTCGACGCGCTTGCCGCGCTGAGCGAAGCCGGACAGATAGATGCCGGGGATGCGCAACAGCTGTCGCAAAGCTATGTGCTGCTGCGCACCTTCGAACATCGCTTGCAGATGGTGGAGGACCGACAGACCCACAGCCTGCCGCCGAATGAGGCCGCACTCGATAATGTTGCCAGGCTGCACGGACTGAAGGACGGTGCGGCCCTGCTGGAGTTGCTGGCAGGTCCGGTCGCCCATGCCGGGGCGCTGTATGACGATCTGGAAGACGAGGATCGGGGCGAACGGTTGCCAAGCGATTCCGATGCGCTCGAAAACGCGCTTCAGGCCGCAGGGTTTACCCGGACCGGCGACGGCCGTCGCCGGATCCAGGGCTGGCGCGAGGGCAGCCATGCCACCACCCGCTCGCCCGCCGCACGAGAAGCGCTCGAAGCTGTCCTGCCCTCGCTGATCGCGGATTTCGGAGCGTCGCCCGATCCGCTGGGGGCGATCAACCGGTTCGACAGTCTGCTCGACCGACTGCCCAGTGCCGTCAATTTTTTTCGGTTGCTGGAGGCGCGACCGGGCCTCGGATCGCTGCTCGCCTCTATCCTCAGCCATTCGCCCGCACTGGCCGATGAAATCGCGCGGCGGGCGGAGCTGTTCGACGGCCTGATCGATGCGACAGCCTTCGATCCGCCCGAACCTCTGGAGGAACTCACCTCCATATTGCGCACCCGCAGCCGCTCCGGAGAATATCAGCTGGTGCTGGACCGGATGCGGCAGCTTGTCGGCGAGGAACGATTCGCTCTGGGTGTCCAGCTCGTCTGCAAAGCCGCCGATCCGCTGGATATCGCAGGCGGCTATGCGCGGGTCGCCGAGGCGGCGCTCGCTGTGCTGGCGGATGCGACGATTGCCGAATTCGGGGAAAAACATGGTCGGGTGCCCGACAGCGAACCGGTTATTCTGGCGCTTGGGAGGCTGGGCGGCGAGGCGCTGACCCATGCCTCGGACCTCGATATCGTCTATCTGTTTACCGGCGATCATGGTGCGGAATCGGACGGCGAGCGTCCGCTGGGCGCGACCACCTATTATCAGCGCCTCGCGCAGCGTATCACAGCGGCAATGAGCGTGCCGACGGCTTCGGGGCCGCTGTATGAGGTGGATACGCGGCTCAGGCCGTCGGGTAATCAGGGGTTGCTCGCCGTGTCGTTGCAGGGCTTTGCCTGCTATCATCGCGACAATGCCTCGAGCTGGGAGCATATGGCGCTGGCGCGGGCACGCCCGGTTTTCGGATCGGACGAGGCGCGGGAGAAGCTTTCGGCCATGATCGGGAAAATCCTCGGACGCCCGCGCGATGCAGAACAGCTGCGCGAGGACGTTCTCGAGATGCGAACCCGGATGGCCGGGCACAAGCGACCGGCCAGCGCGCTCGATGTCAAACTCGTCGAGGGCGGGCTCGTCGATCTCGAATTCTGTGTCCATTTCGTGCAGCTTCGCAACGGCGTCGGCGTCGATCCGCGGCTCTGGGAGGCGCTCGCCGCGCAGCGCGATGAGGGATTGATCGCCCCGGTGCTCGTTGAGGCGCACGATCTGATGACCCGCCTGCTGGTGACGATGCGGCTTGTGTCACCGGAATCGACCGCCATCGCCGAGCCGAGCCGCGCCCTCGTCGCGCGCGCCTGCGCTCGCGCGGATTGGCGCGACCTTGAAATAGACTATGAGGCGGCGCGAGAAGTTGTCCGGGCCGAATGGCGGCGGCTGATCGCCGACGAGATATGAACGGGAGATCGAGATGATCGAACAGGGTGAGATGGCGCCGGATGTGACGCTGCAGCGGGCCGATGGCGAATTGGTCAAGCTCAGCGCGTATCGCGGCAAGGCGCTCGTGCTCTATTTCTATCCAAAGGACGATACGTCGGGTTGCACGGCCGAGGCGTTGCAGTTCAGCGATCTGGCGGGGGACTTCAACGCGGCCGGAGCCGATCTGCTCGGCGTTTCGAAGGATTCGCTCAAGAGCCACGCCAAGTTTACCGAGAAATACGATCTCAAGGCTCCCCTCGCCACCGACGCCGACGGCTCGGTGACCGAGGCGTTCGGCGTATGGGTCGAAAAGAGCATGTACGGCCGCAAATATATGGGCATCCAGCGCGCTACCTTCCTGATCGACAAGCAGGGGCGAGTGGCGCGAGTCTGGCCAAAGGTGAAGGTTCCCGGCCACGCCGCCGAAGTGCTCGAGGAAGTCAAGGCGCTCGCCTAACGCTCAGAAATCGACCTTGTCGTAATGCTCGGGCGGCGGCGGCACATTCTCCATGCGCTCGGACAATAGTGGGCGAAAGCTTGGCCGCGATTTGAGGCCGGCATACCAGTCGCGCGTCTGCTGGTGGCTCGACCAGCTGAAGCCGCGCAGATAATCGGCGACCGAAATCTGCGCCGCGGCCGCGAGATCGGCGAGGCTCAGCGTCGCGCCCCCGATCCAGCGGCGATGATCGAGCAGATAATCGACATAGTCGAGATGCGCGTCGGCCTGGCGTGTCGCCTCGCGCAGCGCGGTTCCGTCGGGCGTAGCGCCGTGGAACAGCCGCTTGGTCATCCGCTCGCGCAGCAGCGGAGCGACCACCTCGCCGTGAAAGCATTCGTCGAAATAGCTGACCAGCCGGCGGATTTCCGCGCGGGCGTCGGCGGCGCCGGTGATCATCCGCGCGGTCTCGCCGACCTCCTCGAAATATTCGCAGATCGCCTGGCTGCCGATCAGCGTGATGCCGCGTCCGCTCTCGACCATCACCGGGGTCTGCCCGGCCGGGTTCATGTCGACGAACTCGTCGCGCCGCTCCCACGGATGCTCGCGGACGAGATCGTAGCCGACGCCCTTCTCGCCGAGCAGC
>JBGTHW010000079.1:0-5053 GCA_041746035.1 Parasphingopyxis sp.
GCGAAACTGGCCGACGATCTCGAAGACGACGGCTCGGGCGTCATTATCAACGTTGCCAGCAAGGAGTATTGGGCGGCCGTCGAAAACTCGAAAACCGTAAAGGCGGCGCGGGTTATTTCCATGGATTTTCGGGAAGACGGGCCGAGAGGCCTGCGCTTTAACAGCTTCGCGGCGAAGCAGGCACGCGGCATGATGGCGCGCTATATCTGCGAGCATCGGCTGAGCAATCCGGAAGAGCTTAAAGGCTTCGACAGCGATGGTTATCGCTATGCCGAGGAAGGTTCGGAAGAAAATAGCTGGCGCTTCGTCAGACGGTGACCGGCAGTGTCATCGTTATCGGTGCCTCCGGGGGTATCGGTGCGGCCATCGCCGATGCGCTTGAGGAGGAAGGCACCCATGGCTCCATTCTGCGAATGTCGCGCGTCGGCGAAGGCCACATCGCCATCGACATCGAAAACGAGGCAAGCATCGAAGCGGCGGCGAAAGAAGCAGCCGAAGCGCCTGCCCCGTCTTTGATCGTCATAGCCACAGGTATCCTTCACAATGAGGCGCATGGCCCTGAAAAATCCATGCATGAACTGGAAAGCAAGTGGATGGCGCGCAATTTTGCCGTCAACACGATTGGCCCGACCCTTGTCGCCAAACATTTTCTGCCCCTAATGCGGCGCGAGGGGCGCAGTGTTTTCGCAGCATTATCGGCTCGGGTTGGCAGCATATCGGATAATCGCCTTGGCGGATGGTATGGCTATCGCGCCTCCAAGGCTGCCCTCAATATGACGATCCGCAATCTTTCCATCGAATACCGGCGCAAGAACGATCGTGCGATCGTCGTCGCGCTGCATCCCGGCACGGTGAATACGCCACTCAGCGAACCCTTTCAGGGCAATGTGCCCGCAAAGCAATTGTTCGATCCCGAACGCGCTGCGCTCCAGTTGCTCGATGTGATCGGCGAACTCGAACCATCCGATTCCGGCAGGATATTCGCCTGGGACGGCGAGGAAATCGATCCCTGATTTGTGTGGATAACACGGCCTGTCGATTCGCTATTTTCCGGGCTTTTCGCTAGTGTCGGACACAGGAATTCGTAGCAGAAGAGTATTGTTTTGAGCGACGACGAAATAGCCATCGCCGGCCCCTCCGATATCAGCCCCGTCAGCATCGTCGACGAGATGAAAACGAGCTATCTCGATTATGCGATGAGCGTGATCGTAGCCCGTGCGCTCCCCGATGTGCGCGATGGCCTAAAGCCGGTACACCGCCGTATCCTCTATGCCTGTCAGGAAGGCGGGTTCGTTCCCGGCCGGCCCTATCGCAAATCGGCCAAAATCGTCGGCGACGTGATGGGCAATTATCACCCGCACGGAGACAGCGCGATTTATGACGCGCTGGCGCGGATGACGCAAGACTGGTCGCTGCGTGTGCCGCTGATCGACGGGCAGGGCAATTTCGGCTCGATGGATCCCGATCCGCCCGCCTCGATGCGCTATACCGAAGCGCGACTGAACAAGGTGGCGATGACCTTACTCGACGATCTCGACAAGGATACCGTCGATTTCACGCCCAATTACGATGCGAGCCGCAGCGAGCCGCAGGTGCTGCCTGCCCGCTTCCCGAACCTGCTGGTCAATGGCGCGGGCGGTATCGCGGTCGGTATGGCGACCAATGTGCCGCCGCATAATCTGGGCGAGGTCATCAATGCCTGTCGCGCGTTCATCGATAATCCGGCGATTACCAACGACGAGCTGATCGAGATCGTCCCTGCCCCCGATTTCCCGACCGGCGCGCTCATCATGGGCCAGACCGGGGCACGCTCCGCCTATCAGACCGGACGCGGATCGATCATCATGCGCTCCCGCCACACGATCGAGGAGAAGCGCGGCGACAAGCGGGCGATCATTCTCACCGAGATTCCGTATCAGGTCGGCAAGAACGGGCTGGTCGAGAAGATCGCCGATGCCGCCAAGGAAGATCGCATCGAGGGAATCAGCGATATTCGCGACGAGTCCAACCGCGAAGGCGTGCGTATCGTCATCGAGCTCAAAAAATCGGGATCGCCGGAGGTCGTGCTCAACCAGCTCTGGCGGCACACGCCTGCACAATCGAGTTTCCCGGCCAATATGCTCGCCATTCGCGGCGGACGGCCCGAGACACTGCTTCTTCGCGACATCATCGAAGCCTTCATCAAGTTTCGCGAAGAAGTCATCACCCGGCGCGCCAAGTTCGAACTTTTCAAGGCGCGCGAACGGGCGCATATCTTGCTCGGCCTCGTCGTTGCCGTCACCAATATGGACGAAGTCGTGCGGATCATCCGTGGCTCGGCGAACCCGGCGGAGGCGCGTGCCGCGCTGCTCGCCCGCGAATGGCCGATTGCCGAAATTCGTCCCTATATCCAGCTTGTCGAGGCCGTCGAAGCGGCCATCGAGGGAGATGTCTACAAGCTATCCGAAACGCAGGTTAAGGCGATTCTCGATCTGCGCTTGCACCGCCTGACAGCCCTGGGACGCGAGGAAATTGCGGCGGAACTGAAAGAGCTGGCCATCACCATCACGGAACTGCTCGATATCCTTGGCGACCGCGCGAAACTTTACGCCCTGATGCGCGAGGAATTCGACGAGATTTACGAAACCTATGCGACACCGCGCAGGTCCGAGATCACGACCGGCGATTTCGAGGTTGAGGATGAAGACCTGATCGCCCGCGAAGAAATGGTCGTCACTGTCACCCATTCCGGTTATATCAAGCGCACCCCGCTCGATACGTTCCGCGCGCAAAGGCGCGGCGGCAAGGGCCGTGGCGGCATGGCCATGAAGGACGAGGATGCGGTTACCCGGCTGTTCGTCACATCGACCCATACGCCTGTGCTGTTCTTCTCCAACAAAGGGCAGGTCTATCGCCTGAAAGTCTGGAAACTGCCGGAAGGCGGGCCGCAGACCAAAGGTCGGCCGATGCAGAATCTGCTACCGCTGGCCGAAGACGAATTCATTCGAACCGTCCTGCCGCTCCCCGAAGACGAGGCGGGATGGGAAAATCTCCATGTCATGTTCGCGACGATGCAGGGTAGCGTACGGCGCAACAGCATGGATGCCTTCGCCAATATCCCGTCCAACGGCAAGATCGCGATGCGCTTCGCCGATGACAGCGACGACAAGCTGATCGGCGTGGCATTGCTGGAAGAAGGCGACGATGTCCTGCTCGCCACGCGCAATGGCAAGGCGATCCGCTTTGCCGCCACCGGTGTCCGCGCTTTTGCGAGTCGCACCGCGATGGGGGTGAAGGGCGTGACGCTGAAAGGCGATGACGAGGTCATCTCGCTGTCGATCATGGGCCATACCGGCACCGATATCGAGGAACGCGACGCCTATCTCCGCGCCGCGCCCTGGAAGGATAACAATAATGACTCCGAGCTTTCCGGCGAACAGATGGAGAGTATGGCCGAGGCGGAGGAATTCATCCTGACCGTCTGCGCAAACGGTTTCGGCAAACGCTCCAGCGCATACGAATATCGCCGGACGAAGCGCAGCGGACAGGGCGTTGTCAATATCGACAATATCGATCGCAACGGAAAAGTCGTCGCCAGCTTCCCGGCGGGCAATGGCGATCAGGTGATGATCATCACCGATCAGGGCAAGCTAATCCGCATGAAGGTCAGCGACACCCGCGTCATGGGCAGGAGCACGGCAGGCGTGAAGCTGCTCGATGTGGCGAAGGACGAAAATGTCGTCGGCGTCGCGCTGATCGACGAAGAGGACGAGCCGGCGGATGCTGGGGAAGAAGCGATTGCGGAGGACAACGAGGAAGGCCGCTAGTTTCCCCGTCATGCTGAACTTGTTTCAGCATCCATTTCGCGCTTCGCGATGACGGCGCTGGTGGAGAAATGGATATTGAAACAAGTTCGGGATGACAAGTGTCCTCAAAACTGACAGTTTGACTAAATGCAGATTGCCCCTTCCGGCCAGGCTTGCGGTGCCACAGTCACAGGCGTCGACTCGTCGCAACCGCTTTCGGACAGCCTGATAGCCAGCATCCGCGCCGCATGGCTGGAACACCATGTCCTCGCCTTTCCGAATCAGCAGCTGACCGATGACGATCTCGAACGCTTTACTCTCCAGTTCGGTCCGTTCGGCGAAGATCCGTTTATTGCACCGATCCCGGGCCGCGAGCATATCATCGCGGTAAAGCGCGAGGAAAACGAAACCGCGCCACTCTTCGCCGAGAACTGGCATACCGACTGGAGCTTTCAGGAGCACCCGCCAGCCGGGACATGCCTGTATGGCATTGTCATCCCGCCCGTCGGCGGCGATACGCTGTTCGCCAACCAGCACGCCGCGCTCGATGCGATGCCCGGCGACCTGCGCGCCAGACTCGAGGGTAAGATGGCAATTCATTCCGCCAAAAATGCTTATTCACCCGACGGTACTTATGGCGATGAGGATGCCGCGAAGGGCCGCTCGATGGATATTCGCCCGTCAGTCGAAGCCGAGGCGACGCAGCTCCATCCGGTCATCCGCAAACACCCCGAAACCGGGCGGGAAGGCATCTATAGCTGCCTCGGCTATATTGCCGGGATCGACGGCATGGCACAGGACGATGCCCTGCCCCTGCTGATGGAACTCTATCGCTGGCAATCGCGCGACGAATTCGTCTATCGCCATGAATGGCAGCCCGATATGCTGGTTATGTGGGATAACCGCTCGCTGCTTCATCGCGCCACCGGCGGGCATGACGGGCATGCACGGTTGTTGCACCGGACAACGATTGGGTCGCGGGCGGCCTAGACTCTACCCGGTTACGATATGATCGCGAAACCAGTCGGCTACCTCATCTTCCGTCAACTCGCCCGCTGCCAGTGACAAAGCCATTTGCGTTGCGTGAGCTTTGTCGAACGCCAGATCGATATTATTGATAGCGAGAAACAGGCGGGCCGTAGCCCACGCCGTACGCTTGTTCCCGTCAACGAAAGGATTGTTTCGCGCTATGCCGTAGGCATAAGCCGCAGCCAGCGAAGCGGGGTCCGGATCGCCATAGGCGGCAAGATTTCGCGGACGCGCCAGTG
>JBGTHW010000080.1:0-5941 GCA_041746035.1 Parasphingopyxis sp.
GGTGAAGGTCGATCGTATCGCGCCGGACGATGCTCGCTCGATTCGCGCGGGCGGCGCGCAGGCAACGCTTAAAGGGATCGAATTTAACAATTTCGGCGCGTTCTTCAGCCGGGCCTATCGCGAGAACGATTATCTCTGGGGAAGGCTGCATGGTGCGGAACGGCTGATCGATATCGTGGTATCCGCCATCCCGGAGGGAAAAACGCTGCCGCCGGGTGCAGTTAGCGCGCTGAAGAATCGCGCCTTCCGGAGCATCGTCGAGGAGGAGCGCGGACGCCTCACCCATATATCGTCATTGTTCGACGAGCTGGACAAGGAAATCGGCGAAGACATGCCAGACCGCAAGCGCTAGCAATCCGCCCCTCACGGCACTACACTTGCGCCAGAACAATATCGGGTAGCTGATGAATTTTCTGAAAATACTCTTCTGGATCGTATTGACGACGGTGGTGGTCGTCTTCTCGATCAATAACTGGGTACCGGTTTCGCTCAATTTATGGGGCGGGCTGGTCGCGGATGTGAAGCTGCCGATTCTGCTTGTCATGATTTTCCTGCTCGGCTTCGTTCCGACGCTGGCCTATTATCGCACCAGGAACTGGCGGCTTCACCGGCGGATGGGAACCGTCGAGCGCGAGCTGGCGGATGCGCGCGGGATCAAGCAATTTAACGCGCCCCGGCGTAGCCCCGCATCGCCCGAATCCAATGCCGGTCCCGAACTCTCGCTGGACAAACCACTGCCCCCGGAAACCGGACCATGAGGAGTCCGATCTATGTCGCGCTCGATACACCCGATATCGCGCAGGCAAAGACAATCGCCGCAACTGTTCGCAACCATATCGGCGGGATCAAGCTCGGCCTTGAATTTTATGCCGCAAACGGCCCTGCCGGTGTGCGCGAAATGGCCGCGCTCGACCTGCCGATCTTTCTGGATCTGAAGCTTCACGATATTCCCAACACCGTCGCCAAAGCGGTTCAGGCCCTGCGCCCGCTGGAACCGGCTGTGCTCACCGTTCACGCAGCGGGCGGCAGGGCAATGATGGAAGATGCCAAGGCGGCGGCCCCGTTCGATACCAAAGTCGTTGCTGTTACCCTGCTGACCAGCCTTGACGAGACGGATATGCACGACACCGGCATCGGTGGCGATACACACGATCAGGTCATGCGCCTGACCGAACTGTCGAAGGCGGCGGGCCTCGATGGCGTTGTTTGCTCGGGCCGTGAGGTCAAGGCAGCAAAAAAGCTCTGGTCCGACGGTTTCTTTGTCGTCCCGGGCGTGCGCCTCCCCGATGGCAGGCAAAGCGACCAGAAACGTATCGTGACACCGGCGGATGCGCTGCATAATGGCGCATCGATCCTGGTCGTCGGTCGCCCGATAACCCAGGCCGAAGAACCCGACAGGGCAGTGCGGGCCATCGAAGCGACGCTCTGATCCATGGCCGATATCGATGTCAAAATATGCGGCTGCACCACCGCCGAGGCGATAGAAGCGGCCGCACAGAACGGCGCGAGTCATGTCGGTTTTGTGTTTTACGAACCCAGTCCGCGCGATGTGCGTCCGCGCGATGTCGGCAAACTCGCCAGGCTGGTGCACGACGGTATCAAGCGCGTCGGCGTATTTGTCGATCCCGACGATTCGCTACTCGAACGCGCGGTGCTGGCGGCAAAACTCGATGTCATCCAGCTGCATGGCGAGGAAAAGCCGGAACGGCTGAAGGCTATCAAATCGCGCTTCGAAGCGCGCGTCTGGAAAGCCATACCTGTCGCGACCGCGAGCGATCTTGAAACCGCGAAACGCTACGAAGGCATAGCGGATCGCATACTTTTCGATGCGCGCCAGCCCAAGGCCTCGCGTCTGCCTGGCGGCATGGGCGTCGCCTTCGACTGGAAACTGCTCCAGCAATATAAGCACAAGCTCCCCTGGGGCCTTTCGGGAGGACTGCGCTCCGACAATGTGGCGACCGCCATCGCCACGACCAATACGCCGCTGGTCGATGTGTCATCGGGCGTCGAGAAAACGCCGGGCATCAAGGATGTGTCTAAGATAGCCGCCTTCATGCGCGCCGTGGGGTCGGCATGAGCAAGATCCCGAACAGCTATCGCACCCAGCCCGACGAGCGCGGGCATTTCGGCGAGTTCGGCGGGCGCTATGTCGCCGAAACGCTGATGCCGTTAGTGCTGGAACTTGAGAAGGAATATCGCCGCGCGCAGGCCGATCCGGCGTTCAAGGCGGAGTTCGACGATCTGCTGGAGCATTATGTCGGCCGCCCTTCGCCGCTCTATTATGCCGAGCGGCTCACCGACCTGCTGCGCCAGACCGCGCCGGAGGGCAAAGGCGCGGAAATCTGGTTCAAACGCGACGAACTCAACCATACCGGCGCGCACAAGATCAATAATTGCATCGGGCAGATCTTGCTCGCCAGGCGCATGGGCAAGACGCGGATTATCGCCGAGACGGGAGCGGGCCAGCATGGCGTGGCGACGGCGACCGTGGCGGCGCGGTTCGGCCTGCCCTGTGTTGTCTATATGGGCGCGAAGGATGTCGAGCGGCAGCAGCCCAATGTGTTCCGAATGAAGCTGCTCGGTGCCGAGGTGATCCCGGTCACCAGCGGCGCGGCCACGCTCAAGGACGCTATGAACGATGGGCTGCGCGACTGGGTCGCGAACGTCCACGACACCTTTTACATCATCGGCACCGCGGCGGGCCCGCATCCCTATCCCGAGCTGGTGCGCGATTTCCAGAGCGTGATCGGCAAGGAAGCGCGCGCGCAGATGTTGAGCCGGATCGGACGACTGCCCGATCTGCTGGTGGCCTGCATCGGCGGCGGCTCCAACGCGCTCGGGCTGTTCCACCCCTTCCTCGACGATTCCGAGGTGAAGATGCTCGGCGTCGAGGCGGGGGGCTACGGGCTCGACAAGGCGCACGCCGCATCCCTGCTCGGCGGCAGCCCCGGCGTGCTCCACGGCAACCGCACCTATCTGCTCCAGGACGAGGACGGCCAGATCACCGAGGGCCACTCGATCAGCGCCGGGCTCGATTACCCTGGCATCGGCCCCGAACACGCCTGGCTGAAAGACACCGGCCGCGTCGAATACACCGCCGTCACCGACGACGAGGCACTGGAGGCATTCCAGTTGTTGTGCCGAACAGAAGGAATCATCCCCGCGCTTGAGCCAGCCCACGCGATCGCCGCGGTCGCCAAACGCGCCAAGGAAATGGACCGCGACGCGATCATCCTCGCCAACCTGTGTGGACGCGGTGACAAGGACATTTTTACGGTTGCCGAGAAACTGGGAGTGGGGATGTGAAGCAGTTTTCCGCACATGGCTTTACCGCCGAACGGGCGTGGGGCAGCGAACTGTTAAGCGATTTTGGTGAAGTCACCGTGCGGATGCACTGGACCGACAAGCCCTATAAATGGCACCAAAACACCGGGAAGGAAGTCTTTGTCGTGCTGCAGGGTGTTGTGGACATGCACGTGCGCGAGAACGGCATTGAAAAGATCATACACTTGACAGCTGGTGAAGGCGTTTCTGTCGAGAATGGCGACGAACATGTGGCGCACCCCGTCGGCGAAGCGCGTATCTTGGTGGTAGAACTTAAAGACTCCGAATGACCCGCTTATCCGCCGCTTTCACCAAGGCCCACCCCGCTCTCGTCTGCTTCATCACTGCGGGCGATGGCGACACTGCGGCCAATCTCGACGCGCTGATCGCGGGCGGCGCCGATGTGATCGAGTTGGGGATGCCATTCACCGATCCGATGGCCGATGGCCCGGCGATCCAGGAGGCCAATCTCCGGGCGCTCAGTGCGGGAACTACAACCGAGGACATCTTCGCCATCGCCACAGCCTTCCGCGAGCGCCATCCCGATACTCCGCTAGTCCTGATGGGCTATGCCAATCCGATGGTGCGCCGCGGGGCGGCGTGGTTTGCGGATCAGTGCAAGCAAGCAGGCGTCGATGGCGTGATTTGCGTCGATATTCCGACCGAAGAAGATGCGGCACTCGGCCCGGCCCTGCGCGATGCCGGTGTCGCTGTGGTCCGTCTCGCCACGCCGACGACAGACGAAGCGCGCCTCCCCGCCGTTCTGGAGGGTGCATCGGGCTTTCTCTATTATGTTTCGGTTGCCGGAATTACCGGCAAGCAGCAGGCGGCGCAGGATAGCATCGCCGATGCCGTCAAGCGCCTCAAACAACATACCGACCTGCCCGTCGCCGTCGGCTTTGGCGTCCGCACGCCCGAACAGGCCGCTGCCATCGCCCGCGTCGCCGATGGCGTCGTCGTCGGCTCCGCCATCGTCGAAATCGTCGGCAAGCATGGCAGGGATGCCGCCGGGCCGGTGCGCGACTATATCGCCTCGCTTTCCGCCGCTATAAGGGATGCACGAAAGGACGCCGCATGAACTGGTTCAACAAGGTGCGAAACCGCATCCCCTTTATCGCCAAGCGGACGAGCGAGGATACGCTATGGCACAGCTGCCCGAAATGTTCGGAGATGATATTCACCAGGGAATATGAGGAGAATGACGCGGTCTGTCCGGAATGCGGACATCATGGGCGCATCGGCCCGACCCAGCGCTTCCTGCTGCTGTTCGACGAGAAGAGCTGGCAGACGCTCCCCGCGCCGAAGGTAAAGGAAGACCCGCTCAAATTCCGCGACCAGAAGAAATACACCGAGCGCCTGAAAACCGCGCGCGCGGCGACCGGCGACGAGGACGCCTTGGTCAATGCCAAGGGAACGATCGACGGCCAGCCCGCCGTGATCGGCGTCCAGAATTTCGCCTTCATGGGCGGATCGATGGGGCTGGCGGTCGGCGAGACGTTCGTGCGCGGCGCAAGGGAGGCCATCGCCTCGCGCTGCCCCTATATCGTGTTCACCGCCAGCGGCGGCGCGCGGATGCAGGAGGGCGCGCTCTCCCTGATGCAGATGCCGAAAATGACGGTCGCGGTCGAGGAACTGCGGGAGGCGGGACTGCCCTATATCGTGGTGCTGACCGACCCGACATCGGGCGGCGTAATGGCGAGTTACGCAATGCTCGGCGATATCCAGATCGCCGAACCGGGCGCGCTGCTGGCGTTCACCGGGCGGCGGGTGATCGAGGACACGATCCGCGAAAAACTCCCCGACGATTTCCAGAGCGCGGAGTATCTGCTGGATCATGGCACGCTCGACATGATCGTGCCGCGCCAGGAATTGCGCGAAACGCTGGCGAAGCTGGTGTATTATCTGGTGCCGCTGAGGGAGGCGGCTTAATAATAAAGCCCCTCCCCTTCAGGGGAGGGGTTGGGGTGGGGCTGACCGCAAGCAGAATGCAGAGTTTTTCCGTCTTGCCCACCCCCTGCCCCTCCCGCAAGCGGGAGGGGTGACTTTGCCCGATCACGCCATATCCGCCGATCCTGCCGTCCAGCGCCAGTTGGACCGCCTCGCCATCCTCTCCCCCGGCAAGGATATCCTGGGCCTCGAACGCATCACCCTTTTGCTGGACACGCTCGGCAATCCGCAGCGCGATCTCCCGCCGGTCTTCCATGTCGCCGGCACCAATGGCAAAGGCTCGGTCTGCGCTTTCCTCCGCGCCGCCATCGAAGCGGCGGGGCTGAGCGCGCATGTCTATACCAGCCCGCATCTCGTGCGATTCAACGAGCGTATCCGGATAGCGGGTTCGCTGATCGGGGACGAAACACTCGCCGCGCTCCTCGAAGAGGTGCTCGACAGGGCGGGCGATATCGGCCCCAGTTTCTTCGAAGCGACCACCGCCGCGGCCTTCCTGGCTTTCGCGCGCAGCCCCGCCGATGCCTGTATTATCGAGGTCGGACTCGGCGGCAGACTGGACGCGACCAACGTTATCGAACGCCCGCTGGTCTGCGGCATCGCCAATCTCGGCGTCGATCACCAGGCTTTCCTCGGCGACAACGCCGCGATCATCGCCAGCGAAAAAGCCGGG
>JBGTHW010000081.1:0-23534 GCA_041746035.1 Parasphingopyxis sp.
CCGGCCAGCGCCGGACGGACCCGGCGGAGCACGGCACCGACACGCGCCACCAGTTCGCGCGGGCTGAACGGTTTGGTGACATAATCGTCCGCTCCTGTTTCCAGCCCGCGGACCCGGTCTTCCTCCTCGCCGCGCGCCGTCAGCATGATGATCGGCACATTGGCGGTGTCCGGCATCCGGCGCAGGCGGCGGCAGACTTCGATGCCGGAAAGCCCTTCGATCATCCAGTCGAGCAGGACAAGGTCGGGCGGGTTTTCCTGGGCGAGCAACAGAGCTTCCTCGCCATCGACCGTATGTTTGATGTCGAATTCCTCACGCTCGAAATGATAGGTGAGGAGTTCGCTGAGCGCGAGATCGTCTTCGACCAGCAGGAGCTTGGCGTTGTTCATCGGAGGGTATCCTTTTGCCCGGTTTCGATCACATCGCCGGTCGGGGCGCGATCATCGAGATGCTCTCCGGTTGCGGCGAAATAGACCATTTCGGCAATGTTCGTCGCGTGGTCGCCGACCCGCTCGAGATTCTTGGCGATGAAGAGCAGGTGTGTCGATTGCGTGATATTGTGCGAGTTTTCCATCATGAAGGTCAGCAGCGCACGGAACAGGCTGTTGTAAAAATCGTCTACCGCCTGATCGCGCTCGATGACGGCGACAGCCTTTTCGGCATCGCGCGCGGCGAAAGCATCGAGCACATCATGGATCATTTCGGCGACGATACTGGCCATGGCAGGCAGGATGCTGAGGGGTTCGATATCGCGGGTTTCCTCGAACACCGGCACTCGCTTGGCGATATTTTTCGCATAGTCGCCGATCCGTTCGACGACACTGGCGATCTTCATCGCGGCGACCGCTTCGCGCAGATCGTCGGCCATCGGTGCGCGCAGGGCGATCAGCTTGACCGCCTCGCGCTCGATCCGGCTTTCCAGTTCGTCGATTTTCGTATCGCCTTCGACCACTCGGTAGGCGGTATCGAGATCGTGGCGGATCAGCGCATGCATGGCATCGCCGATCGCGGTCTCGGCCAGCCCGCCCATTTCGGATACCAGCGCGCGCAATTCGCCGATATCGTCGTCGAAGGCCTTGACTATATGATCGCTGCTGTGAGCCATTGTCTATCTCCGTTCAGCCGTAACGGCCGGTAATATAGTCTTTGGTTTTTTCTTCGCGCGGATTGGTGAAAATGTCCGAGGTATCGCCATATTCGACCAGCGTGCCGAGATGAAAAAACGCGGTTTTCTGGGAAACGCGTGCCGCCTGCTGCATATTGTGGGTGACGATGACGATGGCGTAGCGACCGCGCAGCTCGTGGATCAGCTCCTCGATCTTGGCGGTGGCGATGGGATCGAGTGCCGAGCAGGGTTCGTCCATCAGGATGACTTCCGGATCGACGGCGATGGCGCGCGCGATGCACAGGCGCTGCTGCTGCCCCCCCGAAAGCGCGGTGCCGCTCTCCGACAGCCGATCCTTTACCTCGTCCCATAAACCCGCACGACGCAGCGATTTTTCGACGATCTCCTCAAGGTCTTGTTTGCCGGACGCCAGCCCGTGAATGCGCGGGCCATAAGCGATATTCTCGAAGATCGATTTGGGGAACGGGTTGGGTTTCTGGAACACCATGCCGACACGTGCGCGCAGTTGCACGACATCCATCTTCGGATCGTAGATATCCTCGCCATCCAGTTCGATCTGCCCGGTCACCCTGGCGATCGGGATAGTGTCGTTCATCCGGTTAAAACAGCGCAGGAAGGTCGATTTGCCGCAGCCGGACGGGCCGATAAAGGCGACGACATTTTCCAGACCGACATCGATGGACACATTGTCGATGGCCTGTTTTCCGGCATAATGCACATCGACATCGCGCGCGGTCATTTTCAGCGTCTCGCTCCTGATCGCTTCATCTTCGACTTCGGGGGCGTGGATTTCATCGTTCATGGAGTTCACCAGCGTTGTTCATATTTGTTGCGCAGCCAGATGGCGATGCCGTTCATGGCCAGTAGGGCGACAAGCAGCACGATAATCGCCGCCGAGGTTTTCTCGACAAAGCCCGGATCGAGCTCGTCGGACCAGAGGAAAATCTGCACGGGCAGCGCGGTGGCCGGGTCGGTCAGGCCACCTGGCGGGGTCGCGACAAAGGCGCGCATGCCGATCAGCAACAATGGCGCGGTCTCACCCAGCGCGCGGCTCATGCCGATGATCGTGCCGGTCAGGATGCCCGGCAGCGAGAGCGGAAGGACATGATGGGCCAGAACCTGCACACGCGATGCACCGATGCCCAGCGCCGCATCGCGGATCGACGGGGGCACGGATTTGATCGCGTTGCGCCCGGCAATCACGATAACCGGCATCGTCATCAGCGCCAGCGTCAGGCCACCGACAATTGCGGCGGAACGGGGAAGCTGGAACGTGTTGATGAATACCGCGAGGCCCAGCAGCCCGAAAATGATCGAGGGTACGGCGGCAAGGTTGTTGATCGAGACTTCGATGATGTCGGTCCAGCGATTTTGCGGCGCATATTCTTCGAGATAGACCGCAGTCAGCACGCCGATCGGGAAGGCGAGCAGCAGCGTCACCGCCATCGTCAGCAGCGAACCCTTCAGCGCCCCCCAGATGCCGACCAGCGTGGGATCGCTGGAATCGGAAGCCGTCAGGAAGGTCCAACTGAAACCGCGCCGGACCTGGCCGGCTTCCTCGAGCCTGTTCCAGCGCGAGATCATTGCCTGCCGTTCGGGCAGCTGGGCGCGCCGGGTGCCGGTATCGCCGCGCGAACCGAAATCGAGTTCGGTCGAAGCCTGTAGCCAGAAGGTTTCCGTGCCGGTCAGCAGTTGCGGATCGGCGGCAATCGCGTCGCGCACCCGGATCCAGGAGCCGTTGGAGATCAGATCTCCGCCGTCTTCGCCATAGGCTTCGATGGCGGCACTGCGCACGACGCCCTCGATATCCGCTGCCGATAGTGCCGCATCCGCATTGTCGCCTGCCAGCTGCGCGGGATCGAGAAACAGGTCGGACGCAGCGAAATTTATCGGTACTTCCAGTTCGGTCTGGGTGAAGCCGCGCGCGCCGCTCGATATCATCGTAACCAGCAGGAAGGCAAGAAAGCCGGCAGACAGCACCACTGCGAAAAGCCCGTAAAAGCGGAAACGTTTCTCCGCACGATAGCGCGCCTTGATCCGGCGCTGCATCGCGTCGGTATTCCAGTCGGTCGGCTGGCGCGGGGA
Source organism: Parasphingopyxis sp. (assembly GCA_041746035.1). Classification (GTDB taxonomy): domain Bacteria; phylum Pseudomonadota; class Alphaproteobacteria; order Sphingomonadales; family Sphingomonadaceae; genus Parasphingopyxis. Next base: position 3,212 of record JBGTHW010000081.1, read on the forward strand.
AGGGGCGTTGGTTGCCATTATTCGTAAGCCTCCCGAAAGCGTTTGACGACGCCGAGGGCGACGATGTTGAGCAGCAGCGTGACGACGAACAGCACCAGGCCCAGCGCGAAGGCGGCGAGTGTCTTGGAACTGTCGAATTCCTGGTCGCCTGTGAGCAGCTGGACGATCTGGACGGTAACGGTGGTGACGCTCTCGAACGGATTGGCGGTGAGGTTCGCGGCCAGACCGGCGGCCATCACCACAATCATTGTTTCGCCGATCGCGCGGCTGACCGCGAGCAACACACCGCCGACGATGCCGGGGAGAGCCGCGGGAACGAGCACGCGCTTGATTGTCTCGCTGTTCGTCGCACCCATCGCAAGACTGCCATCCCGCATCGCGCCGGGGACGGCGGCGATGGAATCATCGGCCATCGAGGACACGAACGGGATGATCATCACGCCCATGACGACACCGGCGGCGATGGCCGATTCGGACGATGCGCTGCTGACGCCAAGGACGTTCACCGCGAAATCGCGGACTGCGGGAGCAACCGTCAGTGCGGCGAAATAGCCATATACTACGGTTGGCACACCGGCGAGAATTTCCAGCACCGGCTTCATCACGCTGCGCACGCGCGGTTTGGCATATTGGGTCAGATATATAGCGCTCAGCAGGCCAAGCGGAATGGCGACAATCATGGCGATGATCGCGCCGATGAGAACCGTCCCCCAAAAAAGCGGTATCGCCCCGAACGATCCCTCATCGCCGCCCGCGCTCGCCGATTGCGGACTCCAGTGCGTGCCGAAAACGAACTCCACGATCGAGACACGCCCGAAAAAGCGTATGGTTTCGAACAGGAGAGAGGCGACGATGCCGACGGTCGTCAGAATCGCGATCAGCGAGGCCAGAAGCAGCACCCACATGACAACCCGCTCGACCCGGTTGCGCGCGCGAAAATCGGGGCGAATGCGCAGGAAGGCGAAGGCTCCCCCGGCAAAAGCGAGGATCAATGTCGCGACGATGCCGATCATTCCGTAGAAACCGATCGCCTGCTCGAAAGCCGGAACCAGCGCGCGCGCCTCCTCGTTGAACGCGGCCTGCAGCGAGCCATCCGCCAGCGCGCGCGCCTCGTTGAGTATGGCCTCGCGTTCGATCCGTGCGTCCGGGAGCGCATTTGCTGCCGGACTGGCCAGCACCGACTGTTCGATCAGCCCGGGCGAGACGACCGACCAAACGATCAGAAACAGCAGGGCCGGGATCGCCAGCCACAGCGCCACATACCAGCCATGGTAGCCGGGCAGGGAATGGGCGCGCGGACCGGCGACCGGCTGCATCCGCAGCACACGCATCCGGGCCGATACCCAGCCAATAATGGCGAGGCCGGCAACCAAGAAGAAAAGGGCAAAAGCCGACACGTCTTTTCGCTAAAGCTCCATCGGGACCGGACAGTCAGAGCGGGCACCGCGCCGGTTCTTGCACGTTCGATACAGCACCCGGAATGCCCCCTGAATAGCGATCATATCGAATCGCGAGAAATGGCGACTCGTTCCGGATCCCCCTGTGTGACATTTTCATTACGCGGAGATGACATCGTCGAAGGATTTTTCGGCAGGCCGACAATCACCGTCGTGCCCTTGCCCTCGATGCTCCGGATATCCAGACGACCGCGATGGCGCTCGACGATGTGTTTGACGATGGCGAGGCCGAGCCCGGTGCCGCCCATGGACCGGCTCCGGCTGGGATCGACCCGATAAAATCGCTCGGTAAGGCGCGGAATCTGGTCGGCGGGAATCCCGTCGCCTTCGTCTTCGACAGTGAGCCGCATCATTGTGTCCGAAAGCGCGCGATATGTTACCGTGACCGGTCCGTCCTCGCGTCCGTATTTAAGCGCATTGCCGACGAGGTTGCCGATTAACTGCCCGATCTGGGCGCGATCGCCCATGATTGTCTGTACGGTCTTGCTGCCATGGATCGTGATTCGGCCCTGATCCTGATTGAGGACGGAACAGGCTGTAGCGCAGGCTTCGGTGACGAGCGGCCCGATCAAGATCTCCTCATCGGGTTTGCGAAATTTTTCCGCCTCGATCCGTGACAATGACATGAGATCGCCGATCAGGCGCTGCATCCGGCTTGCCTCGCCATGCATGATCTCCAGAAATCGCTTGCGGGTTTTCTTCTCCCTGACTGCGCCGTCCTGCAGCGTTTCGATATAGCCGAGCAGCGAAGCCAGCGGTGTGCGCAGTTCGTGGCTGGCATTGGCAACGAAATCCACGCGCATCTTTTCGGCTGCGTGAGTCCGGCTGCGGTCGGCAAGCCGGACGAAGCGGGCATCGCCGGAGAGTTCATGGATGACCAGTTCCCAGGGGCGCTCCCGCTCGCCGATACCGACGAGTTCGATGGAGGTCCGATCGCCATCCTCGCGACCGCCGTTTCTGGTATCGCCAGTTAGGCGTTCGGCGGCGGCCGGATGGCGGATGGCGAGCCGGATGTCTTCTCCGACAATATGATTGCCGAGCAGTTCGAGCGCCGCCGGGTTGGCGCGCACGATACGGCGTTCGACGACCAGTAGGCTGGGATCGTCGATGGCATCCATCAGCTCTTCCAGCGTCGCGCCGGGCGGGGACTCGTCCCGCAGCACTGCCCGATCGCCGGTGTCTTCGATTTCCGGCTCGTCGTCCGCAGAGGCTTTCCACATCAACACGATGCCACCGGCAAGACCCCCGGCGACCGCCAGCATGGCGGCGAAGGGGGGCGCGCCAAGCGCATAGACGGCAATCCCCGTACCAATCGTGGTTAAGAGCGCGACAACGAGACGAAAAGGCGTTATTCCAGCCATCGCATGATGATACAGGGAGATTGTTACAGTCTCCAGCGCTATCCTAATGCACTGTTACGATTATCTAAACTGTTCGGCCCTAGGGATACGGCATGACCGAAGAGAGCAAAAACGAGAACGGCAAAGACGTAAAGGTGCCGAATCGCAGGCAGGCGCTGATGCTGGGTGCGGCGGCTGCTTCGACCGTGGTCACCGTGCGTCCGGCGCTGGCCCAGACCGCCGGGTCCATCCTCACCTGCGAAATTCCCGTTCCCGATCCCGGCAATGCCGGCAACTATATCGCGCCCGATGGCACCGTCGTCGCGCCGGGTACACCGGGTGCGGTGCCGCCGCCGGGCCGCAATCTGGCTGGCGAAGAGGTCAAGCAGGCGCTCCGAAATGGCGGCTCGCTGCCCGGATACGGCTATGAGCAGAGCCAGGCCTACACCAATTATATCCGCCGTCTCCAGGCCGGCCAGAGCGGCTTTACCTGCTACGCATCGATCCAGATGCCGCGGGGCTGAACGCCGTTACGCTTATCCCTGTGACCGAAGCCGTTTTCCGCGCCGACCCGCCCGACGCGCGGCGGTGTGTCGTGCTCGCCGACGGCGTAACCGTGGTTTATCACCGGCCCTCCGGTCTGACCCATATTCTCGCTCCGCCCGCGCCGGAAGTGCTGGCTGCAATGAGCGAGGGCGATGCCGATACCGGAACCCTGATCGCGCGGCTGGAACGCGATCACGATTTGTCGGGCACCGACGATTTGCGCGGCACCCTGACCGCGCGGCTGGTGGAACTCGAAACCGCCGGACTGGTGTGGCGGCCATGAAGCATGAATTTCGCGTTACCGTCGGCCCGGTGGGATTTCGCATCGGATCGGACTGGAAACAGCCGCTCGATCGTATGCGGCGGCTGTATCAGGGTTATCCGGTTCCCGATATTCCCGATTTCACGGTGCGGCTGTTCGCGCAACGGCCCTGGCGCAAGATCATTCGGCCAAGCGTGACGATCGGTGGCGACTATATGCTGCCCGATGCCCAGCCGATGGCGCTCGCGCATGGCTTGCTGGCAGCGGAAATGGGCATGAATTTGCAGATGGCCCTGGGCCAGCGGCGATACCTGGTGCTCCACGCCTCGGCGGTCGAGCGCGATGGCAAGGCGCTGCTGATGACAGGCGAGAGCGGTGCGGGCAAATCGACATTGTCGGCGCTGCTCGGCGAACGCGGCTGGCGCTTCATGGGCGACGAGTTCGCGCTGGTCGATTTGGAAAACGGCGCGATCCACGCCTTCCCGCGCATGGTCAGCCTGAAGAATGAAGCTGTCGCGCTGTTCGAGGCACAGCCGGATCGCCTCGGCCCGATCATGCATATTACGCCCAAAGGCACGATCCGCCATCTCCGCCCGCCCGAAGATGCGATTGCGCGGATGGAAGAGAGCGCCAGACCGGCGATGCTGCTTTTCCCGCGTTTCGGGTTCGAACCGGCAGTGCGCGAAATGGGGGAGGCGGAGGTCTTCGTGCGGCTGACGCAGGCTTCGACCAATTATGTTGCGTTGGGCGAAGCCGGGTATGACGCGCTGACTACGCTGGTGCGGTCCGTTCCGACGCGGGCCATCGATTATCCCGATACCGAACGCGCGGTCGAAGCAGTCGAGCGGCTATGGGCGGATCTGGGATGATGACCGACGCTCGCCTTCTTACCCGCGCGCTTGCCGATCCGCAATCTGCGCTGGCCCTCGACGCGCAGGGCTGGACCGATCTCATCGCGATGGCCCGTGCCGAACAACTTATCGGAAGCCTCGCTCATCGCCTTGATGGCCTCGATCTGCCCGAAACGGTTGCGCGATTATGCGACGATGCCCGCCTGTCCGCCCGACATGCGCGGACGCAGGCTTTATGGGAAGCCGAAATGGGCCGACGCGTGCTGGCATCGCTGGGGGAACCGGTCGTGCTATTGAAAGGTACCGCTTATGTTGCGGCAGGGCTGTCAGCGGGAATCGGGCGCTCCATCGGCGATTGCGATATTCTTGTTCGGCGCGGGGCATTGGATGCGGTGGAAAAGGCGCTGATCGGACAGGGCGGCTGGGAATGGGTGAAAGAAGATAGCTATGACGACGCCTATTACCGGGAACATATGCATGAGCTGCCGCCGCTGATCCATAAAGACCGCGACCGGATGATCGATGTGCATCATACCGTTCTGCCGCTGACCGCCAGGCCGACGCCCGATGCGGAAAGTATGATCGCGGAAAGCGAGGAATTGGACGTTTCTGACGGGGGAGGTGGCCTGCGCGTTCTTTCTCCGCCCGATATGATCTGCCACTCCGCCGCGCATCTGTTTGCCGATGGCGATCTGGCGGGCGGGCTGCGAAACCTATGGGACATCGACCGGCTGCTGCGCGATTTCGGGGAGCGGGAAGGGTTCTGGAATAGGCTCGGCCAGCGGGCCGAACTCCATCAGCTTTCAACGCCGGTCAGCCGCGCCCTGCGATTGGCCGAGATACTCTACGATACACCGGTCGATGGCGATTTGGCCGGGCCAGGCCGGGCAGGAGATCTGCTTTACGTTCGGCGATTGCTGGCGCGCGATGGTTGGGGCCGCGAAACCCGCAAGTGTCTGCGGTTTGCCTTCTATATCCGCTCGCACTGGCTGCGGATGCCGCCGCTGATGCTGGCGAAGCATCTCTGGACGAAATGGCGGAAGGGCCAGGCGAACGCGAACGGCCCCGGTTCCGCATAATTAGCCGCAGGGCCTATGGAAATGCCGACCATTTACTGGCAGGAGCCTGGGCATGACCGAGGCTTTCAAGACCGATACTCCCTTCGCCGCCATCATCCTCGCCGCCGGCAAGGGCACGCGGATGAAATCGGCCACGCACAAGGTGCTGCATCCGATCGCGGGCAAGCCGATGCTGGGGCATCTGATGGACGAACTGGCGCGGCTGGAGCCTGCCGAGATGGTCGTCGTGCTGGGGGCAGGGCGCGAAGAGGTGGAGCCGTTTGTGTTGGAGCGCGGCGGCAAGGTTGCGTTGCAGGAGGAGCAGCTGGGGACGGGCCATGCCGTATTGATGGCGCGGGAGGCGCTGGCGGGGTTCAGCGGCACCGTCCTGGCGTGTTTCGGCGATGCGCCGCTGGTGAAGGCGGAGACAGTGGCGGCGATGCTGGCGCGGTTGGAGGAGGACGACACGCCTGCTTGTGTTGCGCTCGGCTTTCGCCCCGTAGATCCGCTGGCTTATGGACGCATAATGTCGAATTCTGACGGCATTATTGAGAAAATGGTTGAATATAAGGATGCCAATTCTGAAGAGCGGTCTGCAAATCTTTGTAACAGCGGTCTCATTGCTGCAAAATCCGAAGATATGTTCGCGCTGCTTAACAAGGTCGGCAAGGATAATGCGCAGGGCGAGTATTATCTGCCCGACATGGTAATGATCGCGCAAAAGGAGGGCCGCCACAGCGCGGTGATCGAAGCCGGGGCCTGGGAGGTTGCGGGAGTTAACAGCCGCGCCGAACTCGCTGTCGTCGAGCGGCTATGGCAGGACCGCCGCCGCGCGCAAGCGATGGCCGATGGCGTTACGCTGATCGATCCCGAAACCGTCTGGTTCAGCCACGATACGCAACTGGGCCGCGATGTCACGATTCAGCCGCATGTCTGGTTCGGCCCCGGCGTCACCGTCGCCGATAATGTAACCATCCACAGCTTCAGCCATATCGAAGGCGCGACCATCGGCGAAGGCTGCTCGGTTGGCCCCTATGCCCGCCTCCGCTCCGGCGCGGTGCTGGAGGAAGGCGCGAAGATCGGCAATTTCGTCGAAATGAAAAAGGCGACGCTCGGCAAAGGCGCGAAGGCCAGTCACCTCACCTATTTGGGCGATGCGATGGTCGGCGAGGGTGCCAATATCGGCGCGGGCACGATCACCTGCAATTATGACGGCTATTTCAAATACCGGACCGAGATTGGCGCGGGGGCTTTTATCGGCTCCAACAGTGCGCTGGTCGCGCCGGTGAAGATCGGCGACGGTGCGATAGTCGGTGCGGGGTCCGTAGTGACGAAAGACGTCGAAGCCGATGCGCTGGCGCTGGCGCGGGGGGAGCAGTCGGCGAAGGGCGGCTGGGCGAAAAAATTCCGGGACGCGATGATGCAGAAGAAGGCGGGCAGGCAAAGATAGTATCGTGGCATCTGCTGCGCTTCATGGACGTTGCCAAAAGCTTTGGGCAGCCGTCTTCTTTCAAAGCGCCGTCGCCGGGATCAATCGCAGATAGACGCCCAACTGCCATGCCGAATAGTTCAGCATCAGGAATGTCGCGAGAATAACAATGCTGATATTTTCGCAGGGCCGCACCGAATGATGCATCGTCGGACCGTTCGTGCCGGTACAGGATGACATAGAGTGCGATAACGGAGAGAAGGTTGAGCAGGGCGAAAGCAAATTGCGAAACCGATTGAAAATCCGTTTGCAGATCCAGCGCAATATATGCTACCGTTAATAGCGCGGTCGCGCTGATCAACCATATTGCCAGCCGCATAGTATGCCCCCGCCCTGCGTTTTAGGACCGGGGCGTCTCGTTGGTCAAAATATAACCGGCAATGCCCCCGGCAATAGCCAACACAGGTATAAAGACCGAAAAGCCGACGGCTGCCGCCGTTCCAAGTCCCGCCGCAAAGCCGTCGATTGCCGCATTTTGCAACGCGAATGCAGGATTGCGCTGTGCCACTATATCCTGTTTACGGGTTACAGACATCGACAAAGTTCCTTGTTCGTTCTCTGTTCCGATATAGCGGGTTGCGCGGCATCCGACAGGATGAATGGCATTGTTGTCGACCGGAAGAAGGCGGAGAAACAGCGATAGTATCGAGGCCAGATGCTGTATAGAGAGATTACGAGAGGATAGCGCGATGGAAAAACTGGACCGTATCACTTTGCGACCCGACATGATGGGTGGCAGGGCGTGCATTCGTGATCTCAGAGTGACAGTCGGCATGATTGTCGGCCAGATCGGTGCGGGTCGCAGCGTCGATACACTGCTTGGCGATTATCCTTATCTTGAACGCGAAGATATTATGCAGGCCTTGCGCTATGCCGCATGGCGTGCCGAAGAACGCGAGATCAAACTCGCTATCTGATGCGGCTGTTGCTGGACATGAACCTGTCGCCGCGATGGGTAAGGTATTTGAACGATGTCGGGTTTGAGGCCCAGCATTGGTCGAATGTCGGTTTGGCGAATGCAAACGACCTCGAAATTATGGATTACGCCAAAAATCGCGATCTGGTTGTGATTACCCATGATCTCGATTTTGGGGCGATACTCGCAGCGACGAACGGTCTATCGCCGAGCGTAGTTCAAATTCGAGCGGACGACCTTTCGATTGAAGCAATCGGAGAGCAGATCGTTGGCGCGCTTCGCCAGACCTCCGAAGCCTTAACCGATGGAGCGCTGGTCACAGTGAATCCTGTGCGAACCCGGCTGACCTTATTGCCAATACGGATGGCTTCGGAGGATGCGGAAGAATAGGACCTATCCCTCCATCAGCAGCCTTGGCCCCGGCCCGCGCAAGCCTGCCCGATCCCCCGGATTATAGAGCGCGCAGTTTTTCAGGCTGAGGCAGCCGCAGCCGATGCAGCAATCGAGCCGGTCGCGCGTGCGCTCCAGTTCGGCGATGCGGGCGTCTATCGTGCCGCGAATCGCCTTGCTGATACGCGTCCAGTCGCGCTGGGTCGGGGCGCGGCCTTCGGGGAGTTTCTTTAGCTGCAATGCGATCTCCCCGATCGACAGGCCGAGCTGCTGGGCGATCAGCACGAAGGACAGCCGCCGGATATCCGAGCGCAGGAAACGTCGCTGGCCGCCCGCGCTGCGATGCGGATGGACGAGGCCTTTCTCCTCGTAAAAGCGGATCGCGGAGACCGAAAGGCCGGTGCGCGCCGCGAGATCGCCGATGGTAAGTTGAGAGGTTTTCGCCATGACTGTAATCGCATTTTTCGTTAAATAAACAGCTTGAGCTAAACCTAGCTTGAGGTTGTAGCAAGGGCAAACCGCAAGATGGCGGGCGAATGAAAGGACAAAATCATGCGAAAGATTGCAGACTATGCCGGCTCGGCCGTGAACCGGATCGTGAAAGCGCTGATCGGGCAGGACCATTATCCGGTCGGCGGCGTACTCGACATCGGTTGGCAAACCGGCATCGATAAAGATACCCGGGGAGACCAATCATGACCACAGGCCGTATCGAACATGTCAACATGACCGTCACTGATCCGCGGCGATCCGCCGATCTGATGCGCGATCTTTTCGGCTGGCATATCCGGTGGGAGGGGCCATCCGCGCTGGGCGGGCACACGATCCATGTCGGCAGCGAGGACGATTATCTGGCACTCTATACGAGCGGCAAGGCCGGCTCCGGCGACCTGCAATTCGATAAAGGCAAGCCGCTCAACCATGTCGGCGTGGTGGTCGACGATCTCGATGCCGTGGAGGTCAAGGTAATCGCTGCGGGGCTGGAGCCCTTCAGCCGCGAAAAATACGATCCGGGCGAGCGGTTTTATTTTTTCGACGATAACCATATCGAATTCGAGGTGGTGAGTTACGCCTGAGGGGAGGAGACGGGCTTGTCCTCGATGCGGGTCTGTGTTCGTCCGCGACTGGCTATCCCGGCATCCTGCGCTATAGCATCGCCCCATGCACGCATCCGCTGATACAGTGCTGAGCTCGTTCGACGCCGCCGCTATCGTTATCGTCGCGGCGGCTTTGCTGGGTTACATCAACCACCGCTTCCTGAAGCTGCCGCATGTTATCGGGCTGACGATCATGGGCGCGCTGGCTTCGATTGCGCTGATTGTCGCCAATGCTTTGATCCCGGGGGTGACGCTGGACGACTGGGTCGCGGTCTTCCTGACAAATCTCGATTTTTCGCAAACCCTGATGGAGGGAATGCTGAGTTTTCTGCTGTTCGCGGGGGCGTTGCATGTCGATCTCGACGAGATGAAGAAGGGCTGGCTGCCGGTTTTGCTGCTTTCCACCATCGGCGTGATTATTTCTACAATACTGGTGGCGGTCGCGTTTTTTTGGCTGACAGCCCTGCTCGGCATCGACGTGCCCTTTATCTGGTGCCTCGTGTTCGGGGCGCTGATCAGCCCGACCGACCCGGTTTCCGTGCTGGGTATCCTCAAAAAGGCCGCCGTTCCGCCGCAGCTCCAGGCGACAGTGGCAGGCGAAAGCCTGTTCAATGACGGTGTCGGTGTCGTGATTTTCTCGATCCTGCTGAGCGCGGCGATCTCGGGCGCGGAGTTTTCTCTGGGAGAGGGTGCGCAGCTCTTCGCGATAGAGGCGGGCGGTGGCATCGCGGTCGGTCTGGCGGCGGGCTATATCGGCTTCCGGGCGATGCGCAGTCTCGACGAATATGCGCTGGAGGTTCTTATCAGCCTCGCCATTGTGATGGGCGGTTATGCACTGTCCTCGCATCTCCATTTTGCCGGGCCGGTGGCGATGGCGGTCGCAGGGCTGCTGATCGGCAATCACGGCGTGACCTATGCGATGAGCGATATCACGCGCGATTATGTACTGAAATTCTGGGAGCTGATCGACGAGATTCTCAACAGTGTGCTGTTCCTGCTGATCGGGCTGGAGATTATCGTGATAGCGGGCGGCGGCAGCTATATCGGCCTCGGCCTGATCGCGATCCCGCTGGTGTTGGTCGCCCGGGCGCTGGCCGTTGGCGCGCCTCTGCTCGTGTTGCGCCCGATCCAGAAAGTCGGGCAGGGCGCGTTTCCCATTCTGGTATGGGGCGGATTGCGCGGCGGCATATCGATCGCGTTGGTGCTGAGCCTGCCCGCAGGGCCTGTCCGCGAGCCGTTGCTCGCCGCGACGTTCGCCGTCGTGCTGTTCTCGGTGCTTGTGCAGGGCGCGACAGTCGGGCGGCTGGTCGAGCGATTGAAGCGCGCATAGGCGCGCATTGACTTGATGATCGGGCGTTTCAGGCTAAAGAGCGTGTCAGCCCCGCAGGGGCGCGATCGAGGCAGGAATTTATGTGCGGCATTATTGGAATTCTGGGTATCGACCATGTGACGGACCGGCTCGTCGAAGGGCTGCGCCGGCTCGAATATCGGGGGTATGACAGTGCCGGAGTGGCGACGATTGCCGACGGGCAGATTGTGCGCCGCCGTGCCCAGGGCAAGCTCGACAATCTGGTCAAGGTGCTCGCGGACGATCCGGTCGATGGCCATACCGGAATTGCCCATACCCGGTGGGCAACGCACGGCGCACCGACGACGGACAATGCGCATCCGCACGCGACCGGCGAAGTGGCGCTGGTCCACAATGGTATTATCGAGAATTTCAAGGAGCTGCGCGAGGAACTGATCGATCGTGACCGCAAGCTGGAGAGCCAGACCGATACCGAGGTCGTCGCGCATCTGGTCAGCGAGTTCATCGAGGAAGGTGTCGAGCCGCGCGATGCCGTGCGGCGGACACTGGACCGGCTGCACGGGGCCTTTGCTTTGGCGATCATGTTCAGGAGCCACCCGGACCTTTTGATCGGGGCGCGGCGGGGCTCGCCGCTGGTGGTAGGGCATGGCGAGGGCGAGAGTTTCTTCGGGTCCGATGCGCTGGCACTCGCGCCCTATACGCAGAAAATCAGTTATCTGGAAGAGGGCGACATGGTCGTCCTGACCCGCGATGCGACGCTGATCTACGATGCGGACGACGAGCTGATCGTGCGACCGGTTTCGGTGTCCGGCGCATCGGCGGCGATGATGGAGAAGGGCAATCATCGCCATTTCATGCAAAAGGAAATTTTCGAGCAGCCGGTGGTGGTGGCGCAGACTTTGCAGAGTTATCTTCGCCCGCTCGAAGAACAGGTCGCGCTGCCGGATATGGGTTTCGATCTCGCCGGGTTCGACCGGATATCAATCGTCGCCTGCGGCACATCTTCCTATGTCGCGATGATCGGCAAATACTGGATCGAGCAGTTGGCCCGGGTACCGGTCGAAACCGATGTCGCCAGCGAGTTCCGCTATCGCGAACCGGTGCTGACACCGAACCAGCTGGCGATCTTCATCTCGCAATCGGGCGAAACCGCGGACACCCTCGCCGCGCTCCAGCATTGCAAGGCGGCGGGAACCGCGACCGCCGGGATTATCAATGTCCCGACCAGTTCAATGGCGCGCGAGGTCGATTTGCTGATGCCGACTCATGCCGGCCCCGAGATCGGCGTCGCCTCGACCAAGGCCTTTACCTGCCAGCTCGCGGTGATGGCCGCCTTCGCCACCCATCTCGCCCGCGCCAAGGGCAAGCTCTCGCCCGAGGAAGAGCGCGAAATCGTGCGGCATCTGTCCGAAGCGCCCGAGGCGATGAATATGGCGCTCGGCCATGACGAGGAGATCGAGGCGATGGCGGGCACCATCGCCCAGGCGCGCGACGTGTTGTATCTGGGTCGCGGCCCCGATTATCCGATGGCGCTGGAAGGCGCGCTGAAACTCAAGGAAATCAGCTATATCCATGCCGAGGGTTATGCGTCCGGCGAGATGAAACACGGGCCGATAGCGCTGATCGACGATACTGTGCCGCTGATCGTCATCGCGCCTTCCGGGCCGCTATTCGAAAAAACCGTCTCCAATATGCAGGAAGCCCAGGCGCGCGGTGCGCAGGTCGTGCTGATCTCCGACGTCGACGGCATCGCCAAGGCCGGGGAAGGCACCATCGCGACGATAGAAATGCCGAAGGTTCACCCGCTGATCGCGCCGCTGGTCTATGCGATTCCGGTGCAATTGCTGGCCTATCATGTGGCGGTGGCGAAAGGGACGGATGTCGATCAGCCGCGCAATCTGGCGAAGAGCGTGACGGTGGAATAATTCCGCTTGCGTTACATGTCGGTGGGGAATTCGGTCTCTTTTAGGATTAAGCAGACCCTTTGAAAATCTGCGCAAGCAGATAAACTTCCGAAATCGGGAATAGCAAAAATTGCGCATATGATGTTATTTTGCTATGTATCAGCTTCGATTTCTGAGGAGCATCTGAACATGAATGTATCCGTTGGCGAACGCTGGGAAACCTATGTCGAGAATTTGCTGGGCGAGGGGCGGTACAGGTCGGCCAGCGAAGTGGTGCGAGAGGGGTTGCGCCTTGTCGAAGAACGCGAACAGAAGTTCGCTGCGCTGCGCGAAACCATTCAGGCATCGTTGGACGGAGGCGGTGAGAATTCGGTTGAGGACGTTCTCGATCATGTCCGCCAGACTCTCGATAAGCGCCGGATAGGCAAGGCTGCATGACGAGATCGCTGGTCTTCACCGACGCGGCGAAGGCAGACCTCGAACAGATAGCCGAATATATCGGCGACGAGAGTGGCAGCGACGACGTTGCTGAATCCTTCGTCCGCCAATTGGTGGATAGGTGCCGCCGCCTCGCTTCGCTACCCGGCTTATTGGGCATGAATCGTCCGGAACTGGGAGAGGGTATGAGATCGACCCCGCACCGGGGTTACATCATCTTCTTCCATTACCTCGACGATAGATGAGAGATTGTCGATGTGTTGCATAGTAGCCGAGACATTGCGGCTATTTCGGAAAATCGGAATAAGGATCAACCCCACCCCTTGAACCCCTGCGCCACTACATACCATTCCGACGAACTCTTGCGGCTGGCCGGGGGTTTGGCGTGTTTGACGGTGCGGAAATTGCGTTTGAGTTCGGCGACCAGCGTGTCGTCCGCGCCGCCGGCCAGCACCTTCGAGACGAAGCTGCCGTCCTCGCGCAACACCCGATACGCGAAATCCGCCGCCGCCTCGACCAGCCCCATCGTTCGCAGATGATCGGTCTGTTTATGGCCGACGGTGTTGGCGGCCATGTCGGACAGCACCAGATCGGCCTCGCCGCCTAGTGCTTCGCTGAGCCTGTCCGGCGCGGTTTCTTCCATGAAATCCATCTCGAAAATCGTCACCCCTTCGATGGGGTCGGTCTGCAGCAGGTCGATGCCGATAATGGTCGCGGACGGGTTGCTGCGCTGCATCACCTGTGCCCAGCCGCCCGGCGCAATGCCGAGATCGAAGACCCGCTCGACGCCCCCCAGCAAGCCGAACCGCTGATCCAGTTCGATCAGCTTGTAGGCGGCGCGGCTGCGAAACCCTTCGGCCTTGGCGCGTTTTACGTAGGGATCGTTGAGCTGGCGTTCGAGCCAGCGTTTCGAGGATTCCTTGCGGCCATGTTTCTTGCGAAGCTGGGCCATTAGCGGAAACTGTGACCCTGCCGCGCCATCATCGAGCGCAGAATGCCCTCCCGAATGCCGCGATCCGCAATGCCGATGCGCTCGGCGGGCCAGATGTCGAGGATGGCTTCCAGTATGGCGCAGCCCGCTACGACAAGATCGGCGCGTTCCGGGCCGATGCACGGAACCGCCGCGCGGTCCGCCACGGATTTATGCGCCAGCATCTGGCTTACCTCGCGCATCGTGACCGAAGGCAGCACCAGTCCGTCGATCCGGTCGCGATCGTATTTCGGCAGTTGGAGATGGACGCTGGCCAAAGTCGTCACCGTGCCGCTGGTGCCGAGGAGGCGCGGCCGATAGCCGATGGTTGGCAGGGTGGAAGCGAAATCGGCGAAACTTGCGGCGACGCGACCGCGCATGCGCGCGTATGTCTCAAGGCGCTCCTCCAGCGAATCGAGGTCGTTGAATTCTTTTTCCGCGAGGCTGACGACGCCCCACGGCGCGCTGTACCATGCAAGGATTTCGGGTTCCTCGCCCGGTTCGATCAGCACCAGTTCGGTCGATCCGCCGCCGATATCGAAGATCAGCGCCGGCCCCTCGCCGGGTTCGAGCAGGGCGTGGCAGCCGAGCATGGCCAGCCGTGCCTCCTCGGCAGGCGGGATGATGTCCAGCGCGATCCCGGTTTCGCGGCGCACACGCTCGACGAAATCGCGACCGTTGGCGGCGCGGCGGCAGGCTTCGGTGGCGACCGAACGGGCAAGGCTGACATGGCGGCGACGCAATTTGTTCGCGCAGATCGTCAGCGCGTCGATCGCCCGCTCGATGGCCGCATCGCCAAGGTGCCCGGTCCTGGAAAGACCTTCTCCCAGCCGGACGATCCGCGAATAGGCGTCGATAATGGTGAAACCGTCTTTTGACGGTCGCGCAATCAGCAGGCGGCAATTATTGGTGCCGAGATCGAGCGCGCCATAGGCGCGGCGATTGAATTTTCGGGGCGGCGATTTCGGTCTGGGATGACGATAGCGTAGCGATGATTCCGGCACATGTCCGGCCTCGGGCCTCGGGCTGGCGGCATTTTCGTCCATGCCGGGTAACTCTTATTCCATTTATGTTTTCCGATACGGACAAGCCGCCGGTACTTGGGGCCAGCCTAGACAATGGCGCGCCGCGGGGCAAGCGCGACGCATTGACAGGCGACGGCGCGCTCCGTATTTCGCGCCCCTTCCGGTTGCCCCGTCGTCTAATGGTAAGACTGCGGACTCTGACTCCGTCAATTGAGGTTCGAATCCTCACGGGGCATCCAGGCTTTTCCATCGTCTTCGGCCCAATAGGGTTTTGCGAAAGGACGGTTCGTAAAGGCTTTGATATTGCAGTGCTTATGGCTTACACCTCTTCCGAAAGGAGAGAGCAATGCGCAAGACCCTCGTGACCTTGGTCCTTTTATCGACGGCTGCCTGTGCCATGCACAGCACGGAGGCTCCGCGACCCGCCGCAACGCCCGATCCCGTGGCGCAGGACGAGGTTTACAGCGTCCAGACGCAACTCGCGAAATTTGCGATGATCGAGATGGAGCCGGACACCGGCTTTCTTAATGCCGAAGAGCGCGAGGTCGTCAATTTGCTGATCGAGGTGGCGGAACTGATGGACGAGATTTATTTGCGTCAATATTATGCGGATAATCCGGCTTTGCGCGCGCGTATCGCGGCGAGCGATGTCGCCAATAGAGCGCAGTTGCTCGAATTTTTCGATCTCAATTTCGGGGCTTGGGATCAACTGGAGGAATTCCGGCCTTTCTTCGGCAATATGGAGCTTCCCGATGGTGCCGGATTCTATCCGGTCGATCTGACACCAGCAGAATTCGACGCCTATCTCGCCGCGCATCCCGGCCAGCGGGAGGCGCTGACCAGCGGCTATACGGTGGTGCGGCGCGACGGCGAGCGGCTCGTCGCGGTGCCCTATAGCGAAGCCTATGCCGAATGGCTCGAGCCGGCGGCACGGCTGCTCGAACGCGCGGCGGAGCGGACGAGCAATGCAAGCCTGCGCAATTTCCTCGATCTGCGAGCTGCCGCCTTTCGCAGCAACGACTATTATGAATCCGAACTCGCCTGGATGGATATCGAGGGTACGCCCATCGAACCGGTGATCGGGCCTTATGAAGTCTATACCGATCGTCTGCGCGGCCAGAAAACGGCTTTCGAGGCTTTTATCACGCTGCAACAACCGGAGGAGAGCGCCGCGCTGGACCGTTACAAGGCATTGCTTCCGGATATGGAAGCGAACCTGCCGGTGCCGGAGCGCTACAAGAATGCCAACCGCCCGTTCGATTCGCCCATCCTTGTTGCCGAGCAGGTGCATGGCGGCGGCGACAATGCTGCCGGGGTACAGACCATCGCGTTCAACCTCCCCAATGACGAGCGCGTGCGTGAGTTGAAGGGGGCAAAGAAGGTCATTCTCTCCAATGTGCTGGCTGCCAAATACGATCGCATTCTCGCGCCGATGGCGCGGCGGACACTGACGCCCGATCAGGCGGCACTGGTGTCGCGGCGCTATATGACGAGCATAACACTGTTTCACGAACTCTCGCACAGCCTTGGGCCGGGAACCATTACCGTCGATGGCCGCGAAACGACAGTGAATGCGGAACTCCGCGATGTCTATTCGGCGAGCGAGGAGGCCAAAGCGGACGTGATGGGCGTCTGGAATATCCTATATTTGATGCGGCGCGGCGAACTGCCGGTTGCAGAGCGCGAGGAAATGCTGGCGACCTATTTCGCCGGACTGTTTCGTTCGGCGCGGTTCGGTATCGAGGAAGCGCATGGCCGGGGTGCCGCGCTGCAATATGGCTATCTGCTGGAGCGCGGCGCGTTCGAGTGGGATACGTCCGCCCAACGTTACACAATCGACTATGATACCATGGAAGCCGCGATCCGCGATCTCGTGGGCGAAATCGTTACCCGGCAGGGCGATGGCAATTATGATGGCATGACTGCCTTCTTCAATCGCTATGCGCGGCTGGACGATGCGGCGCGGACGGTCCTGGAGAACAGCGAAGATATTCCGACCGATATCCGCCCGGTTTATCCCGACAGGATTTGAAGGGGGCTTGAAATACATCGCTTTGCGGGCGTAACCTTGGTCGAGATCGTGGCGAACCGGACTGAAACCGCGACAGGGATTCGGGAGCGACTGCATGGCTGCGATCAAGGATGGCGAGGACCCTCAAGTCGGCGAAATGGCCAAACGTCATCGCCTGTCCACACGCCTCTGGCACTGGACCAATGCGCTGACGATATTCATCATGCTGATGAGCGGGCTGACGATCTTCAACGCGCATCCGCGTCTTTATTGGGGCAGCTATGGCGCGAACCAGGATCCGGCCTGGTTGCAGATCGATAATGAAGGCGAGCGCGGCTATCTCCAGATCGGCGACTGGCAGATCACGACGACCGGCGTCCTCGGCAGCTGGACCAATAGCGAGGGCGAGAGAAGCACGCGCGCTTTCCCGAGCTGGGCGACGCTCCCCGGCTATTACAGCCTGTCGATTGGCCGGTTATGGCATCTGTTTTTTGCCTGGGTGCTGGTGCTGGCGGGTCTCTTTTACTGGATATGGAGCTTCGCCAATCGCCATGTGCAGCGCGATTTGTCGCCGGAAACCAAGGAGCTGAAACCCCGGCATCTGTGGCACGATATCAAGGAGCATGCGAAGCTGCGCTTTCCGACAGGGGCCGCGGCACTCAATTACAATATCTTGCAAAAGCTCAGCTATCTGTTCGTGCTCTTTCTGCTCTTGCCGACCATCGTGCTGACCGGGCTGACCATGTCGCCCAGCATGGATGTCGCCTGGCCCTGGCTGCTCGATCTGTTCGGCGGACGGCAATCGGCGCGCTCTATCCACTTTATTTGCGCCTTCCTGATGGTGGGTTTCATTATCGTCCATCTCGCGATGGTGGTGCTTGCCGGACCCTATAACGAGATACGCTCGATGATCACCGGGCGCTTCCGCATTCCTGAAAAGCGCGAAGAGCAACAACCCGCGACTGTAAAAGAGGAGACCGCCTGATGGCACTCGAAATCAATCGCCGCAAACTTATCGCCGGGCTGGGCGGCGGGTTGCTGGTCAGCGGATGCGACAGCTGGAGCCGCAGCGAGTCCGTGCAGCGTATCCTCCATTCCTCCGAAAGCCTGACCAAGGTTGCGCAGCGGGGAATCCTGGGCGACACAGCCTTGGCCCGCGAATTCACGCTGGCGGATCTCTCGCCGATCCATCGCGCCAATGGCAACACCACCGCCGACACACCCGAATATCGCGCGATGCTTGCCAACGGGTTTGCAAATTATCGTTTGCAGATCGGCGGGCTGGTCGAACGGCCATTGGGCATTTCGCTCGATCAGCTGCGTTCCATGCCGAGCCGCACACAGATCACCCGCCACGATTGCGTCGAGGGCTGGAGCGCCATCGGCCAATGGACCGGCACGCCGCTGTCTCATGTGCTCGATCTCGCCCGGCTCCGCGATGGTGCCAACTATATCGTCTTCCATTGCGCCGACAGCTTTAGCGACACGCCCTATTATGAAAGCATGGACCTGTCCGACGCCTATCACCCGCAAACCATCCTCGCCTATGGCATGAATGGCGGGCCGTTACCCGAGCGACACGGCGCGCCGATCCGCGTGCGTAACGAGCGCCAGCTCGGCTACAAGCACGCGAAATTCGTGATGCGGGTGGAAGCGGTGGCGAGCCTGGACACTGTCTATGGCGGCAAGGGCGGCTATTGGGAGGACGACCATAATTACGCCTGGTATGCGGGGATCTAGCTCTCCCCCAGATCCTCATCGCCACGATATTTGAGTTCGAGATATTTGCCCTGCGTGGCGAGCGCGTCGAGTTCGCCCGAAGCCAGTTGCCGCGTCATGCGACCGATCTCGTCTTCGACGATATCGAGGCCGTCGACGAGCTGCTGTTGCGGATTCTGGCCACGGCCATTGTCCTTGCGCAGATGGTCGGGAACACGCTTATAGCCTTCCACCAGTTCCGGCAGTTCGACACCGACAAGGCGGCGGACTTCCACCGCTGCCGGTTCGCGCGGATCGAGATTTTGCAACTGCGGGCGCAGTTCCTCCAGCCGTGTCGCGATCTGGTCCAGCTTGCGGTTGGCGGGCGCGGGCAGGGCAGGGCGTTGCTGCGCCAGCCAGTCTTCGGTCTTCGAAGGCAGTAGCGGCAGATCGCTCTCCATCAGCTTTTCGGCTGTCGGTGTGCCTTCGCCGGGCGCAACGAGAACGATAAAGCCAACGATGGAGCAGAGGATCAGCGTCATCAGCAGCCAGGCGATATTGAACGATCCCAGCAGACCGCCGACTATCGCCCAGCCGACAATGATCGCCCCCGCCCAGATCGCTGCCCTTCGAAAGCGGCGCGCAATGCGCTCCTGCCGCCGCTTGCGCTGACGTTTTGCGAGATCGCGCGCCGCCGGAGAAACCCGGCGGAGCAGCTCGTCGGCTTGTTGAAGTATGCGGTCGGAAGTGCTCATCTAGTCCTCGATGGCTTCCAGCAGCGGCGCGGCCTGGCTCTGCTCGGCTCCCTCGGCGCGGGCGATATAGCCTTTCGATTTCTCGACCTCGTCGGACAGCACATTCACCGTCTGCTTCATCGAGCCGAGCGCCTCCAGCTTGAAACGGTCGATCTCGTCCATTGTGTCATAGATATTCTGGAAGGCGCGTTGCAGCGTTTCGAGCGGAATGGTCGATGCCGCGGCCTGTTTGTGGATTTCGCCGGTCTGGGTTTTGAGCATCTCGCCGGTCGAATCGATCATATTGGCGGTGGTCTCGTTGAGCGCGGTGATCTGGCCGAGCACCAGTTTCTGGTTGGTCATCGCCTGGGCGACCGTCACTGCGGTGCGCAGCGCGCCGACGGTGGTTGTCGAGGCGCGGTCGACGCCCTTGATCAGTTCGACATTGTTCTTCTTGACGAGATCGAGCGCGAGATAGCCCTGCACCGAGACCGCCATCTGGGTCAGCAAATCCTGCGTCCGTTGGCGGACATAGAACATCGCGGTTTCCTTGATCGCCTTCGATTTTTCCGGGTCGGTCGCTTCCAGCTCGACGGCTTTTTCTTCCAGCCGCGTATCGAGCGCCTTGGCGACATGGATCATCTGTTCCAGCCGCCCCATCGCTGTCCATAATTTCTGCCGCTCGACCGAGATTGCCGCATTGTCCTTCAGCAGCTCGTCCTTGCCCGAAGCGAGACGCTGCAAAATCGCGGAGATATGACTCTGGGCGCTTTTATAGCTGTCGAAATAATTGCGCAGATTGCCGCCCCAGGGAATCAGGCCGAACAG
>JBGTHW010000082.1:0-8245 GCA_041746035.1 Parasphingopyxis sp.
TTGAACCAGTGGAGCAGATCGGCATCGAGACGCAGGGTGACCTGTTTTTTTACAGGCCGATAGAATTTGCCGCGCACCGCGTTCGACCAGTCAGTGACTTCGGGCATATCGGAGAGGTCGATATCCTCGTCAGGCATCTCCGCGATGCGGCGGGATTCCTCCAGCAGCTTTGGCGTAAGTTTAGGCGAAATAGCCTTTTTGATATTGCCTTCTTTCATGGGGCGTCGCCTTTCGGGCACTGATGATCCGGCCCTCGTCCAGATCGGGTTCAACCAGGGTGTAGACGACGAACAGGGTCGCATATCCGGCCATGCCAATCGTCCGCCAGCGATCCCCGTCCGGATGCAGATCAGGCTCGCTGATGTGCAGCGGATCATCAAAAACCACTTCGGCCAACGCGAAGGATACGCCATGTTTGGCAACGTTCGCTTCTGCCTTGCGAGTATCCCATGACCACTGCATCACGTGTAACTACAAATATGTAATTTCATCGAGAAAGTCAATCCGCCTTCACATAAAGCTTGCCGCCCTCTTCCTTAAATTTCTCGCTCATCTCCTCCATGCCTTGCTCGGCCTCTTCCGGCTTCACGTCATCCGCACCGGCCAGCAAAATCCCGTTCGGGTTGTTCGCCGCGAACTCGCGGACTTCCTGGCTGATCTGCATCGAGCAGAATTTCGGCCCGCACATCGAGCAGAAATGCGCGGTCTTGGCGCCCTCTGCGGGGAGGGTCTGGTCGTGGAATTCTTCTGCTGTGTCGGGGTCGAGCGACAGGTTGAACTGGTCGCGCCAGCGGAATTCGAAGCGCGCTTTGCTGAGCGCATCGTCGCGGACCTGTGCGGCGGGGTGGCCTTTCGCCAGATCGGCGGCGTGGGCGGCTAGCTTGTAGGTGACGACGCCGACCTTCACATCGTCGCGGTCGGGCAAGCCGAGATGCTCCTTGGGCGTCACGTAACAAAGCATCGCGGTGCCGTACCAGCCGATCTGCGCGGCGCCGATGCCGCTGGTGATATGGTCGTAACCCGGCGCGATGTCCGTCGTGAGCGGGCCGAGCGTATAGAAGGGCGCTTCGCCGCACGCCTCCAGCTGCTTCGTCATATTCTCCCTGATCTTGTGCATCGGCACATGGCCGGGGCCTTCGATCATCACCTGCACGTCCTGCGCCCAGGCGCGCTTGGTCAGCTCGCCCAGGGTATAGAGTTCGGCAAATTGTGCTTCGTCATTCGCGTCGTAGATACTGCCCGGGCGCAGGCCATCGCCGAGGGAATAGGCGACGTCATAGGCCTTCATGATCTCGGTGATCTCGTCGAAGCGCTCATAGAGGAAGCTCTCCTTGTGATGCGCGAGGCACCATTTCGCCATGATCGATCCGCCGCGGCTGACAATGCCGGTCATGCGCTTCGCGGCCATCGGGACGTAGGGCAGCCGCACGCCGGCATGGATGGTGAAATAATCGACGCCTTGCTCGGCCTGTTCGATCAGCGTGTCGGCGAAAATCTCCCAGGTCAAATCCTCGGCGACGCCACCGGTCTTTTCCAAGGCTTGGTAGATCGGGACCGTTCCAATGGGCACGGGGGCGTTGCGGATGATCCATTCGCGCGTGTCGTGGATATTGCGGCCCGTCGACAGGTCCATCACCGTGTCCGCGCCCCAGCGGATCGACCAGACCATTTTGTCGACCTCCGCCGCGACATCGCTGGCGACGGCGGAGTTGCCGATATTGGCGTTGATCTTGACGAGGAAGTTACGCCCGATCGCCATCGGCTCGCTCTCAGGGTGGTTGACGTTATTCGGGATGATCGCGCGGCCACGGGCCACTTCGTCGCGGACGAATTCGGGGGTGACATAATCGGGGATGGAGGCACCGAAATCTTCGCCGTCGCGTTTGTATTCGGCGCGCCGCTCGCGCCCCAGATTCTCGCGCTCGGCAACATATTCCATTTCGGGCGTGATGATGCCTTTGCGGGCATAGTGCATCTGGGAAACATTCTTGCCGGGCTTGGCGCGCAGAGGGCGTTTGATGACATTGGGGAAGCGATCGACACCGCCGCTGCGATCCGGGCCAAGCTGGCCGTTATCTTCGGGTTTGAGTTCGCGCGCGTCATAGCTCTCGACATCGCCGCGCGCCTCGATCCAGTCGCGCCGTAGCGCGGGCAGGCCCGCCATAATGTCTATGTTGGCATCGGGGTCCGTATAGGGGCCGGACGTGTCATAGACCCGCACCGGCTCCTCGCCTTCCTCCAGCTGAATCTCACGCATCGCGACGCGAATACCGCTGCCTGAATGGGCAGCGACGTGAATTTTCTTCGAGCCGCGAATGGGACCGGTGGTGACGCTAACTTCGCCTCCTGCGAGGGGGATTTCGGTGCGCGCGGGCCCTTCGACGTCGCTCAGGATAGAAATGTCTGCCATGAATAAGGTCTTTCTAATGGGGGAGTTGGAGGTGGCGGACGCCGATAAAGCAGAGCGCCACGCCGATCAGAATGGAGAGCCACGCCCAGAGCCGGTTGAGCCGGTCGCCATCGAGAAGGGCGCGCGCAAAGCGGCCCATGAATTTGGGCAGCGCGAGGAACATCAGTCCCTCGATTGCCATGCCCGCGCCCAAGATCTGGACGAGGATCGTCAGCCAGTCGCCCTGGCGCGGTGTGAGGAGAAAGATCGCCGTACCCAGCGCGAATGTCATGATACCGGTCAGGAAGCCGAGCGCCGCCGATTTATCCAGTTCCAGCGCCATGCGCCGCCATTTGTCCGGCGCGCCGAGCAGGCCCGCGCCCGCCGCGATGGCATACAGCCCCATAGCAAGCGCGATCCATGCGGCGATGTTCGATGCGTCGGCCATATGCACGCTCTCCTTCGCTTCGGCCCAAAATGCGGCGGCGAAGAGGAGTGCGGGTTTGTGTGCAACCGCTCCCTCCCTCCGCCAGCGCAAACTGGATCAGGTTCAACGGGTCGCACGGACTTTCACCGCCCTCTCAGCCTGATGGTCCTGCAAAACCTGTGGCTCCCCGGGGAATGAAGCGATAATAGGTGCGCGCGCATCTATAGTCCAGTCGATGCGAAGGGGAGGTGGCCAATGGGTTGTGCCGATACCGACCCGATCGAGCCGTGGGCGCAGGCCAATTATATCTCGAAGCCCAGTTGCTCTATATCCCGTTCGTTCGATTTTACTTCGTCGAGCTGCTCCCCGAATCCCGACATCGTCAGCCCCAGCAATCGCACCCCGCGCTCATCGGGGATCAGCGTGTCGAGCAGGTCACAGCCGATGGCGAGGAGTTCCTTCCGGCTGGCGACGCGGCGATCGAGGGATCGCGCGCGGGTCGGCGTTTCGAAATCGGCATAGCGGAGTTTGAGGGTCACGGTGCGGCCGAAGCTTTCGCCCTTCTCCGCCCTTTCCCACACGGTATCGGCGATCTCGGCGAGCTTTTCGCACATCGCCTCGCGGTCATGCAGGTTGTCGTCATAGGTGCGTTCCGCGCCTAGCGATTTGCGGATGCGATGGGGCTTGACCTGGCGGTCGTCGATGCCGCGGCTGGCACGATAATAATAGCGCGCGCTCTTGCCGAAATTATCCTGCAGGAATTCGAAGCTCTGCGCGCGCAGGTCCGCGCCGGTTTCGATGCCCAGCCGCTTCATCTTTTCGTTGGTTTTCGGGCCGATGCCGTGAAAGCGCTTGACCGGCAGTTTTGCGACAAAGCCCGGCCCCTGTTGGGGCGTCACCACGCAAATGCCGTCCGGCTTGTTCTGGTCCGAGGCGATTTTGGCGAGGAATTTATTGTAGGAGACGCCCGCCGACGCCGTCAGCCCTGTCGCTTCCCTGATGCGCGAGCGGATTTCCTCGGCGATGGCAGTGGCTGTCGGATGTTTGGTGCAAGCGGTGACATCGAGATAAGCCTCATCGAGCGAAAGCGGCTCAACAAGATTGGTATAATCGCGGAAGATCGCGCGTATCTGGTTGGAGACGGCGCGATAGATATCGAACCGCGCGCGCACGAAGATCAGGCCGGGACAGCGCCGCTTTGCCGTGACGGAGGGCATCGCCGAGCGCACCCCGAACACGCGCGCCTCATAAGACGCTGCCGCGACAACCCCGCGCCCGCTCGACCCGCCGACTGCGACGGGCTTCCCCCGCAATTCCGGATTGTCCCGCTGCTCTACCGACGCGAAGAAGGCATCCATATCGATATGGATGATCTTGCGCGGCAGCGCTTCATCGTCGGGCGGTAAATCGGTCACACGATCCTTATGCCGTATCCCAATCCTCCAGCCCAAGCTCTTTCACGGTTTCCTCGCCATATGGGAACCAGGATTCATTCGCTTCATACTCGTCTTCCAGAGCCTTATTTTTCAGAGGATCGTAGGTCATCGCAATCGATTCGCACACGGACAGGTCATTGCGCGAATAATAACAGGCACCCATGCGCCTGCGCCAATGGTCCGCCTCGTGCAGGGCGGAGGGATTGAGGCCGACGATGTCGCGATAGTCGCGAAGAAAATGCGCCTGATCGCTATAGGGCAAGTCCCCCCCGAACCGATCGAACTTGACCGGACCTTTCTCCGCGCCCGCATCCTGGCTGGACCAGTCCAGATAGGCCAGCCGGAACCGGCGCAACATGGCTTTCGGGCCATAGCCGCTTCGGCGGCGGCAATCGCGTTCGAGCGTCCGGACGCTGACGCCGAGGCGGCGGGCGGCATCGGCGACCGAAATGCGGCCCTTGGTCCAATAAGCCATGAACCGGAATTTCCCCAGCAGCCCTCCGGGCAAGGCGTCTTCGAGCAATTCGAGAAACATTCTGTCGAGCACCGATTTTCGCGATACGATATCCGGCGGAGAATCGGCGAGCGCCAGACCGATATTCGCCATTTTCGGGAAGCGATTATGTCCCGCTTCGACTATCTCATCTCCGAATTCGATGCCGTCCAGCCCGAACATTTCATAAAGACCGCCTGTCCGGAAACTCACCATTACCAGTTCTCCCTCGCCCTTTTCGACCGCGACGACGGCCGGTCGATAGCTGATGCAAAAAAGGCAGGGGCTGTTATAGGCGCGACCATCCATGACTATCGGGCCGCCGGACAAATTGAATGTCAGTATACGTGTCGGCCAGACCGGCGCCCCATCGACGGCGTTATAGGCAGTCTGATACAGATAAATATGGTCGATCAGGCGCTCGTCGGGCAGGAAGATACAATTTTGCACGGCGCGAATATCGCCGCGCGGCAAATCGGTGTCAATCGAAGAGGGTTACGGCTTTCCTGATGCTCAGGCGGTGGCGGGTCGCATATTGGTGTCGCCGAGCGTACCTTCCTCGATAAAATCGCGCCTGCCGTCGCTGAGTCCTTCTCGTTGGTAGAAATCGTATCCCCGAAGCCAGCGGATACCGAAGAGCGTTGCAATCAGCGGAAGCAGGCTGGTCGAGATGGCGATGGCGACGATAGCGGCAGTCCCTTGCTCGGTATTCGGGATGAAGCCGCTGAGCTGCAATGTCCAGCCAAGTGCGAACGCGACCGCCGCGCCCGCGATTTTCGAGACCAGCCGGTAGATCGTCATATAGACGCCCTGCCGCTGGCGACCCGATTGCCGCGCGTCATAGTCCGCCACATCGCCAAGCATTGCATAATTCACCGAGGCCGCCCCATTGGCAATTCCGCCCAGCATCGCGACGCCGAGATAAGCCGTAAAGCCATACAGGAAAACGAGCGGAAACAGTGTGAAGGTTAGCGCCCACAACCAAAGCCCCGTCATCCAGATGCGCTGCATTCCCCAATGCGGGATCAACCAGAGCCAAGCGATGCGGGACAGGGTGTCCAGCACCAGATAGCCCATGAAGATATACATGATCCTCTCCGGCTGCTCGACGATATAGGTCATCACATAGGGGACCATGAAAGCGATGCTGGTGAAGGCGAAGGATTCGGCCATCTGAACACCCAGTAACCGGGTGTGGTAATGTACGCCGAGGACTTCGCGGAGCATTTTAATGAAATTGCGCTCCGCCGTTTTATGCCGGACGGGCAGTTCCTTGACGCGGAGAGCAGCCAGGGTGACGATCGTGGACAGCCCGATACCGAAACCGATAAACCACGGCGTCCCTGTTGCACGGACATCGTTGCTGCCCACCAGATACTGCATCATAAGGATAGCCCCGATTGTGCCCGGCAGACCTATCACTACTCCGATCACGATGAATGCCGTGCGGCGCTTGGGGGTCTGGCCGTTTTCGATGCCGAGCGCACCGAACGGAACGCCGATCAGAGTATTTGCGGTTTCCCAGAGTATCAGCATTATCCCGATGAAGATCAGCGTCCCGGCCGCGCCAAGGTTTCCGGGGGGCAGCCAAAGCCCGATATAGCTGAGGGTCAGTATACCGCCCGCGACCATATAAGGGCGGCGACGACCCAAGCGGCTCTTGGTCCGGTCGCTCCAGGTACCGAGAGCCAGGTCGGAAACGCCGTCGTAAATTCTGGTGGCGGCAAGCAAGGTGCCGACTGCGGCTGGCGCGAGCAATAATGTATCGGTCGCGTAAATCAGGAACAGATAGCCGAACAGACCGCCAACGAGATAGATTGGTGTCGATGTGATCGCCCAGAATTCGACCGAGCGCCGATAGGCCAGTCTTGTATCCGTCGTATAAACGCTCATTGGCCATCCTCTGGATTGCCCGTTTCGGGCGGCATCCTAAACCGCATCGATCCCGCCGTATTGAACAAATGCGACACGCGCGGTTTTCCCGAAAAGGCGGTGCCTTATTCTGGGAGGCTGGCGAGACGAGCCAGCTGGCTATTTCCATTCTCGTCGGACAGGGTGGAGGCAAATGTGTCCACCGTATGGGGCAGGACCACTTTGCCGTAGAGCGTCGCCGCGCCAAACAGCAAAGGGATGGCGAAAACATAAAGCGCAATCACGCGCCGATAAGTCGCTTCGGTATTTTCGGTATTCGGGTTCATGGCATTTCCCTCCATTCGGTCGTTACGGGAGGGCGATTATGTCAGGCGATTCGCGCTGTATTGAACGAATGCGACAATCGCCAAAATTCTGCAATCAGAGGAAATACCGCATCCGGATTTGCTGCACATCGGTATCGTCGCCGAGGATGAAGCGGGCCGCCGCAAAGGCCGGGGGGCCGAAGCTGAAGCGGGGGTTGCGGGAAAAGCCGATGCCTTCGCGCGGGATGCCGGCGAAACGGTCCAGCCGGTTGTTGCCGTTTTCGTCGTGCATGATGGCAACCGCATAGCCGCCCGAAGGCAGGTTGCGGAACCGCACTGTGCGGGTATCGACGGCGCGGAAGCTTTCGCGCACGGCGGCGGGGTCGCTCTCGCAGTCGGGGAAATAATCGGCAATACGGGTGACGCAGACATGGATGATGCCATCGTTCGAGCGCAGCCGCTCGACATTCACCTCAAGCTGCGCGCCCGGGCTTGCCGCCGACAGCATCGCGAACAGGATCGCGGCTACGCCCGCCTTCAGGCCCGAAGCGGCCCAGCCCCCTGTCGGTCCCGCAGAGCCTGTCCCAGAACCGGAAATATAACCCATAATTACACCTGTACTCCGCATGATGGCGTTGATGATGGCTCGCGGTGATCAGCCAGCGCCCTGCTACCCCGTTGACTATGAACCGGGGGAAAATCTCCCAGCCCATGTGATTTGTCACCCCCATTATCGTCATAATACCCAGAACAACAGCCAGAACCCCGAGATGAATGGGTATGAGAAAGACGAGGACGGGGATCACCACGGCTCCGGTAAGGGCTTCGACCGGATGAAAGCTCATCGCCGCCCAGGCGGTGGGCGGGCGGCTGGCATGATGGACGGCATGGGCGATGCGAAAGGGCCGGGGCAAGTGCATCAGCCGGTGAGTCCAGTAGAACCAGGTGTCGTGTGCGAAGAGATACAGCATCACGGACAGCGGCAGATACCAGAATGGATAAGCGGCAAGGTCGCTATAAATCAGTGTCCAGCCTCGCGCATCCCAGCCCCACGCGACGATCCCCGCCGGGACGCCATAGATCGCGGCACTGGCGAGCGACCACCAAATTTCGCGACCGATTTGCGGCCGGAGGCGCGCATAGAGTCCTGGCCGCACACGGTTTGTCAGCCAGGCAAAGAGTCCGCTCGCGGCGAGATAGCGCAGGCCGACGATGAGCGTCATCGCGATGGCGGAAATCAGGATGGCGAGGGCGGGCGACATGGTACCCTGTTAGGCGTGTTGGACGGTCAGGGAAACGGCTCGTCGTCTGCCGGAGAATCTC
>JBGTHW010000083.1:0-13197 GCA_041746035.1 Parasphingopyxis sp.
ATCTCGTCGCCGGTGCGATCGAGGAAACCGGTATTGATAAAGACAATCCGGTCTTTGACGGCTTGGATGCAGGCGGCGAGATTGGCCGATGTCCGCCGCTCCTCGTCCATCACGCCGACCTTTATCGTGTGGCGCTCCAGCCCCAGCATATCCTCCAACGCATCGAAGAGATCGTTGGTGAATGCGCATTCCGGAGGCCCGTGCATCTTGGGTTTGACGATATAGACCGAACCGGTGCGGGAATTGCGAAACCGCCCCGGCCCTTTCAGATCGTGCATCGCAATCATGCTGGTCATGATGGCGTCCATGATCCCCTCCGGCGCTTCGCTGCCTGCCTCCAGCAGGATGGTGGGATTGGTCATCAGATGTCCGACATTCCGGACGAAAAGCAGGCTGCTACCCGGCAGGTGAAACTGCTTGCCATCTTTGTCAGCGTATTCGCGATCCGGTTCGAGAGCGCGCGTCATCGTCTCGCCACCCTTCTGAAAGTGCGCCTCCAGATCGCCGCGCATCAGGCCGAGCCAGTGGCGATAGGCGAGCGTCTTGTCCCCGGCATCGACCGCTGCGACCGAATCTTCCAGATCGACAATAGTGGTCAGCGCCGATTCCATTATGATATCGGCGATATGGGCGGGGTCGGTCTTGCCAATCGGGTGATCGGCATCGATGACGATTTCGAGATGCAGGCCGTTGTGCCTGAACAACAGATTATCGCCGCTCGTCCCGACCAGTAGCGAAGAATCGGCAAGCTCTGGCGGGCCGCCCGCGAATTCGGTCCAGCTGTCATCCGCAAGCGGAACCGTCTCGTCCAAAAACGCGCGCGCCGCCGCGATCACCTGCGCCCCGCGCTCTTCATCATACCCGCCCGGCTTCGCTTTGCCCGGCAGAGCATCGGTGCCGTAAAACGCATCGTAAAGGCTGCCCCAGCGCGCATTGGCGGCGTTCAACACGAACCGGTCATTGAGCACCGGCACGACAAGCTGCGCCCCTGCAATCCGCGCGACCTCGTCATCGACATTTTGCGTGCCGATGGCGAAGGGCGCAGATTCTGGAACGAGATAGCCGATATCGGTCAGGAACGCCTGATACTCGGCCTGGTCGATAGGTTTGCCCTGACGTTCGCGATGCCAGTCGTCGATCTGCGTCTGCAAATCTTTGCGTTTCGCCAGCAGCTCGCGATTGCGCGGCGCGAAACGGGCGAAGATATCGGCAGTGCCCTGCCAGAACGCATCAGCCGCGATGTCCAGTCCCGGCAGCGCCTGGCCCTCGACAAAATCGGCCAGCTCCTGCGCCACCTGAAGTCCCGCGCGTTCGGTGTATTCGGTCATGATAGCTCCCTTGTTCGGCCGATATGCCGCGTCGATATATGTCTCTGGGGAGGAGAAGGCGCTGTCTATGCCGATTGGCAACAGGGCTGACAAGAAACTCATCGTCATTGCGAGCGCAGCGGGCCTTCGGCACGCTGCGCTCGCAATGACGCGGGAGGTGTGGCGCGGTCGGTCACCAGCCGTTAAAGATACTCCCATGACATCGCTTACCACCACCGAACACGCAACTCTCGAACGCGCCGCCGACGAACCGATGCTCGACCAGACCAGGGACTGGGCCAGCATCAACAGCGGCTCGGCTAACCTAGCGGGGCTGAAGACGGTCGCGGGCAAACTCGTCGATGCCTTCGCCGCCCTCCCCGGCGAACTGCAATTGCGCGCGGGCAAGCCTTCCGAAATCGTTAAATCGACCGGACAGATCGAAACCCGCCAGACCGGCGACAACCTGCACCTTGCGGTCCGCCCCGATGCGCCGGTCCAGGTGCTCCTCACCGGCCATATGGACACGGTATTCGCCGAGGATCATCCGTTTCAGGCGCTCGAATGGCTCGACAACAATACCCTCAACGGCCCCGGCGTCACCGACATGAAGGGCTGTATCGCGCTGATGCTGTCCGCCTTAAAAGCCGTCGAGCAATCGCCGCTGGCAGAGCGCATCGGCTATGAAGTCGTCATCAATTCGGACGAGGAAATCGGTTCGCCGGGGTCCGCTGCGTTGCTCGCCGAGGCCGCGCGGGGCAAGCTCGCCGCGCTCACCTACGAACCTGCTTTGCCCGATGGCACCCTGGCTGGCGCACGCGGGGGCAGCGGCAACTGGTCGATCACCTTCACCGGCAAGAGCGCCCATGCCGGTCGCAATCCCGAAGAAGGGCGCAGCGCCCTCCTCGCCGCCGCCGAGCTGGCGCTCAAACTCGAAAACGCCATCGGCCTTGGCCTCAAGGTCAATCCGGCCAAGATCGAGGGCGGCGCGGCGAACAATGTCGTGCCCGATCATGCCGTGCTGCGTCTGAATATGCGGCCCGAGACGCCAGAGGATCAGGACCGCGCGCAGAAACTTCTGGATGAACACGTCGCATCGATCCGTTCAAAGCGCGAAGTCGATATCCATGTCCATGGCGGTTTCGGTCGCCCGCCCAAACCTATCGACGAGAACGCCGCCAAACTCTTCGGGCTGGTCAGGGAATGCGGCGGCGATCTCGGCCTCGATATCGCCTGGAAATCGACCGGCGGAGTCTGCGACGGCAACAATATCGCCGCCTGCGGCGTGCCCGTCGTCGACACGATGGGCGTGCGCGGCGGGGCGATCCATTCGCCGGATGAATTTTTGCTGGTGGATAGCCTGCCCGAACGCGCGCGGCTGTCGGCGCTGGTTTTGCTGCGACTGGCCGAGAGAGGGCAGCTTTGATGGAGGTTATTTGCGTCATTGCGAGCGTAGCGAAGCAACCCAGGGCGGCTAGCGACAACGTTCGCAGTTCTGGATTGCCGCGTCGCTTTCGGCTCCTCGCAATGACGAATTTGGCTACATCTCAGGGGGAAATGGAAAGATGAGTTTCGTGGTGCGCGCGGCGCGCAAGACCGATGTCGAGCAGTTTTACGAAATGGCCAAGCTGACCGGCGGCGGTTTCACCAATCTGCCGCCCGATCGCGATGCGCTGAACGTCAAGCTGGCGCGCTCGCAGGAAGCGTTCGAGAAAACAGAAGGCGAATCGGCCAACGACCTGTTCATGCTGGCGCTCGAAAACACCGAAACCGGGCAGGTCCGCGGCACGGCGCAAATTTTCGCCGCCGTCGGCACGCGCTGGCCCTTTTACAGCTACCGCCTCACCACCTATACGCAGCACAGCGCGGAACTCGACCGCACCTTCCATTCCGAAATCATTTCGCTGACCACCGATTATCAGGGTGCCTCGGAAGTTGGCGGTCTCTTCCTCCATCCCGGCGAACGCGCGGGCGGGCTGGGCTTGTTGCTGGCGCGCAGCCGCTATCTCTTCATCGCCATGCATCGCGAGCGCTTCAACAGCACCGTTATCGCGGAACTCCGCGGCGTAATCGACGAGGCCGGCGGCTCCGCTTTCTGGGATGCGCTGGCCGGAAAATTTTTCGGCATGAGTTTTCAGGAAGCCGACGAGTTCAACTCGCGCAACGGCAACCAGTTTATCGCCGACCTGATGCCCAAACACCCGATCTATCTGAATATGCTGCCAGAAAGCGCGCGTTCGGTCATCGGCAAACCGCATCCCTCGGGTCGCGCGGCGATGCGGATGCTGGAGAAGGAAGGGTTTCGCTTCAATAACTATATCGACATTTTCGATGGCGGCCCGACAATGGAGGCCGATATCGAAAATGTAAAAGGCATCACGGAATCGCGCGAGGCCGAAGTGACGCAGATCGACGGTTCCGGCGGCACGCTATCGCTGGCCGCCACCGGTCGACTGACCGATTTCCGCTGTGCCTATGCCGATATCGCCATGAAAGGCGATGGTGCGGTTGCGATAGACGAGGCTGCGGCGAACGTGCTTGGCATCGACGCAGGCGATACGATACGGCATGTCGCCCGATGAGCCTCACCGAAATCAATTTCGACGGCATTGTCGGCCCTTCCCATAATTATGCCGGTCTCAGCCTCGGCAATCTCGCTTCCGGCGACAATGCGGGTACCGTTTCGCAGCCGCGCGCCGCCGCCCTTCAAGGCATAGAGAAGATGCGCGCCAATATCCGGCTCGGTCTGGCGCAGGGCTTTTTTTTACCGCAACGTCGGCCGAATGCCGGGTGGCTGGAGCGTCTTGGCACCGATCCGGACTATGCGGGCACGGTCCTTCTCGCGAACGCCATGTCCGCCTCCCCGATGTGGACAGCCAATGCCGCAACAGTCTCGCCAGCCGCCGATACGGCAGACCGCCGCTGCCACCTGACCGTCGCGAACCTGCTTACCATGCCGCATCGCAGCCATGAATGGCCGGAAACGCTGGCACAGCTCCGGCTCGCCTTTGCGGATGAAGCCCATTTCGCGGTGCACCCGCCGGTGCCCCCGCCTTTTGGCGACGAGGGGGCGGCGAATTTCATGCGGCTTGCGCCGTCGCACGGTGAGCCGGGCATCGAGATATTCGTCTATGGCAAAAGCGGCGGTTCTTTCCCCGCGCGGCAAAATATTCAGGCGAGCAAGGCGGTTGCGCGGCTCAATGGCCTCGATCCCGAGCGCACGATATTCGTCGAACAGACCCCGCTGGCAATCTCCGCCGGTGCTTTCCATAACGATGTCGTTGCCGTCGCAAACGAAAATGTCCTGCTTTGCCACGCGCAGGCCTTCGTCAATCGCGACGGTTTCTTTGCGGAACTCCGCCGCCTCTTGCCGCAGATCGAGATTATCGAAGTGCCTGCGGGGCGCGTTTCCCTCGATGCGGCGATCAAGACTTATCTCTTCAATGGCCAGCTCGTTACGCTTCCAGACGGGGACATGGCGCTGATCGTGCCGACAGAGGCGCAGGAGCACCCGGCTGTCCGGAGTTATCTCGAAGACATGATCGCCGGTAACGGCTCCATCAGACGGATCATACCTGTCGACGTCCGGCAATCTATGGCCAATGGCGGCGGTCCTGCCTGCCTGCGGCTTCGTGTGCTTGCCGACCCGGCGACCGTCGATCCGCGTTTCATCGCGAATGAGGAAAAGCTCGATCGGATCGCAGCGGTGATCGCCGAATTCTGGCCCGAAGAAATCGATGGCGAGCAGATTGGCGAACCGGATCTATGGGCCGAGATCGATACCGCAAGAAAAGCGCTGTATGATGCGCTGGATCTGGGCGATCTCCTCTGACCGCACTGTCGAATTAACTTACAGTTTACCAGTTTTGTTAATCCTCGCCCGCGCAAATCCGGGTTTGGCACGATAATTGCTTTATATTTTGGTATGTTGCGTAAAATCGGCCTCCTGTTTGTCATCAAGAACCGTTTCGAGGCTTGGCTGATCATCTATGCCCTGGCCGTCGGCGCGACGGCCAGGGCGCAGCTCTATCTGGTGGAATATCCCGGCGCGGCCGGATGGGTGCTGGCCGCCTGCTGCACGGGCGCAGTTTTCTTAGGCGGTGCGAAAATTCTCGAAGCGACGCCGAAAAGCCCGGCCAGGACAAGGCGGAGGCGACTGGTCGGAAAATGGCGGGAAAGACGGTTTTGAGGGCCATGCGCGTTCTACAGTAGGGTGGTCCGCGATTCCGGATTAAAGCGAGAACCGCCCCTGCGTTCTTGCGCAAGGGTCGATGTGCGAGGCACGATTGCCGACAATGCGCTTTCCGTGAGGGTCAGGCAGGCTGAAGAATAACAAAAGGAAAAACCGGTCAGCACGAGCGCCGCAGAAAGCCAGCGCCAATGCCCCATGCCCTTCCACATGCCGCCGAAGGCGCGCGCCAGCCGGACGGGTCGCTCGCGCTCGCGCGCGATACGCAGGGAATAGATAGCGGCACCCGACACGGCCAGCGCGGTCAGCGCCAGGCCGAACATGAACCACGGGATTTTGCAGCGTGTCGGCCATTTCGCCGATGCGCTGGTGAATGGTCATGTCACGACCGTCGACAGTCAGCAGCACCGCGTTCGGCTCCAAGCGAGAACTCTTTATGAAGTCGCTCGAACGCTACGCGCGGACGATAGGCTCGAAACCGCTTCAAGCGTTCATGGCTGCGGACACCATCGAATCAGCTGTCCGGGTGTTCTTTTCCGTATCCGCCGATGGCCATGCACTTGGCGATCAGCCCGGTGGCTGCCTCCTCGGCTGCGTCGCGGCGCAATGCGCGGAGACTATGCCCGATGTGCGCCAATTTTATCATGGCGGACTAGCGGCGATCGAAACGGCTCTGGCGGGCAGGTTCGAGGATGCGGTCGCCGAGGGCAAGCTACCCGGCGAGTTCCCCTCCGAGGAAAGAGCGCGGCTGATGGTCGATCTTATGCAAGGTTATGCGGCACACGCCCGGACGGGCAGCAGCGCGGCGGATCGCAGAGCCTTTGTTCAGCGATCCGTAGAAGCGACGCTGAACTGACCGATGCGTAACCCGCATACGATGGGGCGTCCCGGCTAGCCGCAGCCTCATGGGATCCCAATCCGATGCATTACCGTCGATGTCTCTAGCTCGCCCCTGGCAGACGCGGCATTCATTGATCACGGATCTGCGACTAGGGCAGAATATGCTTGCCTAATAGTGCAGCGCCGCACTATATGGTGCAACGCTGCACTATATGGATGGTCATATGACGTATTCCCGCCGCCACATGCTCGCCGTCGTCGGAGGCGGGACGATCCTCGCCGCCGGAGCCGGATTCTCCGCCTTCCTGACGACCCGGACGCCCGCACGAGCTTTGGCCCCTTGGGACGCGGCGGGCGAATACGGCGAGCCGCGCCGGAACGCGTTGTCCTACGCCTTGCTGGCACCGAACCCGCACAACCGTCAGCCCTGGATGGTGGACCTCGCGACACCCGACACCGTGCATGTGTTCCGGGACGGCTCGAAGGACCTTCCCGAAACCGATCCATTCTCGCGCCAGCTGACCATCGGCATGGGCTGCTTCCTGGAGTTGATGGCAGTGGCCGCGTCCCGGACAGGCCATCGGGTCGATCTCGACCTCTTCCCTGAAGGCGAGACAGGTCCCGTGGCGACCGCCCGCTTCGTTCCGGACGCTGCGGAGCCCGATCCCCTGTCAGATGCGATCGGGCTCCGTCGATCCTGCAAGGAGCCGTTCGCGGCTAGGCCGGTCGAGCCCGGCGAGGCGGTCCGGCTCGCCCCGTTCGCCGACATCGTCACCGACCCGTCCCGCGTCGCGCAGATCGTCGATCTCACCTGGGAGGCCTGGAACGTGGAGACCCGGACCCCGCGCACGATGCGCGAGAGCGTGGACCTCATGCGCATCGGCCGGGCCGAGATCGAAGCGAACCCGGACGGGATCGACCTCGGCGGTCCGTTCCTCGGCACGCTCGCCGCCATCGGCATGCTGTCGAGAGAGGGACAGATGGATCGGGACTCGTTCCAGTTCGCCGAGGGCGTGCGGCTCTACGACGAGATGCTCCACGCCACGCCGGCCTATGCGGTCATGCACACGGCCACGAACGCCCGCGAGGATCAGATCGAGACCGGACGCCGCTGGTTGCGGCTCAACCTCACGACGGCAGCGCTCGGCCTCGCGCTCCATCCCGTCAGCCAAGCGCTGCAGGAATATCCCGAGATGGCGGAGCATCGCACGCGCGCGCACGCCCTTCTCGCGCCCGATGGCCGCACGCTTCAGATGCTCGGACGTCTCGGATATGGTCCGCCGACGCCGCGCAGCCCGCGCTGGCCGCTGGAAGCCAAGATTGTCCGAGCTTGAGCCCTCTCTTTCGGCAGACGAGACGCCGCGGGCGGTACCAGATGCGACCACGGCGCTGTATTTCCGCTTCTTCAATGAGATCGGGATCATCGCGCAGCTCGCGACGGCGCTGCTCGAGGCCCGCCTAGCCGACGGCTTGCTGGCGCCGCATTTCGCGGTCCTCAACCATCTCGTCCGGGTCGAGGATGGCCGCACCCCCCTGTCGATGGCGCAGGCGTTCCAAGTGCCGAAGACATCGATGACCCATCAGGTGCGCGTGCTGGAACGCCTCGGCCTCGTGCACCTGACACCGAACGAGGCGGATGGCCGCTCCAAAAAGGTCTGGTTGACCGATGAGGGCCGCGCGATGCGGGAGCGGGCTATCGCCGATTTGGCGGTTCTCTTCGGCAGCGTCGCCGCCGTCGTCCCGCCCGAGGACGTTGCCGACCTGGTTCCACAACTCGAACGTCTGCGGCGGCATCTCGACGCGACGCGCGAGCCCGGTCCGTAGCCTTCGATTCTCCTGGATCGTTCGGTTTTGTCTTGTTCTGCAGTCCGCGCATGGAGCGATGCCGGGTGGCTTCCACCACAGCAGCAGACATTTGGGAATGAGCATTGAACGCCCCCTCCCTCCCGAACTGTCGTCGAGCACCGTGTCCGCTTTTCACCTTGGGGAAGCGGTTGTCGGATGTCCGCTAGCGGCCCGGCATGGACACCGCCGAATCTATCCGAAAACCTTCAGCCAATTGATTGGAAGGCGCTTGGATTATGCGATCTCCTAGATGTTCCAAGCAAGAAGCGCCCCGAAGTGCGCTTCTTTAGAAATTGATATTGCTTGACCAAATTGGAGCGGGCGAGGCGATTCGAACGCCCGACCCTAACCTTGGCAAAACGAAGGCATGTTGAAAAATTGGTGACCCCGGCGTGATTCGAACACGCGGCCTATTGATTAGGAATCAATTGCTCTATCCTGCTGAGCTACGGGGCCGACATCGTTGAGTCCGATAACCGAAACTGCTTCGGTGATAAAGTTACGCCGCTCGTAAAACGGTTCGCAGATTTAACGACTCTCCTGTTCGGCTCGCCCGAAAAGCGGATTAGGCGGCGACCGGCGGGCGTCAATTGTCCGATTTCGGCGGGCGCACCGGAAGCGGCAATGGCGCGACAGGAACGCCATCCTCAAAAAGAGATTGGGCCTGTTCGAGCGAAGCCTCGCCATGGATGGGCCGTTCATCCTGCTCGCCGACATGCATCGCCCTTGCCTCGCTCGCAAATTGCTTTCCGACATAGTCGGAATTTTCGAGCGCTTTCGCCTGCTCCTTTGCCAGCTTGCCGAGCAACTCCTTCATTTTTACAGGATCGGGTCCGCTATTCGCCATCGCCACGGCCGAACGCGGCTCACCGCGCTTATTGCCTTTCGTCCCCACCGCCGGAGCCATCGCCGCCTTGCCGACATCTTTCGATCCGCAAATCGGACACGCGACCAGGCCCCGCTCGCATTGATTGTCATAATCGGCGCTCGAGCCGAACCAGGCTTCGAACACATGGCTGCCATCCGCGCATTGCAGGTCGAAAACGATCATGAGGCATGCACTGCCGGGCCGATATCGCGGCGATGATCGATCACCGGGATGCGTTTGCGAACCTCGGTCACACGATCCGGATCGATATCGGCGAAACCGACACCCGGCGTTTCTTCCATATCGAGCAATATTGTGCCCCAGGGATCGACGACCAGCGAACGGCCGTAGGTTTCGCGTCCGTCCTCGTGCGTTCCGCACTGCGAGGCGGCGATGACGAAGGCGGCGGACTCGATCGCCCGGGCGCGCAGCAATATATGCCAATGGGCGTGGCCCGTCGGCACGGTAAAGGCGGAAGGGACCGCGAGCAGCGTCGCCCCGGCATCGCTGAGCGCGCGATACTGATCGGCAAAGCGCAGATCGTAACAAATGGACAGACCCAGCTCGCCAAGCGGTATCGTGGTGACGACGGCCTGCACCCCGCCATCGTAAACGCTCGATTCGCGCCAGCTTTCGCCGGTATCGAGATCGACATCGAACAGGTGGATTTTATCGTAGCGCGCGACGATTGCGCCCTGGTCGTCGATCACGAAGCCGCGATTGACGAGGCGATCGGGGTCGGTACCAGATTGCAGGGCTAGCGAGCCAAGATGCACCCATATGCGGTGTTTCTCTGCCGCCTCGCGAACGGCGGCGAGCACCATGTCATCCTCTTCTCGCCTGACATTCGGCGCGGCGCGTTTGCGGTCGCGATCCAGCAGGCCGCTCATTTCCGGGGTAAAGACCATCGCCGCCCCGCCTGACGCGGCTTCCGCTATCGCCGTTACCAGCGCATCGGCATTGGCGGCGGGATCGATACCCGACCGCATCTGGAAGAGGGCGATGCGCATGGCTGCGGTCAGGCGTTCAGCAGGGCATCCAGCCTGCCCTGATTTTCCAGCGCCATCAGCTCGTCGGACCCGCCAATATGCGCATTATCGATAAATATCTGCGGAACCGTACTGCTCCCGTTCGATCTCGCCAGCATTTGTTCGCGCTGTTCGCCGCCCATCGTGATGTCGTATTCCTCGAATTCCACGCCCTTGGAGGCAAACAGAGTCTTGGCGCGTGCGCAGTAACCGCAGAGAAACTTCGTATAGATTTCAACCTTCGCCATATTGCCGATGTGCGCATCGCCAGCGCTTTCGTCAATAGTCGTCGGGATCGCGCCGCGCAACGCGCGCCCAGCAGCGGACATGCACTTCGCTTGCGCCATGCCGTTTCAGCAGCTTTGCGCAGGCCCGCGTCGTCGAACCGCTGGTATAGACATCGTCGATCAGGATAATTCGCCGGCCTTTTAACGCCGCACGCTTCGCCTTCGGCACCGCGAACGCGCCGCGCACGGTCCGGGCACGGCGATCGCGGTTCATCCCCTTCAGAAACGGCGTGGCGCGGGTGCGTTCGAGCCAGTCGAGGCGAACGCGATCGGGATTACCCCGCGCCAGCGCCCGCGCAATCAGCGCCGCCTGGTTGAAACCGCGCCGCCAGATCCGGCCCCTGTGCAACGGAACCGGCACCAGCAGCGCATCCTCCAGTCCCGCCATATGCCGCCGCATCGCTTGGGCAATCGTCTTCGCCAGCCCGATTCGTCCGCCATATTTCAGCCGCAGCGCCAGCGTCCGCGCGATATCGCCATAGGCGACGGCGGCGCGCATCGTCTCGAAAGGCGGCGGATCGGCGAGACACGCGCCGCACATTTCTTCGCCGCTTAGCAACGCGATGCCGGGATCGCCGCATTGCGCGCAGCCCCGGTCGAGATGGTGGAGCTGCTGCCAGCAATCGAGGCAAAAACGATGATCTTCCGCGATAACGCAGCCGCAGGCCGGGCAGCGCGCCGGCAGCGCAAAATCGACCGGCACGCGCGCGGCTTTGCGCAAGATATCGAGTGCCGGTTTCATGCCCGCCCTTGTTCCCCGGCTTTTGCCGTTACACAAGACCGCAATGGCAGTGCCCGAAATTTTCGACAGGACCCTGCGACGCATTCGGCGCGACCGCGCGGCACGACACTGGGACGAGCATGCCTTCCTGCAACAGCGCATGGCGGGAGAGCTGCTCCAACGTCTGGACACAGTGCAGCGCGAATTTTCGCGGGTGCTGATATTGGGCTATGTTTCCGACGCGTTCACGAGCCGCCTTCGGGATAAGCGGCTGGATGTCGTCACCGCCGATGCGAGCCAGCGGCTGGCAGCGCGGGCGGGCGGTGTGCAGTGCGACGAGGATCGACTGCCGTTTCGCGATGCAAGCTTCGATCTCGTGCTGGCTGCGGGCACGCTCGACACCGTCAACGATCTGCCAGGGGCGCTGACGCTGATCCGGCGATGCCTGAAGCCGGATGGACTCTTTCTGGCCGGATTCCTTGGCGCGGGCAGCCTGCCGGTTCTGCGCGCCGCGATGATGCAAGCCGACCTCGCGTCGAATCGGGCCGCGCCGCGCATTCACCCGCAGATCGATATCCGTGCGGCGGGCGATTTGCTGGGCCGCGCCGGTTTCGCGCTGCAGGTGGCCGATGGCGAAAGCGTCGAGGTCCGCTATTCCGGCTTTGCACAACTCATCGCCGATTTGCGGGGTTCGGCGAATGGCAGCCTGTTGCGCGGCCCTGCTTTGTCCCAAACAGCCTATGCGGCCGCGCACGCCGCTTTCGAAGCGCAGGCCATCGGCGGGCGAATCGCGGAGCATTTCGAGATCGTCTATATGACCGGCTGGTCCCCTGCCCCGGACCAGCCGAAACCCGCCGCGCGCGGCAGCGGCTCCGCTTCGCTGGCCGACGCGCTGCGGCGGAAGGGCTAAGCCGCGATACGATAAGATTGAAATGTCATTGCGAGCGCAGCGAAGCAATCCAGTTTCGCGCCGCTGGATTGCTTCGCTGCGCTCGCAATGACGCTTAAGGCGAGTTGAAATGTGGTTGAATCGTCAATGCGAGGAGCGCAGCGACGAAGCAATCCAGAGCGGCTTGGGAAGGTGCCGGTGTCTCTGGATTGGTTGACCTGCGGTCGCCTCCGGCACGCTGCGCTCGCGATGACGGAGGTAGTCTCCCTAAAATCATCCCGTTCTAAAGCAGCGAATCCAGCAATCCGATCAGCGGCCTGTCGGCAGGCGGCATGGCGAGGGCATACATTTCGCGCGGGAAGACCCAGCGGATCGCCTGTGCGTCCAGCGGCTCCGGCATCCCCTGCCATTTGCGGCACACATAAAGCAGCAACAGCAGATGCCGGTCGCCGAGCGCCTCGCTGGCGAATGTCGCGGGGGCCAGGCAGGCGGTTTCGGTTGCGATCCCCAGTTCCTCGCGCAATTCGCGGACAAGCGCTGCTTCCGGGGTCTCGCCTGCTTCGCATTTGCCGCCCGGAAATTCCCACAGGCCCGCCATCGAACGCCCTTCGGCGCGCTGCTGGACAAGAACCCGCCCGTCGCGATCGACCAGAGCGGCGGCGGAAACGATCAGTATTTCGTTTTCGATCATCCCTGCATCCCGGCTAAAAAACACGGCGGCAAGCGGCAGGCCTTAAGGGTTTCGCAAGAGATAGGCCATAAAATACCCATGCTGCTTTCGCACTTTTCGGGGATGGCGGGGTATTGGGACAAACGGCCTGGAACGCCAAGGAGACCATGAAGATGACTATTTTTCGAAGGCTGCCTAAATGCAGCAGGGGTGCGACGGCTATCGAATATGGCCTGCTCGTCGCACTTATCGCGCTGGCGATAGTCGCTGCGGCAATTGCGCTCGGCCTGGAGATCGGACTGACCTTCGATCAGGTAGCCGCGGGCTTTCCTGCATAGGGCGAGAGGCAATATGGTAAAGATCGCGCTAAGGCGGGGATTTAAGTATTTCGCAAGACCTTCCCCGTAAATGTCTTCCCATCGGATCGGAACTCGTCCGGTTCGGCAGGGTGTTTGGAAACCTGAATTGAAACCTAAAGGAGACTGGAAATGAAAGTTTTTCGTAAAATGCTGCAGGACAGCAAAGGTGCCACGGCCATCGAATACGGCCTGAT
>JBGTHW010000084.1:0-6272 GCA_041746035.1 Parasphingopyxis sp.
CATCCCGGCAACCAGGCCGTGCCTGACCGGATTATAATGGATATAATCGATATGGGCGGCGAGATCGTCTTCGTCGGTTATGACATGCTCCCAATAGCGGCGCTGCCAGATACCGCGTTCGCCTTTCCTGCGGCCCGGCGCGAGGTCCGCCTCTTTCGGCAGGCGTCGCGAGAAGCCGGTCTTTATTCGCCGCCACCTGTCCGGAAAATCGCAATCCTCATCCGGTAGCGTCCAGATGCAGTGGAGATGGTTCGGCAACACGCAAATGGCGACAGTATCGAAGGACCGGTGTTTCGCGGCATCGCGATAGGCGGCCCGCAATTCCTGAACATGCTCGATCAACAGACGCGCGTCGCGGCGGAGCAGATTGACCGTGAAGAAATAGGTGCCTCCCGGCACGAACCATCTGCGATAGCGAGGCATGGCCGGAGCTTATACGCGACTGCGATCTCAAGAGGTAGGGTGCATTGAGGCAAAGCCGAAATGCACGCGTTTTCGTCGCGATGGTGCATTTCGCAAGGGCTCAATGCACCCTACGGAAGGCGGATTGTTTTCTATGGAAAGGATTGGGAGAAAGCGAAAGCACGGCTATAAGCTGCTTATTATCGGATCGAACGCTCGCCATAGAAAACAGATTTTTGAGATTGAAAATAATACAGCGGAAGTGTGAACGATATGAGCGAACAGGAAAATTCTGGGTGCGGAAAATGGGGATGTTTTTTTGCCCTCGTGATTGCATTTGGCGTAACAGGTAATCTGGTATGGCGAGTTTCTGATCCAGAAGGGTATGACGAGCATCAACGTGAACTTGAAACCGAACGAGAACAAGCAGCAGTTGAACGAGAGCAAGAAGAAGCGCAAGAGGCTGTAGAACGAGAGGCGCGTGAAGAGAGAAGACGTTCAGCAAATCTAGAACGTGAGCAGCGCCGTATACGACGACAACAAGAAATTGATGACGCCCAATCGGCAGAAATAACGAGAGATGAATTTCTCAGAATCCAACCTAGGATGAGTTATAGTGAAATTGTATCCATAGTAGGTTCGGAAGGCGAACTCGTTCGAGATCTAATTATGGGACTTATATATCTGTGTGACCCATTGACACGGGTCAGATAAACGCCTATAAATGGTCTATCGAAAGCGGAGATAGGCCAGTGCTCAAATCATTCAACACCCTCATTCAACTCATGGATGCCATCCCTGACGAGCAGACCGCGATTGACCATTTCACGGCGATCCGCTGGAAAAACGGCGCGTTTTGCCCACACTGTGGTTCGACGCGCGTCTATCATTTCTCGAACAAGCGCACTCACAAATGTGGCGATTGCCGGAAACGGTTTTCGATCCGCGTCGGGACCATCTTTGAGGATAGCAAGTTGCCGCTCCGCAAATGGCTCATGGCTATCTGGCTAATCACGTCGCACAAAAAGGGCATCGCCAGCACACAGCTCGCCAAGGATATCGGCGTGACGCAAAAGACCGCTTGGTTCATCACGCATCGCCTTCGCCATGCCATCTGCACCCAGTCATTCAATCGCCCGCTCGACGGCGAAGTAGAGGCCGATGAGACATTCGTGGGCGGCAAGGAAAAGAACAAGCATCGCTCGCAACGCACTGGCGGCAAGCAGGGTGGCAAAGGCAAGGCGGCGGTGCTTGGCCTCCTAGAGCGCGGTGGCGAACTCCGCACCGGCACAACGCCGACACTCTCGGCTCAAAACGTCCAGACGGTCATCCGAGATAATGTAGCGCCGGGCGCAAACTTGATGACAGACGAGCATGGTTCGTTCGTCGGTCTCGACGCCGACTATAACCATCACCGCGTGAACCACAGCAAAGGCGAATATGTCCGTCACTATGTGCTGCACTCCAACGGCATCGAGAGCGTATGGGCGCTGTTCAAGCGCCAGATCGTCGGAACGCACCATTTCCTTTCGCCGAAGCATTTGAACGCTTATCTCGGCGAGATGACGTGGCGCTTCAATCTCCGCGATATTGACGAGGGCAACCGCGTGAACGCCTTGCTCGCGCAAACGGAAGGTCGGCTCACATATGCCGAACTCACAGCATGACGAACGGCAAAAAGCGTGAGAAACCCCTTGGACTCGATATGGACCCGGACGAGGCGCTGGAGAGATTTATCGGCG
Organism: Parasphingopyxis sp.; assembly: GCA_041746035.1. Lineage (GTDB taxonomy): Bacteria > Pseudomonadota > Alphaproteobacteria > Sphingomonadales > Sphingomonadaceae > Parasphingopyxis. Next base: position 2,145 of record JBGTHW010000084.1, read on the forward strand.
TTGAACCAGACGAGATCGTGGACAACAAGAAGCTTAAAGAGAAAAAGCCCCCGCCGAAGCGAGGGCCAGTTGGTGGAAAAAAGAAGCCGAAGCCCGGTTAGACCGCCCTACATGGGCGCGTGACGATAGTGCGCACGGACGCGCTCAACACGTCCGTAGCGAAGGCGGTAATATGCCGCGATAAAGATCAGCATCGCATTTTCCTTGCCTTGGGGCAGTAGAGATGCGATTCACGTTCTTGCACAGAGCGCTTCTCGCTGGCGGCTACCGCCCGAGGAGTCGAGGCCCGGCCACCAGGTCGGGCCTTTTGCTATCTGGGTCTCTCGGTGCCCCGCCAACCGTGACCTCATCTCATAGGCGTTACCTCATTTCCGGCCACCCCCGACTCTCCGGTCGTTTGTGCCAATTGGGGTCGCCCTAACCGCTATCGGTCAATAGGTCAATAAGCAATTTGACAAGATATCAATAAAATGCAATGGAGGATGCAGGAGGTCTCCATGGACGAACATTCGATCAAGAAACCGCGTGATCGCAGCCCATCTTTTCCGGCAATATCGTTGAAGGCCGCTATCTTGAGGCTGGAGCAGTTTGAAGGGAAGTTCGGACGGCACCCTGCTCCGTATCAAAAGGCAGCAATCGCTTGGGGAGTTAAAGAGAACAGCAGCCAATCAAATCAATTTTTAGCCGCCCTCAAAGCCTACGGTTTGTTAGAATACAGGGGTTCTGGAAAAGACCGTCTGGCTGAAATATCTGATGTCGGGCGGACATATTTGCGCGCGCAGCAGGACCATATCAAAAGGCAAATTCTCCGGGAGGCCGCGCTTAAGCCCAAACAGTTCGCGAAGTTCTGGCCGGAATGGAAAAACGACCGGCCAATTGACGAAATTTGTTTGGACAAGCTGATTTTGGAGAACGGCTTTAATGATAATGCAGCACCAACCTTTTTGCGTGTTTATGATGAAACTATGGCCTATGCAGGACTCACCGAATCTGATAAAGCCCCCGGCGTTGATGAAGATGAGGAAGATGCAGCGACGGCCCCAAGTAGCGCAGCGCACGTTGTGACACCCAGCCCGAGTCCATCTCCCGCACCTTTGCCAACTCCTACACCAGCGCCAGCGCGCCAAAGTAAGAGGGTCACACAAATGGAAAACGAGAGGGTTCTGACATCCGGACTTTTGTCAAAGTCGGCAAGTTTCCGAGTTTTGGTTGAGGGGCCGGTAAGTGACAAGGAAATCGACCGCCTGATTGCCAAACTCCAGTTAGACAAAGAGATTCTTGCAGACGAAGCAAGCGACGAAACGGAACATTAAACAGATCGCCCGGCCATCGTGCCGGGCTTTCTATTGGAGGACGTATGGACGAGCACACAAAACCCTGCACGGCTTGCGGAGGATTCGGAGAACAATACGAGGCGCAAGACATTGTGCCCGCAATGGTGCCGCCAGAACCCAATGTCGTGAAATGCGAGCGTTGCTCTGGAACTGGAACCGAACCCAGCGCGGATTAATGTGGGTCACATAGGTATATAGGCCCCCTAATTATGGGCTCCCAGCGCTTTCAAAACTTTCGCTGGAGTCAAAACCGAGGTCAAGGTGTTGCGGAAGTAATATTTGAAAACGGCATTGTGGTCTCAAAGTCGCAGGACGGCCTTCAATAAACTGAAATGGATACAACCAATATATGGCAGCAAGTAGGATGCATTGAGGCAAAGCCGAAATGCACGTGCCGCTCGATGAATCCTGCGCGGTGACATGGCATGGCCGACGCTTCATCGCGATGGTGCATTTCGCAAGGGCTTAATGCACCCTACTGAAACAACTCCCGCAAAAACACCGTCTCCACCGCGCGCCGCAAATCATTGTTCGGCTTCTTGCGGAACCCGTGGCCCTCATCGGCGAACACGACATACCAGGTCGGCACGCCGTTTTCGCGGAGCCGTTCGACGACCTGATCGCTCTCCGATTGCGGCACGCGGGGGTCATTCGCACCCTGCATCACCAGCATCGGTTTCGCGATCCGCGCGATATTGGCCATCGGCGCGATGCGTTCGAACACCGCGGCCATTTCCGGGTCGCGTTCGTCGCCATATTCGCCGCGGCGGTTGTCGCGGCGATAGCTTTCGGTGTTCTCCAGAAACGTGCGGAAATCGCTGATGCCGTAGCGTTCGACGCCGCCGACGAAGCGATCCGGGAAGAACGTCATCGAGGCCAGCGACATATAGCCGCCATAGGACTGGCCATAGACCGCGACGCGATCGCTATCGAGGCCGGACTGCGTGCCGATCCAGTCGAGCAGCGCGCCGATATCGCGGACGCTGTCTTCGCGTAAGGGACCATCGTCGAGATTGCGATAGGCCGTGCCATAGCCGTCGCTGCCGCGCACATTGGGCAGGATGACCGTCGCGCCGAGCGTATTGGCGAAATACTGCGCGCCGGGGTTCCAGCCGGGGCGGGTCTGGCCTTCGGGGCCGCCATGAATATCGATAATCACCGGCGTCGGCTGGTTCGCCGGAACGCCGCTCGGGCGATAGACGAGCGCGGGCACGCTGAGGCCGTCGAAACTGTCGAAACGGACAAGCTCCGGCTCGATCAGGGTTTCGGGGTTTAGCGGGCCGAGTTCGGATTGCGTCCAGCGGACAAGGTCTCCGCCTGTGACATCCCACACCCAGACGTCGCCGGCCGAGGTCGCCGTCTCCATGCCGATGGCGAGGTGCGTGCCGTCCGGCGTAAAGCCGAGGCTGGTGAGCACGCCGCGCGGCAATTCCGGCTGCGGCAGCGCGCGCCGCGTCATGAAATCCTGCACCACGAGCCGCGAATAGCCGTCCTCATTGATCGCATAGGCGAGGATACGGCCATCGTCGGAAAGTTCATAGCCCTCGACATCCCATTCGAGATTGGGGGTGAGCACCGACATCGCGCCGTTTTCGATAGTATATTCGACCAGCCGCCGGAAATCGCTGTCGCGGTTGGAGATGGCGAGGATGCTGCGGCCATTGCGCGCGAAATGCGCGCTTTCGTCAAGCACGGGCGTGTCGCTGGCGGCGAAGCGCGTCGCCTCGCCGCTCGCCATATCGAGAATATAAAGCTCGCTCTCGCGGTTGGAAATATAGCGTTCGAGGAGCACCTGCGAGCCATCGGCAGAGATATCGGCGGGGCCGATCGTGCCTTCCTGTTCGTAAACGATACGGCGGCTGGACGGATCGGCGGGATCGGCGACGAGTATCTGGTAACGGCTCGAATTCTGCCCGGCGCGCGACCAGACCATCAAACTGCCATCATCCGAAAATATCTCGGAGCCATTGCGCGTGACAGGCTCGGTCAGCCGCAGCGGCTCGCCCGAAAGCCCCATGGTTTCGAGCTGGAACCACTCGTCGCCGCCGGTATCGCGGGTCAGCACGAAGCGGTCGGTGCCGGGAATGGTCGCGGCATTCTGCACGGGTTCGGCGAAAAAAGTGAGCTGCGTACGGTCGCCCAGCGGTTCGGTGACGCGGTGGACCTGGCTTGTCGCGCCGAAGCGGGTGGTGATCAGCATCGATCCGTCCGCCAGCCAGTCCTCGAACGTCGCGCTGCGGTAATTCTGGAAACGCTGCACAGCGGCCTCGATCTCCGCCGGAATTTCCGGGACATTCTGGAGCGTCGCCGTGCCGACCGTTCGTTCGGACACCTCCTGCGCGGCGAGCGGCGTGGCGAGAAAGGCGAGGGCGGCGAAAAGGGCAAGGCGGCGCATGGTGATTCCCCGTTTGATTCTGTGTCTTGGCGATTATGGCGCGGGGGATGCGTTGAGGGAAGGGGGGGCATCATTCGTCCTCGGTGCGGGCGGATTGAGAGCGCGATGAGAATAGGATGCATCGTCATTGCGAGGAGCGCAGCGACGAAGCAATCCAGAGCGGCTGGCGATCATGTCTGCGGCTCTGGATTGCTTCGCTGCGCTCGCAATGACATTCTTGGGTCAGACAAAAACAATCACGGCAAGCAGGATTGCGCACATGCACCCTTCCTCCCTAAAAGGCGCGCAAAACACAAGGGGAGAGGGCCGCATGGCCACAGCAGCCGGGGTCGTACCGCATCAGCCGACCAAAAAGGAAATCCGCCTCGTCATCGCGGCCTCGTCGCTGGGAACGATTTT